>NZWE01000011.1 GCA_002697535.1 Actinomycetota bacterium | reverse complement strand
ATTCGCAGTATGTTTCTCCTTTTCTAAATAGTCATAAATCAAAAAATGGGTATAAGCTTTTTGATAATTTTTAGAAGTGCCTTTTCCATGATAATACATAAAACCTAAATTATGTTGAGCTTGAGCATTTCCTTGTTTAGCTGATTTTTTAACCCATTCAAATGCTTTTTGATAATTTTGAGTCGTCCCATCTCCATGATAGTACATAAGACCTAAAATATGTTGAGATTCATCATGTCCTTGTTTAGCAGCTTTTCTATGCCATTTAAACGCTTTTTGAAGATTTTTAGTAGTACCTTCTCCATTAGCGTACATATCACCTAAAATATGTTGAGATTTATCATGTCCTTGTTTAGCAGCTTTTTTATGCCATTTAAACGCTTCATCATAATTTTTAGGAGTATCTTTTCCAACTAAATAACATTGTCCTAATCTATATTGAGCCATAGTATGACCTTGTTCAGCAGATTTTTTCCACGATTCAAACATTTTCTTATAATCTTTTACTTTTTTATTTAACTCTTCATCATAAATAAGTGTTTCATCAACCTCATTATTACAGCAATGTCCTACCGCATATTGAGCGTTAGCATTACCTTGTTCCGCAGAATCTTTGTAATACTTAAACGCTTTGCTAATATCTTTGTTAGTCCCTTCTCCACTATGGTGCATAAGACCTGCATGATATTGAGCCTCAGCGTTTTTATTTTTTGCTGATTCTGTAAACCACCTAAGTGCTTGTTCATCATTTTTGGTAGTACCTTTTCCATGATAGAAATTAAGAGCTAATCTTAATTGCATTTTAGCAACCTCTTGTTTTTCTTCTTGTTTTTCTTCTTGGGGATCAGTTTGTTCAAGTGCTGATTTTGCTACTTTTTCCTTTAACTCATCGATTACTGCTGCTATTGCTTCTCTTTGTTTTGCTTCACTTGGTGGTGGTGGTGGTGGTGGTGCTTCTGCTTTTGCTTTTTCTGCTGCTTTTTCTTTTTTTTGTTCTGCTTCAGTTTTTCTGATAACCTTTTGTTCAAATCTTTTAAATTTTTTATTTTGTATATATTTTTTGTTTATACGATGAAGCAGCTGCAACAAAAGAAGTATCACGATTGTTGTTATTATATTTTCTTTTGTAAATAAAGATGCTAGTTTACGTTTTTTTTCTTTTTTACGGTTTTTATGGTTGTTTTTACTTAAGTTACTAGTCGTTTGATTACGTTTATCATCTGTAGGAATTAATGTAGGGACTAGTGTAGGCGCCCATGAAGGCATAGGATAGCTAGTCGCAGAACTAGGTGATGGCGTACTATCAGGAAGATCAACTTGGAGCTGACGATTAGTTCCACGTAGATGATAACTATGATCCGTAGCTGCTAATGTTATTGCAGAGCCTATAGCTACAACTTTAGTTATAGACATACTTTTTCCTTTTATATTTTTTTAACATTTTTAACTATTAAATGTGGTTGTTTTAACTAAAAATTTATAATTAAAACAAAGTTAAAGTGTATAACATGGTACATATTATGTTAAGTTTATTTCAATTTTTAATTAATATATGATTTTATTTTAGAAAAAAATGGTTTTAGAGTTCATATTTATAACTAATTATATAATGAATGTGTTGTAAATAATACCTAAGCTATCTTAATCCAGTAATTGTTTTTTTTATATTATTCCTTGCATGAACTTGATTACATCAGGATCTACAATTATATCTTCCCTATGAATGGGGGATTCTAAATATATTCCTTCGAGTGTTGTGCAGCGACTTAATGCAACGTAAGCTTGGCCATGGGCAAATGAACCCTCGGATAGGTCTATCGCCACTTGTGTGTATGTTTGACCCTGTGATTTATGGATAGTGATAGCCCATGCCAGTCGAACTGGAATTTGCTTGAATGAACTTACGACCTTTTTCTCTAGTTTTCTAGTTTCGTGGTCATACTTGTACTTAATAGTTTCCCAACAAGCTGGCAATATAGTGTGTTTAACACCATCAATTTCAACTTGTATATCGTTATCACTAAAGCTAGATACAATTCCGAGAGTACCATTGGCCCACCGTCTTGGCTTTTTTGTGTCATTCTTTAACATCATTATTTGAGCGCCAACTTTTAATTTTAGGTTTTTGTCAGTAGGAAATGAACTTTCGGTTATTTTGCCAGATACCTTGGCTTCGTATGTTCTAAACGTACCTTCAAGATCTGCAAGCTTTTTGTTATTTACCGCATTTACCGCACGATTAGTACCTGCGAGAGTAATAATACCAGTCTCAGGCATCTTTATTTTGGATCTAATGTTTAGATCATTCAAAGTAGAGTCTTTAAGTAAACCTGAGCGTATCTCGTTAAGTAGCCGTTGGAATGATTCATCTTTTTGTCTGAATACTGTTCGTAGCTCATGAATTTTGAAATTTGCGTTTTTGTAAGCCATAGAATTGAATAAGAATGATCCTCCGAAGTTGTGATATAAGTATCTTTTTGCTTGCCCATCAGATACAACAGGCGGTAGCTGATACGGGTCACCGAATAATGCAAGCTGAATACCACCGAATGGTTTGTCGTTTCGTCGTGCTAACTTTAATTTCTCACTTATAGCCTCCATAATGTCGGCAGATACCATAGAAACTTCATCAATAATAAGAACGTCCAATCCTTGTAACACTTCTTTAGTACGGGAATCGACTTTAGTTATTGAACCAATTTCTTGTATCTCCGGGGACAATTTAAAAAATGAGTGAATTGTTTGCCCGCCCACATTAAGTGCAGCCACACCAGTCGGGGCAACTATCGCTACATTTTTTGTGCTATTTTTAGAAAACGATTCTAGTAATACAGATTTGCCAGTACCAGCTTTACCGGTGATGAAAAGATTTTGATTACTAGTCTCTAATATTTCGAAAAGATTTTTTTGTTCATTTCCAAGTGAATAGGATGCTTCGCTACGAAGATGTGTGACGGAGCGCTCTTCAGAATGAGTACTTTTTTTACGTGCAGTTTTTGAGCGTTTTTGATATTCAGTAGACAAATTATTTAGTAGAGACGACACAATATTATTTTACCAACCTTACACAGGTTTGTATAATAGATAGCCTAATGAAACCTTATATGATTGGATTAAGTTAGGAGCTTGGTGCAGTTCTCAACGAGAAGCTTATAAAACAGGAACATTAGGTGCTGATAGGATTAATCTATTAAATGATACTGCCTTTATTTGGAAACTAAACTAAAATAACTTAACCCATTTTTTCTCAATGCTATAATGCTTATATGATTGGCACTTTTATCGCTTGATGTGTAAGTTTTTGTTCTAATTTATTTAGGTATTCATTCACAGTATGTTTCTCATGTTCTAAATAGTTATAAATCAAAAAAATAGTACCTTTTTCATGATAATACATAGATGTTATAACTTAACCCGTTTTAATTTTTTCTTAACTCATTTTTTCTAAATGGAATAAGTTTTATCTGCTTGTTTTTATAATTGCTGATGTGATTATATTTTTCTTTGTGGAGGTTATAGGGAAATTATTGGTTGGTGTTTATAAACTTTTGAAAGTATTATTTTTATCGTTTAAATTTTTTTTTATAAAAAATCACAATACTTAATACCCCTTAACTCATTGGTTTAATGATATTCTTATGTTTGATGTGGCCTATTATTATGTATGGAATAATCAGTAAGATGAAAGAAAAATCAGGTCATGTGAATTATTCGGAGTTGGTGTTTTAGGGTTTTATATCTCTGTAATTAACAAAACGTACCGGTATAGGTTACTGAGAATCTAACCGTTTTCAAGAGTTTTCAGGATTAAGTACGTTTTAATTGTATTTTTATGATGGTGTTTTAACTAGGCTGTATCGTTTTTCGATATAAGTATTTAGGATAGTAATAAATTGATCTTTAATATCATCACCTTTTAGAACAGTTAATAGATCGCCATCTTGGTAAACAGGAATACTGGGTGCTTCTGAACTTCCTGGTAAACTGATACCAATATCAGCTTGCTTACTTTCACCTGGCCCATTTACAACGCAGCCCATGACGGCGATGGTTAGGGTTTCGACGCCTGGATATTTTTGTTTCCATGTTTTCATGTTTTGTTCGATGTAATTTGTAATATCTTGCGCTAAGTAAACAAATTTATCAGAGTTTGTTCGTCCACAGCCTGGACAACTGGTAACCATGGGCATAAAAAAACGTAAGCCCATCGATTGTAACAAGGCTTTACACGCATTAACTTCTTCAGCTCTACTTTTACCTGGTTCGGGTGTTAAGGAAATACGAATAGTATCTCCAATCCCTTGTTGTAATAAAATAGCTAGTGCAGCTGATGAAGCAGCGACACCTTTCATACTGCTTCCGGCTTCTGTTAACCCTAAATGGAGGGCATAATCACAGCGTTCAGCTAATTTCTGATATACGTCAACCATATGTTGTACATCAGACATTTTTACACTTAGTATAAGTTTGTTTTTTGGCATTCCAATTTTTCTTGCAAATGCGGCACTTCGTAAGGCACTTTGTATCATTGCTTCAGCAAAAATTTCTTGAGCATCTTTTGGATCTGCTTCTGCTGCATTTTTTGTCATTAGCTCTGTTAATAGTTCTTGATCTAAGGATCCTCCATTTACACCAATTCTTACTGGCTTATCGTTTTTTAATGCAATTTCAATCATTTGAGAAAAATTACTGTCATGTTTATCTTTTTTACCAACATTGCCAGGATTAATACGGTATTTATCTAGATAACGTGCTGATTCAGGGTATTTAGCTAATAAAATATGGCCATTATAATGAAAATCACCGATTAGTGGTGCGGTATAGCCATCACTACGTAATGTTTCTGCAATCTTTGGGATTGCTTCCATGGCTTCATAATCGTTAACAGTTAGTCGAATGAGTTCTGATCCGGCATCCTCTAATTCTTTAATTTGTTTAATGCTTGCCTCTATATCGGCTGTAGGGGTGTTTGTCATAGACTGAATAACTACGGGATGCTTAGATCCCATATTTACGTTATTAATCTTAATTGTTTCAGTATAACGTCTATCCATTATGGATTGATTATCATCGTTCTTGTTTAGATTGTCAAATTATTGTGTTTATTTATGGTGTATTTAAATAAGAAATTACATTCTGAATTGTTGCCGCTAACTTTAACTTCCCATTTTTTGTTTGTTTTTTTAGAAAACGTTATTTTAATGTTATTCAAATTTAAATTTTCTACTTGATTTATACTTTTTTGAAGTGCTATTTGATCTGTTTTTGCAAGTGGTTTTAAAATTTTTTTAACGCTTATAATGCCTTTTTCTGTTTCAATAAATTTGATTCTTTTGGTTTTTGATTTTATATTCATTATTTTATTTTAATTTTATTTTATGCTTTGGATGTATTTTGTTGTAGTATATATCTTTTTTTGTGTAAGATAAAGTTTACTTTTTGTTTATATTTTCTATGTTTTTATATTTTGATTAATGCAGTTTTTTCGATACATTATTTTTTTTTAATTATTCGTTTCTAGATTTAGAGAGTATAATAAAAAAAGTGGTGATATATGACTGATAAATTTAATGATAAAGATCCAATGGAAGTACATATTTCTAAGTTTTCTTCTGCTTCTGGTGGTGGGTTTTTTAAAACGGCAATGAATGATAAAAAGTTTATGGAAAAAGTTAGTAAATTACTACTTGCTGGGAATAAAAATAATAATACGTTATCTCAGGGGTTATCTAAGATGCTTTCTAAGAAATAATGATTATTTTTAGAATTTAATGGTGTTATTTAATTTGTTAATTATTTATTAACTTTAAATCTTATTTAAGTATGTATTGCAGGTTTGAATAACACGTCTTATACTTACCGGATGCTTTTAACTGATGATTTAACGTTAGCTTTTTCAGGTAATGTGTTATTTGAACATGTAAATGCTAAATTTTTGCCTGGGAACTGTTATGGTTTAATTGGAGCAAATGGTGCAGGAAAGTCTTCTTTTTTGAAGATTTTAAGTTCTGATTTAGATGCATCCAATGGAAAGGTTATTTATGATTCTGGTTTACGTATTTCTGTTTTAAAGCAGGATCAGTTTGCTTATGACTCGTTTCAGGTTATTGATACCGTTATTATGGGGCACAAAGCTTTGTATAAGGTGTATGCTGAGCGAAAGGCTATTTATGATAAAGATGAAATGACTGAAGAAGATGGTATTCGTGTTGGTGATCTTGAAGATCAGTTTGCTGATATGGATGGATATACTTTGGAAGCGGAAGCTGAAAAAATGCTAAGTGAATTGGGGCTTCCAGAATCACTTCATGAAAAGACTATGGAAGAACTTGAATCGGGTCAAAAAATACGTGTGTTGTTAGCTCAGGCGATTTTTGGTGATCCTGATATTTTGTTATTAGATGAACCTACCAATCAATTGGATTATCAAAGTGTTTTATGGCTTGAAAACTTTTTGTTAGAGTTTCAAAAGTTGGCCATTGTGATTTCTCATGATCGTCATTTTTTAAATAAGGTTTGTACTCATATTGCTAATTTAGATTATAAAAAATTAGAAATTTATGTTGGTAATTATAGTTTTTGGGAGCAGTCTAGCCAATTAGCTATTAAGCAGAAAAAAGAAGATTTTAAACAAAAAGAAGATAAAGTTAAGGAATTAGAAGAATTTGTTCGTCGTTTTAGTGCAAATGCTTCAAAATCAAAACAGGCTACATCAAGAAAAAAATTGATTGAAAAGTTAAGGCCAGATGCGATTCCAGAGACATCGCGTCGTTACCCGTATATTAATTTTTCGGTTGAACGGCCTTGTGGAGGAAAAATTTTAGTTGTTAATGATGTTTCCTACAGTGTTAATGGAGTTTCTTTATTAAAAAATGTTTCTTTTACATTAGATCATAAAGATAAAGTTGCTATTTTAGGTGATAATTCCTTATCTAAGACAGCTTTGTTAGATGTATTAGCGGGTAAAGTATCTCCGGATACTGGTACGATTGATTGGGGAGATACAATAGCTTATGATTATTTTCCTAAAGATCATGCTAGTTTTTTTACTAAAAATGTAGAACTTTTAGAATGGCTAGCTCAGTATGCCAATACGGTTGATAATCAAGAGTTACGTGGTTTATTAGGAAGAATGTTATTTTCAGGTGATGATGTTTTTAAAAAGATTGGTGTTTTATCTGGGGGTGAAAAGGCACGTGCTATGTTTTCAAAATTAATGTTATCAAAATCAAATGCGTTATTATTTGATGAACCTACGGATCATTTGGATTTAGAATCGATCTCATCGTTAAATAAGGCATTTAAATCGTATCCAGAAATTATGATGATTGTGTCAAATGATTTTGAATTGCTTAATACCGTTTGTAATCGTGTGATTGAAGTATCTCCTGCTGGGATGATTGATCAAAAAACGTCTTTTGATGATTATATGATGAGTGATAGTATTCAGAAAAAACGTGAGTTAATTAAGGGTTAAGATAGGTTTTACTTTTTTTCCTATCAATTCGATAGATTCTAATAATTTCTCATGAGGTAATCCAGCTACATTCATCTGAAAATTTAAACATGAAATTCCGCCCAAGGCTTCACTATGAATACGTATTTTTTGGGCAACTTCTTCAGGAGATCCCACTAATAGTGCTCCTTTTTCGCTTACTTGGCTGTTAAAGTGATCTCGTGTTGTTTCACCCCAGCCTCGTTCTTTTCCAATTTTTGTGAATATTTTTTGATATCCTGGAAAAAATTCATTTTTGGTTTGCTCACTGTCTTCGCCGACATAGCCTAATGCATGAATACCTACTTTGAGTTTTTCTATTGAATGACCTGCTTTTTGTCCGGCTTCTTTGTATAAATCTATATAGGGACGAAATCGATGTGTGTGACCGCCAATAATGGCTATCATTAGGGGCATTCCTAGTGTTCCGGCTCTAATAAAAGATTCAGGTGTTCCTCCTACTCCTAACCATATGGGTAATTGCTTTTTAACTGGTTTGGGATAGATGTTTTGTTTTGTTAATGCAGGGCGATATTTGCCAGTCCAGGTTATGGTTTTGTTTTGGTTTATTTCTAAAAGTAATTCTAATTTTTCTTTAAAGATGGCATCGTACTCATTTAGATTGTATCCAAATAAAGGAAATGCTTCAGAAAAAGAGCCTCGTCCCACAATAATTTCGGCTCTTCCATTTGAAATTAGATCTAAGGTTGCATAGTTTTGATAGACTCTAACGGGATCAGCTGTACTTAATACTGTTACAGCACTAGATAATTTTATTTTTTTTGTTTTACTGGCGGCTGCCGATAAAATTAAAGCGGGTGAAGAATCTAGAAATTCTTCTCGATGGTGTTCCCCTATTCCAAATCGATCTAAGCCTGCTTTTTCAGCTGCTACCACTCGCTCAATGAGTTCTGCCATAATTTGGCTATTGGATTTTGATGCATGTTCTTCAAATTCTTTGTTTGTTGATGCAAAGCTATCAATACCTAACTCTATCATAATAAAATAGTATGTTAGTTTTTGGGTTCTTTCAAATTGTTTTTGTTATCATTAATTTTTTAGGTAAAACTGGAAGCTGAAATCGAGCAATGTTACACTATGTTATACTTATTTAATGTGAATATATGGGAGTATTGGCTTGAGTTTATCATTTGAAGCATTTTGTAACTTATCTAAATCGTATAATACCATTCCTGTCATGGAAGAATTGGTATTTGATGCACAAACACCTTTGGCTGTATTTAATCAATTTAAGGATGATGATTCTTTTGTTTTTTTAGAGGGTGTATCAACTCATCAACGTTATGGACGTTATTCTTATTTAGCCTTAGATCCTCATAAATCTATTTGTTGTTATCAGGATGCCTATGATGTTATTCAAGGTGATGATATAGAACGGTTTTCTGGTACGGTTTATGATGCTTTAGAACATGAATTATCTTTGATTTCTTATCCAGAAGAAAGTCCTGCTTTTTATTCTGGAATTGTTGGAAACTTAAGTTATGAATGTTTATATCATTTAGATCATATTCAAGCTCCTGAAAAACGAGATTTAAATACGCCATATGCTGCTTTTATGATTCCTAAAACCTTGTTAGTTTTTGATACACTTTATCATAAATTAAGTATTGTTCGTGTTATCTTTTTAGATCAATCTTTATCATATTCTGAAGATGATTTAAAACGATTGTATGATGATGCGTTTACGAATATTCATGCATTAAAAAAGCGTTGTTCTTCGTTATCTCCTGTTGAACCTGTTTTTTTATTTAATGATGTTCAAAATTATGATGAGATTTCTTATGATTGTAATGTTTCTAAAGACGATTTTCTAAAGGGGGTTTCTCGTTGTAAAGAGTATATTGTTGAAGGTGATATTTTTCAGGTTCAATTATCGCGGCGTGCTAGAATGCCGTATCAGAAAGATCCTTTTTTATTGTATCGTTATTTGCGTAACTTTAACCCGTCTCCCCTACTGTTTTATATAAAATTAGCTAATTATTCTTTAGTGGGTGCATCTCCTGAGATTTTAGTTAATGTTGCTGATAATGATATGACGATTCGTCCTATTGCGGGTACTCGTAAACGTTATTCTAGGTCTCGTAGTGAAGAAGCTATTATTGAAGAATTGTTAACGGATGAAAAAGAAAAAGCAGAACATATTATGTTGGTTGATTTAGCTCGAAATGACGTAGGGCGTGCTTGTGAATTAGATTCGGTTGCTGTTAATGAGTTAATGATTATTGAGAAATATGCGCATGTGATTCATATGGTTTCAGATGTTAGTGGTAGGTTGCGTCAGGATGCTTCTGTAGTAGATGCTTTAAAATATGGATTTCCTGCTGGTACAGTAACAGGTGCACCAAAAATTCGAGCTATGGAAATTATTGCAGAACTTGAGCAAGAACAAAGGGAGTTTTATTCAGGTGGTGTTGTGTTTTTTGATTTTAAAAAGAATTTAAAAACGGCTTTAACGATTCGTTCTATTTGTGTAGCAGATGATATGGCTTATACCCAAGCTGCGGCGGGCATTGTAGCCGATTCTATTGAAGAAATGGAATTTAAAGAATCAGAAAATAAAATGAGAAGTTGTTTGTCGGCAATGTCTCAATGTGGGGGTGTATCATGATTTTAGTAATTGATAATTATGATTCATTTACATATAACTTAGTAGATTATTTTGGTAAGTTATCTTCTTTACCTATTGATGTATATCGACATGATGCTATTACGGTTTCAGAAATAGAATCCTTAAAACCACGACATATTGTGATTTCACCTGGTCCTAAACGTCCTGCTGATGCGGGTGTTTCAAAAGATGTTATTGCGCATTTTTCAGGTAAAATTCCTATTTTGGGTGTTTGTTTGGGTCATCAAGCCATTGCTGAAGTGTTTGGTGGTGATATTATTTATGCTAAGCAGTTAATGCATGGTAAAACATCGGCTATATCTCATCAAAATCATGCTTTATTTAAATCTATTGAATCTCCTTTTCAAGCAACACGCTACCATTCTTTAGCGGTTAATCGTGATACCTTTCCTTCAGAGTTAGAAATTTTAGCAGAAACTATTGATGATCAAGAAATTATGGCCTTGGCTCATCAAAGGCATCCGACATATGGTGTTCAATTTCATCCTGAATCTATTTCTTCTCCAGATGGCTTAACTATTTTAGATAATTTTTTAAAATTATAATTTAGATTTTATTAATAAATTATGAATAATGACTTTTATGTTGTATCATGTTTTTAAAATTATTGGTTTTAAATAAAGGGTTTTAATATGTTTCGGTCTTTTTACTTTTGGATTTTGTCCTTATTTAAACAAAATTGGATATTACGCTATAACGGTGAGTTTACTTATGAACTTATTGCTGTTTTACCTTTTGCACATTGGTTAGCTAGTAAAGGAAAAAATGTTTCTATTGAATCTTCTAAAGATACGAAATGTTTGTATTATTTTGTAAAGGATCATAAAGAG
This sequence comes from Actinomycetota bacterium, assembly GCA_002697535.1. Taxonomy (GTDB): domain Bacteria; phylum Margulisbacteria; class Marinamargulisbacteria. Next base: position 20,645 of record NZWE01000011.1, on the reverse strand, counting down.
GTATTTGATGAACGTCGTTTTTGTAGACCGACGGGTGTTCCTATTCATAATATTCATGTTCGTTGGCTAAATACTCTTTTGTGGTCACCTCCCCCATTAAAAGCACAGTATAAAAATGATGAGTTTATATATGATAAACCTACTCTTATTATTACTAATAAATATAATTCAGAATGGGATTTTGATCCTTTAACATTTTTGTCTCTAGAATTTATAGAGGAATTATTTACTAAATTATCTACTAAGTATCAAATTATTTATTGTAGACCTTCTAATAAAGAAATTATTGATGATAATAGTAAAATATATGAATTTAATGATAAATCACTTATTAAAGAAAAATTTCCTGATGTTCTATTAATAGAAGATTTGTATCAAGATTCTGTTGGTTTAAGCTTTAATGAATTGCAGTTAAAGGTTTTTGCTAATGCAGATCGTTTTATTTCTTTACTGGGAGGTTATTCGTTATTGTGTTCCTATTTTCAAGGAACTAATATTATTTATGCTGCTCGCTCTCATTTAAGAGAAGCACATGAAATTGGATATAAGGCTTTTGATCGTTGGTACCATAAATTTTCAGGATCTAAAATTCTTTATTGTGACTCTTATGATGCTATAAGACGTCAGGTAGATTTACATTATTAATTTTTTAGCTGTGTATGAGGTTTAAATTTCTTTTAGTTGATATAGCGAATTCTTGATTTTCTTTTAGTTCTACCCCTTTTAACACGTTTCGTGTGGCATCTGTTATTAGGCAATTGATAGTGTCTCCTAATTTTTGTTTTTCTTTTGGTATGATTACGATCCGATTACATTCGGCTCTTCCTTGAATTTCATTGTTTGATTTTTTAGTTGATAGCGATTCAATTAATACTTTTTGTGTTGTATGGATAAGATTATGGTTCTTTTTTAAGCTAATATTATTTTGAAGATCATTTAATCGAATAACTCTACTTTTTTTATCGGCTTCACTAACATCATCAGGAAATTTTTGAGCCGCTCTTGTATTAGGTCGTTCTGAGTATTTAAAAATAAAGGCTGAGTCAAATTGTACTTGTTCCATGACATCATAGGTATCTAAAAATTCTTCTTCAGTTTCTGTTGGAAAGCCAACAATAATGTCTGTTGAAATACCAATGTTTGGGATAATGCTTTTTATTTGAGTTACTAAATCTAAAAATTCTTGTTTATCGTAAGTACGATTCATTTTGTGTAATACTCGATCATTGCCAGCTTGGAGAGGCATATGAATTTGGTTACATATATTGTCTCGTTCTTTCATAAGATGTAATAGTTTTACTGGATAATCTTTTGGATGTGGTGATGTATAACGAATTCGCTCAATACCTTCTACATCACTAACCATTTTCATTAAATCTGTAAAATCATATTGTTCATACCGATAGGAATTTACGTTTTGTCCTAATAATGTAACTTGTTTATACCCATCTTTTACAAGACGTTTTACTTCTTCAACTATATTTTTGGGTTCTCTACTTCGTTCTCTTCCTCGTGTATAGGGTACGACACAAAATGTACAGAAATTATTACAGCCACGCATAATAGCTATCCAGGCATTAACGCCGTCTTGTCGTGTAGGATTAATATCTGAATAAGTTTCAAATTCTGACAATGTTACATCGTATTGTTGTTTGCCACTGGATATTAAACTATTGATTAGTGTTGGAAGTGTTTTGTAGCTATCAGGTCCAGCAATAAAATCGATGGGAAATGATTTGTTTTCTAATAGTTCAGTTTTAAAATTTGTGGCCATGCAACCTAAGACACCTATCATTGTATTTTTTTTAGCCTTTTTAATTTCATGAACTCTGTTTTGTATTTTTCGATTTGCATTGTCTCTTACAGAACAGGTATTTAACATAACAATATCTGCGTCAGATTCTTTTTCAGTTAAGCCAAACTGATTGCTAATTAAAATTGATTTTATGAGTTCGGTATCATACATATTCATTTGACACCCATAGGTTTCGATAAATACTTTTTTTTGTTCGTGTGTTAGCATCCTATTTCCTTCTTATTTACACAACCACTATAGCTGATTTTAAATTGTTGTGGAAGTCTGTGACTAATATTTTTTGCTATCTAACTAATAAATTGATTTTCTTGGTTTATATCAGGTCGTTTACAACTATCTTGTTTTCCAAATAGTTGGTATCGATAGCGGGCAATTATGATGTAGATCGTATCTCTTATTATTTTTGGTATTAATAATAATAATTTTGTTAACATCCACATACCTTTAAGATCACTTAGGATTTTTATAACTGCGGTTGATTTTGTATATAGCTTCCCTTTGTTTAAATAGACAATGGTTGATACATGTGTCGCATCAAACTGATGTTTAGATAATATGGATTTTGCTGTTTCTGATTGTAGCCATAAATATTTAAAACGATTTTTTTTATCTAATTTTAATAATAAAGAAACCCATCTATTACAAAAATTGCAAATACCGTCATAACAGATTATTTTTGATTGGGAATAATCAATTATTTTAGACATATTTTTATTTTAGCATGATTAAGTTGTCTTACTAGGGCAATGTTTATTGATGGTACAGTCGTTACATATAGGGTGTTTTGGTTTACATCGTTGCCGTCCATGGTAAATTAGGTGAGTTGATAAATCAGTCCAAATCGTTTGTTTCCATACTTTTTGTAAATCATATTCTATTTTTGTTGCGTCAATTTGTCGGGTAAATCCTAGTCTTGTACTTACTCGTTTTACGTGAGTATCAACCGTAATCCCAGGTTTTCCGAAGGCTTGACCTAAGAGAACATTCGCTGTTTTCCGCCCTACTCCAGGTAAGCTAATGAGTTCTTCAAGTGTATCTGGTACACTTCCATGAAATTTTTTGACAAGATTTTGACTAGTTTTAATAATATTTTTTGCTTTAGTTTTATAATAGTTAATAGATTTAATTAATTCCATAACATCGCTTTCTTTGGCTAAGGCGAGTTTCTGAGGGGTTGGAAAGTCCTCAAACAAGGCTGGTGTTGTTAAATTTACTCGTTCGTCAGTACATTGTGCTGATAAAATAACCGCAATTAAAAGTTCAAATGGATTTTTATGAGTTAAGAATGTACTTAGTGTTGGATGATTTTGTAGTAACGTTTTGAATATAATCTGACTACGTTTTTGTTTTTTTGGTAATGATTCGTTAGCCATTTAAACTGATTCCAACTGGGCAGTGATCGGATCCTTTTACATCTTGATAAATAAAGGCATCTTGAATCATAGAAACGCCTAATTGATCGGCTAGTACATAGTCAATTCTCCACCCAACGTTTCGATCTCTAGCTCTAGCTCGATAGCTCCACCAAGAATATTCATCTGCTTGTGTATTAAATAGTCTGAACGTGTCACTATACTTGTATTCATCAATTAGTTTATCCATCCAAGCACGTTCAATCGGTAAAAATCCAGATACATTTTCATTTTCTTTAGGTCTGGCTAAATCAATTTCTTTGTGAGCAGTATTGTAGTCGCCAGATATAAATAAAGGTTTTTTATAATGGTTTTGTAAGTCTTTACAATAGTTAAAAAAGGCTTGGTAAAAGTTTAGTTTATAGTCTAGTCGTTCATCAGACATTTGTCCGTTTGGAAAATAAATCCCAAATGCTAAAAAATCATCATATTCAGCACCAATTACTCGCCCTTCGGAATCAAATTCTTTTATGCCAATTTCTTTGAAAATTTGAAGAGGCTTTTCTTTTGTAAATAGTGCTACACCACTATATCCTTTTTTCTCAGCACAGTTCCAATCCGTATAATATCCATTGGGATTATCTAATTCAGGTGGAACTTGGTCTAGTTGTAATTTTGTTTCTTGTAAAAATACAATATCGGGGTTTTTTGTATTTAAAAATTCAAAAAAAGCTCCTTTGTTATGGCAGGCTCTAATTCCGTTTACATTCCATGAAATTATTTTTTTGTTACTCATATTAATTTATTATAGCGAGGATTCTTAACAATCTCCAGATTTTGATTTTAAGCTTCAGATAGGTTGTTTTGGTTCAATTCCTGCATAGCTATTACATTTGCCATTGGAATTCTAGGCATTGTAACTAATATTTCTTGAATCTGTTGTCTATTTGTATAGTTTGCTTTAGTTATCTTAAAGAGTGAGAATACTAATCCAACTAATCCAGTAATCAAAAGTACTTTTGCTGCTATTTTTTCGTCTTGAGATTTGCAGTTTGCCATTGGAAGAGCTATACATAGCTCTATTATGGATACTATTGCTAAGCCACAAAAAGGATTACAAGTATTTGATTTGGCTGAGTTTTGGTTTTGATTTTCCTCATCAACTGCTCTCGTTATTTGGCTGCTTCTTATGATATTATAATCTTCAGGAATGGTTGGTACTGGTCTAGCTGTTGGGGTATCATGTTGTCTCGCTATTTGGATTCTATCATTTTGATGAATGTTTGGTACTGGTCTAGTTGTTGCGGGGCTTGTTTGAGTACTAGTTTGAGTTAAATTGGATAGATAGTTTATTAAGTTTGGTGTTATAGACATACACATGTAAATTTTTTTTCCTTTTTATATTTAAATTTGTATTTACTATTTATTTTAGTTATCGTGTTTAAATGATAAAAAATTTCATTTTTTATTTAATCGTGTTTTTTTATTATAGCTCTTTCTCTTTATAGATTTTATACTTAGGTTTATAATAAATCGAAATTATGGCGTCAAATAAAATCTATATTTTTGATACAACGTTACGTGATGGTGAACAATCACCGGGTTGTTCGATGAACTTAAAAGAAAAATTGGATGTAGCTTCTCATCTAGAAAGCTTAAAAGTAGATTGTATTGAAGCCGGGTTTGCAATTAGTTCAAAAGGTGACTTTGAAGCGATAAAAGCGATTGCTTCTCATGTAGATTACCCCTCTGTTTGTAGTTTGTGTCGCGCTGTAAAACAGGATATTGAGTTAGCAGCACAATCTGTTGAAACAGCGAAAAAGCCTCGGATTCATACCTTTATTGCGACCTCCCCTATTCATATGGAGCATAAATTAAAAATGTCTCCAGAAAAGGTATTAGAGCGTGCTGTGGATGCTGTTACTTATGCTAAAACGTTTGTTGAGGATGTAGAGTTTTCTTGTGAAGATGCCGGTCGATCGAATCCTGAATTTTTAGCTCAGGTTTATTCGGCTGTTATTAAGGCGGGTGCTACGGTAATTAATGTTCCTGATACAGTGGGTTATATGATGCCTACGCAGTTTGGTGAACTTATTCATTATTTAGGGGATCATGTTGTGAGTATTGAAAATACTGTTATTTCGGTTCATTGTCATGATGATTTAGGTGTTGCAACCGCTAATAGTTTAGCCGGTATTTTAAATGGTGCTAGACAAGTAGAATGTACGATAAATGGTATTGGTGAACGTGCTGGGAATACAGCGCTAGAGGAAGTTGTTATGGCTTTAGCTGTTCGTTCTGATTATTACGATGCTTTTACGGATGTTGAAACAACAGAAATTTCTAAAACCTCTCGTTTGGTAAGTCATATAACAGGATCTGTGATACAGCCTAATAAAGCGATTGTTGGGGCAAATGCTTTTGCTCATGAAGCGGGTATTCATCAAGATGGTGTACTAAAACAAAAATCAACGTATGAAATTATGACACCTGAAACGGTAGGTTTATCAGAAAATAAGTTGGTATTAGGAAAACATTCTGGACGTCATGCTTTTATGGATCGTTTAAATGAATTAGGGTATCAGTTATCGGATGCTGAGTTACAGCAAGCATTTGAACGTTTTAAATCTATTGCGGATAAAAAGAAAGATGTTTTGGAAGATGATTTACATGCTTTGATTTCAGATGAAATTTATCAACATAATGATTTATATAAACTTGATTATTTTGAAGTTAATACTACCAATGAATCAAAGCCTTCAGCTACTGTTCGTTTGGCGTTTGATAATAAGGTGTTAACGGGTTCATCTGAAGGGGCGGGATCTGTTGATGCGATTTATAAAACGATTGATCAGATGATTGGAGAAACGATTGATTTAAAAGAATATACATTGCAGTCAATTACGGGTGGTACAGATGCCTTAGGTGAAGTTGTGGTTCGTATTTATGATCAAGGTCGTGTATTTGTTGGTAGGTCTTCATCAACGGATGTCTTGAATTCATCAGCAAAAGCGTATATTAATGCTATTAATAAAATGTTGAATTCTCGTGGTGATGAGCAAGTTAAACCAGCTTTATAAGGAGAAAAAAATGAAGTTAGCTGTGATTGGTGGAGATGGTACAGGCCCTGAAGTTGTTGCTGAAGCTCTTAAGTCACTTGAGGCCTTATCAAAACGTTTTGATTTTGAGTTAGCTTATGATGAATTAGATTATAATGGAACACGCTATTTACAAACTCAGCAATTATTAAGTGATGATGAATTAGAAGCATTAAAAACGTATGATGCTATTTTGTTAGGAGCTATTGGTCATACGGATGTTAAGCCCGGAATTCTTGAAAAAGATATTTTGTTAAAGATGCGTTTTGGTTTGGATCAATATATTAATTTAAGACCCATTAAACTTTATGATAGCGTTGATTCTCCTTTAAAGCATGCTAATTCAGCTACGCTTGATTATGTGGTTGTACGTGAAAATACAGGCGGTTTATATACAGGTGTTGGTTCTTTTGAAGCGAAGGGGACTGGTGATGAAGTGGCCATTCAGCAAATGATTTATACTAGGCAGCAAGTAGAGCGATGTATTCGATTTGCTTTTGATTATGCGTTAAGTCGTCATCAAAATGATGTTTGGCGAGGGTTGTCGGAGGCTGATAAAGAAGCAGGTTATGTGGCTCAGTTAACCTTATGTGGTAAAACGAATGTTTTAACATATGTATTTGATCTATGGGAAAGAGTATTTGAAGAAGTTGCTAAAGATTATCCCACTGTTAAAACGAATTATGTTCATGTTGATGCTGTTTGTATTTATATGGTAGATGATCCTGGTCGATTTGATGTGATTGTTACGAGTAATATGTTTGGTGATATTATTACTGATTTAGGTGCTATTACTCAAGGTGGTTTAGGTGTTGCTCCTGGTGCCAATATTAATCCTGAAGGGGTTTCGATGTTTGAACCTATTGGTGGTACAGCCCCTGATTTTACGGGTAAAAATCAAATTAATCCTATGGCTGCTATTGGAGCTGTTCAGTTATTGTTATCTCATCTTGGGTATTTAGATGCTGCTTCTTGTTTAGAAAATGCTATCAAAGTCGTTATTAAAAAAATGGATTCTCAGCTTGCAGCTAAAATGGGGTTTTCTACTACTGAAATTGGTGATTTGGTTGTTCAGGAGATTATGACGTAGTTTATGATTACCAAACGTGTTGTAAGACAAGCTGTTAAAGCTCGACAAGGATTATTAACGACCCCTAAAAGAAAAAAGCAATCCGCTTTACTAAATCAAAATCTTCGTGACTTACTTGCATCGTTATCATTAAATACTATTGCTTGTTTTTTACCTACAGATAAAGAACCTGATATTGATATTAGTTTTTTATTACAACATTATGAAGTTTTGGTTCCTAAGTTTTGTAACGATTCTTATGAATTTGTTCGTTTAACATCTTTAGCTGATATTACTCCTGGACCTTATGGTATTTTTGAACCTAAAGATCATCTTGCAGTTGATATTAATGTGATTCAGTCTGATCATACTGGCTTTTTAGTTCCTGGACTAGCTTTTGATTATAAGGGGAATCGTATTGGTTATGGAAAAGGGATTTATGATCGTTTGCTGCTAGGAACGCGTGGTATTCGTATTGGTGTTTCTTTTCAAGATCAATTATTTGCATCTTTACCATCAGATTCTTACGATCAGCATATGATGTATGTTGTGCACGATGAGGATTTTTTTCCTTGTGTTGGGGATGATGACTATTAGGTTACGTTGCTTTCTTTTTGTTTGTTAGGCTTTTATAAAATAATATTATTGTATTCTTATTATTTGGTATTCCATGTGTATGAATTAAATTAAAATATATTTTACTTATTTCAGTTATTGGCATTGAGTGGGATGACGTTATCTTATTTAATATAATATTCCATTCATTTTCTATATGTTCTTGTGTTGTTCTTTGAGGTAATGTGAAGGTTGTGTCAATGATACATAAGTAACAGTAGTTTTCTAAAAATGTAAGACTGTCTTTTTTGTTGATTGCAATATTAATTTCTTGAAGTATGTTTTCTTTTGGTAATGGGTTTGTTAGCAGTTTGTTTTCTAGTGAATAATCATCACTTTTAGTAACAAAAATTCCACCTTCTTTTGGTTGTGATGCTTGTTGATTATGTTCTAACGTTTCAAGTAATGTTTTTATTAGATTGTCACTTTCATTTAAATTTGGTTTTTGTAGTAATGATAACCATAATGTACTAAGTGCTGAATAAAATGAAGGTAATCCATTTTTGCAGTTTGGAGGTATTATATCTTCCCATTCCATTTCAAGATCTTTTTTGTTAGTTGATTTTGGTAGATCTAATGATTCATTTTGATTTAATAATTTTAGATAACAGATTAAAAATGACATTGCATCGTTTTGTTTGACGCAATTTTCTAACTCTTCAAAGGTGGTCATGCCTTTGCTTTTTGCATGATGCTATCGTAGGCTTTATTAATTTCCTTTATTTTTTCATCAGCAAAGTTTTTAAATTCATTTCCTAAATGCTGTACTTTATCAGGATGATATTGTTTACATAAGTTTTTATAGGCTTTTTTAATTTCGTCTGTTGTTGCAGATGGTTTTATACCTAAAATATCATAGTGTGATTCTGTGTTTTTAATATATTTAGATTTTAACTGGTTATAAAATTCATTATCTATTTGTAGATCTTTGGCAACTCTATCTAAGAGAACTTTTTCATTTTCATGTAACTCTTCATCTGCCATGATTACAGCTATTAGTAGTTCTATTGATAATTGTTTTTCATGAACTTGAAATTCTTGGTTCATGGTTTGAATAATAATTTCTAATGGATAATTTTTTCGTAATGAATACTGAATTAAATCTTGAACCCATCGTAATTGATTGGTGTTAAATTGAAGTCTACTTTGAAAAAATGTAAATAAGGTTTGAATTTCTCGGTTATCTACTACGCCATCTGCTTTTATGGCATGTGCCATTAAATGAATCATTAGTTCAACATAATGTAATCGTTCTTGTGATGATCCGTGAATGGAGTTGTTGATAGCTGAATTGCCAAAAATAGTTTTTAATACTTTGGAACCAATAAATAATAATAGAAAAATAGGTGCTAAGGAAAATAGGAGCGGTAAAAATAAAAATAATACTTTAAATCCTCCAAACATAAAGAAGATTAATATTCCTAAGTAAAAATAATTGCCACCATTGTTATAGGATCGGTATCTCATAATTAGTAGTATAGGTTAATTTATGTTTGCCGTTAAGTATCAGTGATTATAAAATGATTTTATTTTTAATCTTTAGTAACTCATTTAAGTTGTTAATAGTGTAGTCTGGATTTAACGTTTCTAACTCTTCTTTTGATCGATAGCCATAGGTTACTGCAATGGATGTAATGTTGGCAGCTTTTGCTGTTTGGATATCAATTTCTGTGTCTCCTATCATTACACATGTATCGGGATTAAGCTTGTAATTTTGAATACTATTGTGAATGGCTTTTGGACTTGGTTTGGGTTCATAGGTATCGGGTCCCATAATTTCTAACATGTATTGGCTAATATGGAGTTGTTTGCAGATTTGAATGGCTTGATAGGCTGGTTTATTTGTTAAAATAAATAAATTTTTGTTTTTATTGGCTAATGTTTTTAGTGTTGTTTCTACAGCTGGGTATAAGCATGTTTTATTGGTATTCTTTTGTGTATAGTGATGTGAAAAAATTGGTTCAAATTCTTTGAAACAAAATTTTGGATGGTTGATTAATTTGGTTAAGGGTTCACTTAGGTTAGGACCTATCAATGTTTTAATGGCAATGGTTTCTAGTGGTTCAAAGTTTAGCTCAATTAAGGCTTGGTTTATTGCGTTTTTTACATCATGAAATGAATCGATTAATGTACCATCTAAATCAAAGAAAAAACTGTCTTTGTGTTCGATAATCATGTTAATGCGGTATTGATATCTAAATCATTCCATGACAATGATGTGATACTGTTGTGTTTGAGGTTGTTTAATGCGGATTCTAGATGCTCTTCATGTGTTATACCAATTAATGTCGCTGTGATGTATGGGGTGTTTTTATAGCTTTGTAAGGCTATGGTATGGATTGGAATATCGTTAGAAATATGATTGGGTAAGGTTGCTTTTAGTTCTATAATTTTTGTTTGATGAATTTGCTTGTAGTAATGACTTAGTTCTTTTGCTGTATGATTAAATAATGAAAAATAATTTAGAAATTGATGTTCGATATCACTATCAAGATTAAACTCTTCAAATAAAGATATAATGTGATCGATTTGTGGAATAAAGATATCTTCTAATAATCCTTTAAATGTAAAATAAGTGATGGTTGTTGATTGTGTTTCGTTTAATTTTTCGAATAGTGTTAAATAGGGACTTATATCGGGAATTTCTTTGTCTTTTAATGTTGTTTTTAAACTTGCTTCAAGGTCTAAGCCATTTTGTATTAAATCTTCAATTTCGATATCAGTAATCTCTGTATTTTCATCGACATCTACTAATTTGAATAATTGATTATTGATCATGGCATTAAGGGGGCGGTTGGTAATCAGATCAAGGTTATGATTATGAGCTAGTTCAAAAAATGATACGTCATTTTTGCGTTGTGCTAGGGAATGTTCAATTAAATTAAATGGGCATTGAATTATCTTAAAGTGATGATTGGGTATTTCTTTTACTATTTCTAGTAGTTTGTTAAGTGATGTTGAATTAGTGTTTGTTTGATTGGTATCAAATGTATTGGAACTAATACCATAATAATGAATTCTTCCTTTTTTTACTTCGGTTTCTAAGTAGAGTAGCGCTTCTTTAATTTGTTTGTAGTATGTTTCTTCATTACTGTTTTTATTATTAACAAAATAGATTTCAGGGTTTTGGATTAGATAAGCATCTAGGTAATCTAGGTTTAATCGTAGTAAACTTTCGGATAGTTGTGTTTCTAAAAATTTGGGGTCTATGCAATGGCCTGCTTGTTGTGATAAATGAGTGATGTTGTTAAATGTTTGGTTATATTTTGTATATGTTTTTCCTTCTAAATAACCAGCTTTTGATATAATGGTTACTTCTTCTCTTGTTATATCATTATCATATATGAGCTCTTGAATAACGTTTCCGATTGCTATTTCGGCATCACCATGATGATAGTTGGTTGCTGTATCGATCAGATTAATACCTGCTTGGATGGCTTTTTTTAAAATAGTTTTATGTTCGCTTGAATTTGTAAGTCGATAGGTGCCAAATCCAAATTGAGATAAGTTTGATTGTGTTTTTGGATAATTATTTTTGTTCATTTTAATATCTTTCTCATAGTAACGTATTCATGTTTGATTGTCAGGGTTTTACAATAGTTATTTTATGTTTATTTTCTTAACTTTTGTTATATAACTAAGATTATGTCTTTTCTGTTTAATATTCGAATTATTAAAATTTTTTTTTTGTCTTTATTGTTTATTGCAAGTTTATGTATTGTATCATGTGGTGAATTAGATTTTTTATATGATTCTGACGAGGATGAATCGACATCTGTTGATACTTGGGGGCAGATTATGGATGAGCCTGCTGATGTTTTTGTTGCCGCTGATTTATCTGATGCTGTTAAAAATGGTATTGTGACTGGTTTAGCTAAAGCTGCTGAAGTTTGGGGTAATTATGGACCGCTTGAGTATTGGGTTCTTGGAACTGAGGTAGATGCTGCTAACGATTTGTCTGAACTGTATTGTGAACGACGTTCTCAACGTGGCGATCTTTATAAGTCTAATTGTTTAGCTCATAATCAACAATCAGATCATGGGTTTGAGTCTTATCGTAAAGTGGGTTATGATGCGATTACTTCGGGACAAGCTTCCAGCAGTATGGGTCGTAATGGTGCTCGTGATTGGGGGATTCATCGATTTACATCCTCATACCCTTTCGGTTTTGATAGTGTTTTAGGGGCAACTCCAAAAGGTGAGATGATAACGGTTTATCATGAATATTTTCATGCTGTTCAACATGCTTTTGTTTTTTCCTTAGACTTTGATGAACGTGATGAACTAATGGGGCCTACCTGGTTTGTTGAGGGTGCTGCTGTTTACATGGCTGAATTATTTGTTAGAAAGATGCTTGCTTCGGGTGATTTGGTAATGACTGATAATAATGATTTAGATACTTTTAAAGTTTCTTTTGAATTTAAAATGGATAGTGGTAAACAATCTATTGATAATGACTGTCCTGGTACATCATTTAAGGATATTACCTATGAGTTAGGGTGTTCGTATGCTGCTTATGATTTAGGTGCTTGGGCGATTGCCTACTTATCTGATTTGGTAGCTGATGAAAATGCGTTGCTAAATCGCTTTTATCCAAAATTGAATGAGTTAGGTTGGGAAGGTGCTTTTCAAGCTTCTTTTGGGATTAGTTCATCTCAATTTTATGCTGATTTTGATGGTTTTTTAATTAAAGATATTGAAGAGCAATCATTAATTTTATCAGATTTGTAATTACGTTTTTTATTTGTTATATTGCAATTAAATGAGATCGTTATTTTTTCTTTTAGTTGTCGTTATGTTAACACAGTCTGTGTATGGTGTAACAAAACGTATTAGTTCTAGTGTTACAGGTTTATTGTCTTTGTATCCTAATGTTGAGTATGACTATCAGGTATTAGATCACTGGATGATTTCTGGTAGTGTTTTTTATCGATTCAAGCGGGTATATGATTATTCAACTAATGATAAATATGCGTTTATATCTCCTACTATTATGGTTAAACGTTATTTTGATACAGATTTATTAGGTTATTATTGGGGTTTTGGTTATCAATATAAATTTTATACGTTATATAGTTCTGAAGAAACTGGGACGGAAATTGAATATACGGGAGGAAAACTTAATGAAAATACGCCTGTGGTTGAGTTTGGTTATTCTGATACAGTGTCAGATCATATTTATTTAACTTGGTATGTAGGTGTTTCTAATTACCTTGTTTTAGATTCAGAGATCATTACGGATGAATCAGGGTCACGTGCTCGTATGAAAACATTTTATTTGCCTTATCTGGGTATTTCTTTAGGCTATCAGTTTTAAGTGCGTTTTAGATAATTTTTTGTTTGTGGTATTTTTAGTTTTTGATCTATTTTTATTTTATTAATTGTTTTATTTTTTCCATAATTTGTGGATTTGCTAAGGATGTTGTATCGCCTAATGTTTCATTATTGGCAGCTTGTTTTAGGAGTCGTCTCATAATTTTTCCACTTCTTGTTTTTGGTAAATCAGGTGTGATTATAATTGTTTTTGGTTTGGCAATAGGGCTGATTTTTGTTGCGACAAATTGTTTTAGTTCCTGTTCTAAATTTGCTGATTCTGATATTCCTTCTTTTAAAATAACAAAGGCTATAATAGCTTGCCCTTTAATAGTATCTTCGATACCAACTACAGCTGCTTCAGCTACTTTTGGGCAATCGACTAAACTGCTTTCTACTTCCATAGTTCCAATACGATGACCTGCTACATTTAAGACATCATCTACACGACCAATGACAGTAAAGTAATCGTCTTTATCTTTTACAGCGCCGTCACCAGCAAAATAGGTTTCAAATTTTGACCAGTATACCTCGTTAAATCGTTCTTGATCGCCCCAAATGCCGCGTGCCATAGAAGGCCAAGGTTCAGTTAAACTTAATAAGCCTCCCCCACTATGAATGGTTGTTCCATCATCTTGAAGACATTGTGCTTGTATACCAGGTAATGGTTTGCCTGCTGAACCTGGTTTCATATCATGTAAACCGGGTAAGGTTGTAATCATTATCCCCCCTGTTTCGGTTTGCCACCAAGTATCTACGATGGGACATTTTTTTTGGCCAATATGAGTGTAATACCAATTCCATGCCTCTGGATTAATAGGTTCGCCTACGCTTCCTAATAACCGTAAGCTGGATAAATTATATTGTTTGGGAATTGATTCGCCTGATTTCATAAAGGCTCTAATGGCTGTTGGAGCCGTATAAAAAATACTGATTGAGTATCTTTCAATTAAATCCCAAAAAATTCCAGCATTGGGGTAATCAGGTGTTCCTTCATACATAAAAACAGTGGCTCCATTTAGTAATGGGCCATAAACAAGGTAGGTATGGCCGGTAATCCAGCCAATATCAGCGGTACACCAATATAAGTCATCATCTTTAATATCAAATACGACTTTTGTTGAATATTGTGCATGGGTTAAATAACCTCCGGTTGTATGTATAATTCCTTTTGGTTTACCTGTTGTTCCTGAGGTATATAAAATAAATAATGGATCTTCACTATCCATACTTTCAGGTTTATGGGTGGTTGATGATTGATTGATTGCTTCATCAAAATTATGGTCTCTATTGCTAACCCAGTTTATTGTCTTGTTTGTTCGTTTATGGATAATTACATCTTTTACGCTAGTTGCTTTTTCTAATGCTTCGTCAACAATTTCTTTTAAGTTAATTTCTGATCCTCGTCTTACAGCAATATCGGTTGTAATAATACATTTTGATTCAGAATCATTGAGTCGATCTTGTAAAGAATTTGCTGAAAATCCAGCAAATACAACACTGTGTATAGCTCCAATCCTAGCACAAGCTAAAACGGATATCGCTAATTCAGGTGTTAAGGGCATGTATAACGTAATTCTATCTCCTTTTTTTATGCCCAGTGTTTGAGATAAATAATTAGCTAGTTGGCATACTTTTTTATGGAGTTGGTCATAGGTTAATGTTTGTTTTTGACCTGTTTCTGATTCCCAGATTATTGCTGTTTTGTGTTTTCGGTGTGTTGTAAGGTGACGATCAAGGCAATTTGTTGCTGCATTTAATTTTCCATTTACAAACCATTTTGCATTTGGTTTTTTCCAGTCTAGAACGCTATCCCATGGTTGATCCCAGTTTAACTGATTTGCTTGTTCTTCCCAAAAATCTAAACGGTTATGATTGGCTTTTTCGTAAAGATCGTTATTTTGTATATTAGCTTTTTTACAGAATGTTTCTTCTGGTTTAATTAAATCGCTAAGTTCGTAGTGGGATTCTATTTTCATTTCTATTAAATTTTATCATATCATATACCTATTATTTTATTTCATTAATATTTTTTTTATTTATGTTTTTGAACAGTAAAATTACTTGATTCTTTGTCTATGTGATGGTTATACTGAATTTAACTTATTAAGTTTTCTCATGCTATTCAAAATAATTTTTTTTATTGTATTTAATATTTTATTTATTTCCATTTTTTCAAATGACAGTATTACTATAGATGGTGATTTTGAAAATTCTTTTTTTGATCAAGTAACTACAGGAACCTTTTTGCAAAATAAAGTGACATTAGATATTAATTATAAGGATTATGATTCTACTATTTTATTAAGAAATCAGTTTAATGATGTTCCTACAGGCTTTTACCCTGCTATTTATAGTTCAGATAGAATTATGGCTGATCTTCGTTTTACATATCGGGATCTAGATTTGAAGTTAGGTCATTTTTATGACTCTCTTGGTAATGGTCTTGTTTTTAAATCTTTTAATGATTCGCTTGTTTTGAGAGATTCAAATGTGTTTGGTTATTCTACCTATTATGATTTTGATGATATTGCTATGAAACACTTTTATGGTTCTATTAGAAATTCTTTAGGGGATAGACCCGCTAATGTTTTTGGTTTTGAGTTTCTTAAAATGGAACCTTTATATGATTATGGAGTTACTATATTAAGTTCAAAATCTTCTCATAACCTTTCTGATGCTAATTTATATTCTTTCTTATTTTCATCGACTGTTGATTATGTTGATTTTGATATAGAGTTAGCTCGTAATTTTGATACAGAGCATTCTTATGCAACTTATATATATGTTGAATCAGATTGGCAAGATATTAATCAATTTTCGAGTTATTCAAAATATTCTAATTATTTTTTGGGAGATAGTTTAGGAAATTTATATATTAACCAAGCTCCGTTAGGTGTTTATCAGTATTCTTTGACGTTACCATTACGTAATTTGCCTAATTTAAATATGTTAGATCAGGAAACGTTTCATTATGGTGTTAAGTATGATTTGACTTCTTTTTTAAAATTAAAGTCAATTTATTCTCAGCATTATGGAAGTGCTGTGTTCTATGAAGATGTTTTTATTCAATCTTTATTTAGTGATGTGACAGATTCCTTTCATTTTTCATCGTTATTGTTATCTTATTCATCACAAACCATAGCTAATCATCGTTATATGACACTTGCACAAACATCAACTTATTCTCTTTTTTCGGATGTATCTCTTGATTGGGATTTGGAATATCAACGACGTACCACTGGTATTGAGTTAAGAAATTTATTAAACCGTTTTTCTTTAAGTATTGGTAAACGGTTTTTTGTAGGATTGCTTATTGAAAATCAACCCGATTTTGATAAGTCATTTTTAGCTGGAAATTTCACTTTTAACTCGGATAAAGATACCCTTGACGTTATTTTAGGGAGTCAATCTGCTGACACTATTTGTTCTGCTGGTGTTTGTGTTAATCAACCTGAATTTTCAGGCCTTAGAATGCAATGGAATCGATCTTTAGATTGGGATGTTCAACAAATTAATTGGGTGCCTAAACAAATAAATGGGGATGTTCAAAAAAAATGGACTACCTTTTTAGATAAATTTAATGAGATTGTTGATAAAGTTTCGTTGGGTAAACTTATTAATAAAGGTTTATTAAAATTCTCTCAAGGTGATGTTGCTACTACACCAGCTTCAGTCTCGACAGTGAGTAAAGATGATGCTAAAGGTGATGATAAAACTGTTAAAAGTAAAGAAAAGGGAGGCAATACTAAGCCAAAATTAGCGAATAAACTTTTTTCTAATGTTCGTTTTGATGAGGATACGTCCTTTTTGTTAAATTTACCTTTAGAAGATGATGATGGGGATACGTTGACGTATCAAATTAAGGGTGGATCCAATATTATTGCTAGTATATCAAATAATCAACTTCACTTTAAAGCTTTGGCTAATTTTCATGGAAGTGAACAATTTAATATAACGGTGTCTGATGGTACTGATTCTAAATCTAAAAAGTTTAAGGTTCGTGTTAACCCTGTTAATGATGTTCCTGTAGTTAATAATATATCGCTGGATGTAGCTTATAATGATGAAATTGTTATTGATTTAAAGGGGAATGATTTGGATGGTGATAAGTTAACTTATAGTGTCGTTGATTTTCCTGATAATGGGTCATTAATAATTAAACAAAATCAAGCTTTTTATAAACCTACAAAAGGGTTTGTTGATAAAGATTCTTTTACTTACAAAGTAAGTGATTTTGAGCTTGAAAGTGATGTCGCTTATGTTAATATGAGTATTCAGCCAAATTTTGAACAATATGTTGCTTCTTTTTTAAAAGGTGTAACGTTTGATAGTGATATTAATCGTAATCTTATATTATGGTTGGATGCTTCGTTTGTTCCTGCTGTTACTATGGAACCTGATTCTAATTCCGTATTGTTTTGGAATAGTATTATTAATAATGATTATAAATTAATTCCATCTGGAGACGATCTTAATATAGTCTATGATAAGGATTCCCAATCGATTCGTTGTGATGGTAGTGGTTTTATTTCAAATAAACCGCTAACTTTAAAAAGTATGCTTATTGTTCATAAATTAGATAATATTAAGCACCGTGCTTTATTTGATTTTAGACCTACTTCTCATGCTTATGTTGTTAATGGGTATAGAACAGGAAAATTAGTGAGTAATATGTACGTTAATAATCGACAATTACGAAAAAATTATCAGTACTTTTATGATATTTCTTCTGACAATGTATTTAACGAAAGTAAATCTATTACTTATATTGAAATGAGTGAAATGATTACAGCTGAGCTAAATCTTATGAGGCGATATACTAAACAAAATGTTGAGAATAGTGTTGTTAGTCTGAATTCATCCGGAAATCTTTATGAGATAATTATTTTTGATCGATATTTATCATTAGATGAATTAGATATACTAAATGCTTATCTAAAGAAAAAATGGGGTATTTAGAGTTATTATTTAGTTTTTTTAATTTTTTTATTTTCTAAAAAATGTTCCTGGTACGGCTATTCTTTTTCTCCCCCACTCTCCTGCTTTGTCTGAAAACTTTCCTGCTATTTTTGTGTTACAAAATTTACAACAGCCATTAGTTATATGATAGTGACCTAATTCATACCAATTTCGTTCGATGATACATTTTTTACATGATGGGCAGTAGGTACTACCTGTTTTTGAATCGTAAATATTGCCTGTATATACATAATGAAGACCATTTTGTTTGGCAATATTATAGGCTGCTAATAAGGATATTGCTTCTGTTTTAGGGATGTCCGTCATTTTATAATCAGGATGAAAGGCTGTGAAATGTAATGGAATATCAGGGCCTAAATGTTTTGCAATCCATTGTGTCATTTCATCTAATTCTTTATGGTTATCATTGTTTTGGGGAATGACTAAATTGGTTAATTCAAACCAGACATCGGTTTCATGTTTTAAATATAATAGTGTTTCTAGAATAGGTTCTAGGTTTGCCATACAGATTTTTTTGTAAAAGGTTTGGCTAAAGGCTTTTAAGTCGACATTGGCTGCATCGATGTGTTTGAAAAATGTTTTACGTGCTTCGGGCATAATATAGCCAGCGGTTACAGCAACTGTTTTTAGATCAAGTTGATGGCATTCTTTGGCTATATCCATGGCATATTCAGCGAAGATTACAGGATCGTTATATGTGAATGCAATGCCTAGGCAATTTAATTTTTTAGTAGTTATAGCTATATCTAAGGGAGAGGCTTGTTCTTGAGTTTTATCGAGTTCTTTTGCTTTTGATATATCCCAGTTTTGACAAAATTTGCACCCTAAATTACAACCGGCTGTTCCAAATGACAAAATGGGGTGTCCTGGATAAAAATGGTTTAATGGTTTTTTTTCAATCGGATCAATGCAGAAACCACTGCTACGGCCATACGTTGTTAAAATCATTTCTTGATTATGATTTTGTCTGACAAAACAAAACCCATGGTGACCTTCGGGAATAACACATTGTCTTGGACATAAATCACATTGTATTTTTGTTTCTGAAAATTTATGGTAGAAATTAGCTTTATGTTTTGTTTGTTTCATTATAATTATAATATTCCCTGATTTATTTTGAGATAATCTTTTTATTTTAATAAATTATTACTATTTTCTATGTTATTATATGTTTATGAGATTAATTTTAACTTGTATTTGTTTGTTTCTTTTTAATTCTTTTATTTTTTCACACTGTCAAATTCCTTGTGGGATTTATGGGGATGCAAATCAATTTGAAGATTTATTTCAACATGTGCAAACGATTGAGAAGTCAATGATTAAATTAACTGAAGATACTTTAAACTCTAACCAATCGGTACGCTGGGTGATGAATAAAGAAGAACATGCTAGTAATATCCAAGATGTGATGAATCATTATTTTTTAAGTCAACGTGTTAAGCCCGTTCAGTCATCTAACAAACAAGCCTATAAACGGTATAGTACACTGCTTGTTTATGCTCATGAGGTTATCGTATTAGCAATGAAAGCCAAGCAAAATACAGATGTTAAAGTTGCTATTAGTCTAAAAGAATCTTTAGTTCGTTTTCAAGATTATTATAATAATAAATAACTATCGTTTAGTCGGTACTGTTTAATGGGTATATCTATTTTGTTATGAAACTAGTTGCTACATTAAAAATGTATCTATTTTTTTTATTTAAAGTCCCTATGATTTTATGGTGTTTTCCACGCTTAAATACTATGGATAATGATGGTGTTAGTGTTACTATTCCACTTAATTTTTTAACTAAAAATCATTTAGGTTCTATGTATTTTGGTGCGTTAATGGTTGGTGTTGATTTGGCTTGTGGTTTGTTAGCGTTTCATTTAATTGAACAATCAGAATCACGGCTTTCGTTAATTTTTAAAGATGTGCATGCTCAGTTTTTACAACGTGCAGAAGGATCTGTTCGCTTTGAATGTTTAGAGGGCGCTCTTATTCAAGATATGATTCAAAATGCTATTTCTTCTCAAGAACGTGTTAGTATGCCTGTTCCTGTAAAGGGGATTTTGGTTAAAACCAATGAATGTGTTGCGGAGTTTACTATTACGTTATCCATTAAGATTCGTTCTTAATTTATCTTAATTGTTTTAACTTAAAATAATTTTATGCTGGTTTTTAAAAAAGCGTGTTAAATGGGTTGAGTTGGGAAAATTAAATGCTTTAGTAATTTCTGATAACGTTTTTGGTGTTTTTAAAAGAGCTATTTATTGGTATGTATTATATTTTTTTTTAATAAATATAATAAATTTTATGTTTAATTTTTAAAAAATTGGTGAAAATACTAATTATAAGTTTAAAAGTGTCTGATTTAGATAACAAAGAGCTTTGTTTAAAATCATACTTTAAGAGGAGT
>NZWE01000010.1 GCA_002697535.1 Actinomycetota bacterium | reverse complement strand
CGTTAGCTAAAACTAACATGACAGCTAACTAATCAATTATTTGTTTTATATCTCAAACACTTAAAGAGCAAGGCACTCAGTGTTTTTTGCTTTGTCACATAAAAAAATAAAAAGGAATTAAATTATGAATTTATCAGGAATTACTAAGTCAGTAGCTATAGCATTTTGTGCGATTTCAGCTGTAAATGGTGCTAATCCTAACAAAGATTGTAGAGAATTTGAAAAAGTATCATCTTGCAGCTTAGATAATGGAAAGCATTTTAATGTAAAGGATGATCTTAATCATGCAACGTGGTTAGCTTGTGATGGAAATAGATTAATTCTAGGTCATGAACGCCATGTGCTTGTTAAAAGATATAACAATGATGGTCGTCAAACATCCCAATATGCTCAGTCAACCGAAGTGTATATTTTAAACCAGGGTGATTTAACCCCACCTACATTTGGTAAAGTTAAGGATTTTGGGCATTTTGCAACTTATGATTGGGGATGTGCTGATTATAAGCCTCTTAGCGTAGATTTGGTTGCAGATAGGACCGTTTCACTTGCTACTTTTTGCCGACTTGATAGAGAAGGCAGTCAAAATAAGAATCGTATGGAAGCATTTTTTGTTGAAAGATATCAAGAGAAACCAAATTGTAGTGATCTTGACACATGTAGTAAAAAATAGAAATTATAAACTACAGTAACATGCCAAATGAGGATAAACGAATAGACATGGCGGGACAGCTTTTATAAAAAAGGAATGTCTCATAAACGATCGTTTATGTTACAAAAAAAGGGAGGAGGTTATGTTACAAAGTTAGTAACATTTAAATGTCACAAAACCCTGGCGCATAATTAACGTAACTTAACTCACTAATGTTACAGCGTTGTAAAGTAGGCCATACAAAGTTGGTAGGAGATAAAGGAAGAAAAACTTGAAGAAACAAATAGAGATATGAAACAATACCTTCATGAGTAAATTGCCAAAGAAGTACTCCCATAATGAACAAGAAGCATTTTGGAAAGATGAATGGGAGAAAAATAAAGTATATCAGTGGAATGAAGTAACATCCCGTGACAAGGTTTTTTCAGTTGATACACCGCCACCGACAGTATCAGGCTCATTGCATATTGGGCATGTATTTAGTTATACACATACCGATGCAATTGCTCGTTACCAGCGTATGAAAGGAAAGAATGTTTGTTATCCCATGGGCTGGGATGACAATGGATTGCCAACCGAAAGGCGAGTACAAAATGTTTATGGAATTCGATGCCAAGTAGATTTAGCCTATGAGGAAGGGTTATGTTTTAATAAAGATCATAATAGAAAGCCTCATGAGTTTATTGGAGTATCTAGAAAAAATTTTATTGAAGCCTGTGAACAGTTAACAAAGGAAGATGAAGCTATCTTTGAGTCAGTTTGGAGACGGTTAGGATTATCCGTAGATTGGAATTTACGTTATGAAACCATCAATGAGCATTGTCGAGCAATGTCTCAACGATCCTTTTTAGATTGTGTAGAAAAGGGAGTTGTAAAACATGTCGAGGCTCCAGGGATGTGGGATATTGATTTTCAGACAGCCGTTGCACAAGCTGAAATAGAAGATAGAGTAAAACCAGGAGCGTATCATCATATTCGATTTGCTGTTGAATCAGGAGATCACTGTGTTATTGCAACAACACGGCCTGAACTATTAGCGGCCTGTATTGCTGTGGTTGTTCACCCAGATGATAGACGATATCAGTCAATGATTGGAAAATTTGCAATTACACCTTTATTTCATGTAAGAGTTCCAATTATGGCATCAACTCATGCTGATCCTGAAAAGGGGACAGGGGTTGTCATGATATGTACATTTGGAGATGGAGATGATGTTGCATGGTGGAAGCAATCATCATTACCTGTAAAACAAATTTTAGGTAGAGATGGGAAATTATTACCGATTGAGTTTTCAGAAGAACCATTTAATTCATTAAGACCTGGGATAGCCACAAAAAACTACGACGAATTAGTAGGAAAGCGTGTAAAGAAAGCTAGAGAAGCAATAGTAGTGTTATTAAAAGAGGCAAACTCAAGCGTTGATGGAACAACACAAGCTTTAATAAAAGATCCAGAACCAATAGAACATCCTGTAAAATTTTATGAGAAAGGAGATTCCCCAGTAGAGTTAATACCAACAAGACAATGGTTTATCGATATTTTAAGCTCAAAAAAAGATTTATTAGCACAAGGAAATAAGATTAGCTGGCATCCCGAATACATGAAAACACGGTATCAAAATTGGGTAGAAGGATTAAATCAAGATTGGTGTATTTCAAGACAGCGATTTTTTGGGGTTCCTTTTCCAGTATGGTATCCAATCGATGAGAGTGGAATCATTGAGTACGAAAAACCTATTTTTGCTGATGCTAAACAATTACCAGTGGATCCGTTATCACAAAGTCCAGCAGGTTATGACGAGAGTCAAAGAGATCAGCCAAATGGATTTTCAGGAGATCCTGATGTGATGGATACGTGGGCAACATCATCGTTAACGCCACAGTTAGTGAGTCAGTGGGGATTAGACGATAATAAGCATCAATCTATATTCCCAATGGATATTCGTCCCCAATCTCATGAAATTATTCGAACATGGGCTTTTTATACCATTGTAAAAGCATGGGTACATGAAAAAGAAATACCATGGAAAAATGTAGTCATTAGTGGTTGGGTATTGGATCCATACCGAAAAAAAATGTCAAAATCAAAAGGAAATGTGATCACTCCAGAATATTTAATGGATCAGTATTCAGCCGATGCAATTCGATATTGGGCATGTAAGGCTAGATTAGGAGCCGATACAGCATTTGATGAAGGGGTCTTTGCTGTTGGACAGAAGTTAACAACAAAATTATTTAATGCAGCTAAGTTTGTATTATTGCAGGTACAAGATCAAGGAGAGTTAAGTATTGAGCAGATTGTAGAACCATTAGATTGTGATTGGATGGAGGATGTTTATGATGGAATTAATACGATTACTCAGGCTTATGATCGTTTTGATTATGCTGCTGCATTAGAAACAACAGAGCAGTTATTTTGGACTTTTTGTGATCATTATATTGAACTTGTAAAAGGAAGAGCCTATCAAGAAGAGGATATTATAAAACGACAATCCGCTTGTGCTACGTTATTAGAAACATTAAGTATTTTATGTCGATTACTAGCGCCTGTTTTACCATTTATTACAGAAGAGGTATGGGGATGGCGATTTTCATCAAATAACTCTAGTATTCATCAAGCGATATGGCCCAGTAAACCTGATAATAAAAAAACTGAACATGAAAGAGGTATATTTGCTTGTGCTAAAGTAGTGATGAATGAAATTAGAGCAGCAAAAACCCAATCACAAAAAAGCATGAAGTTTCCAGTACAAACATTAGCAATTACAGGAACAAAACTATTTGAAACACAGTTTAAGTTAGCAGAAGGTGATATTATTCGAGCAGGAAGTATAGAAACAATTAAATTTGAAGCACATACTAATGGCAAATCACCTTTAGTAAAGGTAGACTTAGCCAAGTAAAAATAAAAATCCTTTTAAATAATTAAAGCTATGCTTTTTGAAACGCTTTAGCATCAGCTAAAAACTGTTCAATACCTTTATCTGTTAAAGGATGTTTAAACAGTTGTTGCAACGTTTTAGGTGGTATTGTAGCAACGTCAGCCCCAACCATAGCAGCATCTAACAAATGAATAGGACTACGAACACTAGCGACTAATATTTTAGTTTGAAAAGCATAATGATCATAAATAGTACGAATTTGTTCAATAACATCCATACCATGGTGCCCAATATCATCTAAACGACCGACAAAAGGACTAACATAGGTAGCTCCAGCTTTAGCTGCAATTAACGCCTGAGCAGCTGTAAAAGTAACAGTAACATTAGTTTTGATACCTTTAGCAGATAGAAATTTGACAGTTTGCATGCCTTCTGGACTCATCACAATTTTAATAACAATATTGTTACCCCATGTTTGATAGATCTCAGCTTCATCTAACATCCCTTGGGTTGTTGTACTAATAGTTTCAACAGAAATTGGGCCAGGAACAATAGATGAAATTTCACGGATAGTTTCTTCGTGATCTCGACCCGATTGTTTAATAAGAGAAGGGTTGGTTGTAACACCATCAACTAATCCCATTTCATAAGCTTGTTTTATCGCATCAATATCAGCCGTATCAATAAAAAATTTCATATAATCCTCCAGTATAAGTATTAGACAGAACCCTTTTTCAGTATTCTATTACGTTAGTATATCAGCGTAACATCAGAAAAAAAAAGATATTAAAATAAGTATAAAAGATTATACCTAATAAGATCAATTATAGAATTAAATGAGAGAGTTATTACCAGGATAAAGTAATATCATCAATGTATGGAGATCGACCAAACGTAAATGAGTCTAATTGAATAATGAGTTGCATATCATCAGCAATGATAGAGGGCGGAAGATCAAGTGTAACAGAATCGATATCTTCTGAATCAATGATAATAGTTTGATTGAGAGTAATAGACTTATCATTATTGATAAAGCCGATAGAGACACCAGATAAAACTTGCAGTGTATCAGCAGGATGATCAAAATCAACCCGTAATGTTTTATAGTACCGATCAATAGGAGGGTTAAACGATTGTGTAATATAGCGACCAAAATGATGAAAAAATTCTTGAGCACCTGCATCATAAGATAGGTGTTTATCAATAGCATTAGAAGAAGTAATTAATTCAAACCGGTTTAAGTCAGGAGCACGGAATGAGGAATATACATTTGTAACATTATCATTTTCATTTACCGAACCAGAATACAACGTATCATTATCATAAAATAGATTATGTGAGGAAGGGGTAGTCAAAATAGTATTATTGTTAATAGCTAATGTATTAGATTCAAAAATATTATAATTAATAGCACCAGAGTAATCATTAGCAATGTTAATACCAACGGAACAGTTATAAAAACTTGAAAATTGAATATTGGCAGAAGTCGTTGCTAATGTAATCGCGTTAGAAGCATCATTAAAGATTAATTGAGAAATAGAAGAAGGACGAACAGAATCTATTAACAAAATCGATTTTTGATTTCCCTGAAAAGCAAGTTGTTCAATTAATACATTATCAGCTAGTTCAACTAAATAAGAGGATCCCATGTGATTTAAGAGTGACAAGTCTGATAAAATCCCTCCTAAATACTGGTATGGTTTTAGCTCAATCGTTTGATAAATATCAACCGTTCCGCTATCAAAAAATAATAGATCCCCAGAATATGATTGCGTAATTAAGTTATGAAGCTCCGCTGACGACAAGCTATTAGATAAACTTACTTTATTAGGAATTCCAACACGACCACTATAAGGCCCTCCATAAACACCAATATCATTTGTAGCGTTTCCTAAGCTTGGGTTGCCGTTAAAGTACGTTTCATTAGCCCCAAACCCCGCATCAATCAAGGAAGATGTTAAACTGAGTATAAACTGGGAGTTATTAGAAAAGTATGGGTTTACATTTTCCCAGATATAATCACTAAGGGTAACGGCTATATTACTAGCATTAAGGAGTAAATTATTAAGATGGCCAAATTCATTATTAGCCAAGAAATTAAAGGTGAAATCATTAGAATCAAAATCTCCAGTGGAGGCACTTTCAAAAAAAACTCCGATATTATTTTTAGCAATTATATTATTGTAAATTGATGTAGAAAGTAAATTTTCAAGAGTAAGGCCAAAATAATCAGCTTGAGTAATAGCATTATTAGCAATCGTTATATTTAAGGAATCTGTGAGAGATAATCCAATATGCCCCCCCGATATAAGATTATTAACGAATGAACTATTACTAATACTATCTAATAGTATATTAGCTAAGGTTAGTTGATTAAAGGAACGAAAGATATTACGTTTTACTACAAGTTGTTCAGAGTTAGAGGCAGAAAGAGAGGTGATATTTGAAGAAACTGTATTTTGGATAATAAAGCCAGAGGTATTATTTACTTTAATAGCTGTATCAACATTATTAAATTGACAGTTAATGATAGAAATATTATCTGCATTACTAGCATAAATAGCATGCGATAAATCTTTGGAATCAAAAACAAACCCATCAATAGTAGTATTATTATTCATGGCAATAATTGAAGAAATAGAGTCAACAAGATTAATTCCTTCGCGAATATGGAGGATAGATGGATAAGTAGTAAGATCACGTTCCCATGTTTGGGGATTATAGCCTCCTCGAATAGTAATTCCTTCAGGAATAATAAAATTTTCTGTATATCCAGATTCTAAATAAGCAACCAAAATAACATCCCCTTCAATAGCAACATCAAGAGCCTCTGAAATGGAATCAAAGTAGCGAGATGTATGAAGCAACTTAACTGTTTTTTGATAATATGGTAATGATAAAACATCTCCATTAAAGGCAATAAAATTATCATTAATTTCAACTGAATCAGAATCATAAGACATATCAATAAAAGGAATAATATTTCCTCCAATTTCTATTGAATTAGATGATTCAAATGGAGTTTTTGCTAAATCAATAAGATGTTCAACAGATTCTTCAAAAGAATCAACCAGAACAGTAGCCATTATCTTGACAGAAATAATACGGGGGTAGTCAGGAGAGGCCGAGGTATTATTAGCTGAAACAACTTTAAAAAACAGAGAACTATCTTCAGCATAAGTTTCAAATGAAAAGGAGGTAATATGTTGTAAGAGCAATTCAGGGGAAGGTGTTTCATTATTTAAAAAGAAAATAAGAGAGTCATTAGGAAATTCGTTAGGAATATTAAAATAAGTTTTATTATACTCAGAGTTATGAATCACAGTATAAGACCGATTCATAACATCTGTAAATTGGATATAGCCAGATAGATTCGTTGATAAAGAAACATTATCAATTGAAACAGCATACCGTAATTTCTCTGATAGAGGGTCCAGATATAAATGCGACGTTTTGATAGATTCAAGTTGATTGCTACCCTTTTGCCAAGTTGCAAGCATATTACGTAATGCATTGACCATGGGAACCGCTAAAATAGCAGTAATAGTAATAGCCACTAAGAGTTCAATAAGGTTAATCCCTCTATTATAAGATTTCATTGAGCTTGTTTTTCAGTAATAATAGTTGCAAAGACAATATTTTCTTCTGTATCATCGAGTAAATTATTAAGATTTTCATCATACCATACAGTAACAACAAGCCCAGCGCTATCAATACGCTGTTCTCGATCTTTGAAGATAATAGTGACTTTAAAATGATCACTTAAAAACGTATCACTTAATTGAGGGGGAGTAGCCCAAAGTAATTTATTAACTCGAGTTTCTCCTGTAAATTCAAGAGAGCTATCAGTGCCGTAAAACGAAAATGGTAACCGTTTTGATTCTTTTGAAAAATTAATCCAGCGAAAGACATAGCTGCCACAGTAGTCACTAATTGTTTGTAAATACTGATAGCGTTTTAAAATAAGGGTCTTCTGAATAAGATTAGGCAAGATTGGAAGAAAAGATGTTGCTAAAATACCTAGCATAAATAAGGTGACCATAACTTCAATATAAAAACTTCCAACACTTTTTGAAGACATCAATTGAATGATACCATATATTAGCCAGGTTTAATGAGTTGAATACTGGAAGAATGTGGAAAGAATTGAATAATATAGTCTGTAGATTTAAAAGAAACTAAAATATGAAATGAAGAAGCTAATATCGAGGTAGAGTTGATAAAAAGACCCCAAGATTTGTCAGGATAAAATTCTATCGATGTAATGGGTGTAGATAGGGAACAGGTAACAAAATTAGAAAATTTAATAATATCCTCTTGAATAATTGAAGTATGGATATGGGGAATAAAAAAAGAAAACGAGTTAATAAAATTAGAATTATTTTCACTAAAGTTGATGGTAACATTAAGTGTTAAACCTAAAGAAGCGGCTGTTTGTTGAGTTAAAAAAAAATATTCCGATAGCTCTTCCGATTGTGTTTTTAATGCAAGGGTTGACTTACTATCTAAATATCGTGGAATAACTAAAGTAGATATTAAACCAACGATAAACAAAGATATAAATATCTCAATAAACGTAAACCCTTTTGAATAAAAAAATTTATACAACTATATATAAATAATTAACAACCATTTCCGCTAGCATCACCAAGAGAATTCCCTTCAGGGATTCGTCTGGTAGTTGTATCCCATGTCCATGGACAATTTAATGGGTCTGAACTAGGAATTATTTCTGGCCAATATTTATTAACACAAGCTTGAGCTGTTTCAATAGCACAATCTTCCCAAGCTGCACTAATATAATCACTAGATGTTTCATTGGATGCTGTCCCATCAGGGTAAACACCTTCAATAAAATAAAATAATTCAATTTGACTATTAATAGTTTGTCTTTCAGCTTCACGTGCACTTTTTTTAGCAGACGTTGTTGATGTAAATAGACGTGGAATAATTATAGCTGACAATATACCTATTATAGTAACAACTATAAGCATTTCCATTAATGTAAAACCTTTACTCGAATGCTTCATATACAAAACTTTTCCTTTTTTATATTTTTTATGATAGATACAAATTATTATATGGTAGAAAATTAACATTGTAAAATAAAATATTAATTTAATAATTTATGCCCAATATGCTTATAGACATTTTTTTGAAAAATTAAACATTTTTTTACGATAAAATAATTAGATATATATTTTTTAGGATTTTTTAGCATAGCAAGGGCATGATTAGAGATTGTTTTTGGCTTAATTTTTGATTGGACAAACTCTGGAATGATAGACTGATTAGTTAAAAAATTAGGCAAGCTAATATAAGAAAGTTTTAATTGTAAAATATATTTAGCAATCCAGTAGGTAAAGGCAGGTAAGGCCGCTAAGACGATCAAGGGGCGATCTAAAAGAATAACTTCTAAGGTAGCAGACCCAGATCCTGAAATAACTAAGGTGCTTTTTTGAATGGCATCATGAGACGATTCAGATAATAGTGTTATTGGTAGATGCTGATAGTGATTCAAATAGGACTGGATAATCGGCTTATAATGTTTGTTACTAACAGGCAATAAAAGAGTTAATGTGGGGTAATGCGTAAGAAGGCTATCACATGTTTGTAACATAGCGTTCAAATAAAGAGAAAATTCTTGAGGTCTTGAACCAGGTAAAAGTGTAATAATAGGATTCGTTGTATCAAAAATAGGAGGTGAAGCAGGAATATTTATAATCTCACTAAGAGGATGGCCAAAATAATAGGTTTCGTGGTGAAGTGATTTATAAAAATCATATTCAGGTCGAAAAATACAAATAATTTTCTCTGAATATTGGCAAATCTTTTTTGCAAGTCGAGTTGATTGCCACATCCAAAAGTTAGGCGTAATAAATGTGTAAATAGGAATAGAATAGGATTGTAGGCACGTTGAAATAAGAGTATTAAAATGTTGAAAATCAACTAAAATAGCTCGATCAATGTTGTGATTATCTAATGTATGCTGTAAGGCATCTGTCAGAGAACGTTTTAACTTGAAATTTAAAAACTGTTTAGAAAAGCTAATACCATGTTGCGAGGCTGATTCAAAAATAAAAAAATCAGCAACAGATTTTAATTTAGAGCCTCCTATAGCATAAATAACATGATTTGGAGATACTTGTTTGATAGCTTTGGCAAGATACGAAGCATATAAATCTCCCGAAACTTCTCCAGCAATAATTAATAGGTTCACACAGAATCTTGTTTTTTAATACAACCGCGCTTAGATGGCACTGTAACAAAGCTAATCAAATAATCAGCTTCTTCTGAAGAATAAGAATTTTCTTTAATAACATCAATAGATGAAGCGGTATCAAGATCAGATCGATACAATAATTTATAAATCTCTTTTAGTTCGGCAATGCTAGAACGTTGGATCCCATTGCGACGTAATCCAACAGAATTAAGCCCTTTAACTAAAGCTGGGTTCCCTTCACATAACATAAAAGGAGGAACGTCCTGAGGAAGTCGTGTATACGCACCAACCATAGAACCTTTGCCGATACGAACGAATTGATGAATCCCAGTCATTCCTCCTATAACAACATTATCATCAACAATAGTATGGCCTCCAAGATTTGTGGTATTAGCAATCACAATATTATTTCCTAAAACACAGTTATGAGCAATGTGAACATGGGTTAGAAAAATATTATCAGATCCAATAACAGTAACCTCTGTTTCTCCTGTAGCTCGGTTAATTGTGACATATTCACGAATTTCATTGCGATCGCCAATAGAAACCCATGATTTTTCACCTTTATATTTTAAATCTTGAGCCTCTGATCCAATAACACAGCCAAAATGAATACGACACGATTCGCCAATTCGAGTCCATTTTTCTAAAAAACAGTTAGAATCAATACGTGTATTATCGCCAATATGAACATGTTCACCAATAATGGTGTTAGCCCCAATAACAACATTTTTGCCTAAAATAGCAGTATGATGAACAGATGCTGTAGCATGAATCTGAGCTTTACTAGGGCGGTGTGCTAAGTTAAATGAAAATATTCCAGAACAAACAATTTTTCCATCAACTAAAGCGCGACCTTTCATTGTAATTTGATTTTCATTCATAGTAGCAACTTCCATTTCAAGACGAAGCTGATCACCTGGAATAACAGATTCAAAAAACTCGACCTTATCGATAGATGCAAAAAAAGCAAAACGCCCATAATATTCAGGGTCTTGTAAGAAAAGAGTGGCTCCTGTTTGAAGAAGTGATTCTAAAATTAAAACACCTGGCATAATAGGAGAATCCTCAAAATGACCTTGAAAATAAGGTTCTCCAATAGAAACATTTTTTAAACCAACAATATAATGTCTAGGTTCTATTTTTGTAATACGATCAATCAGCAAAGAGGGGTAGCGGTGAGGCAAAATTTGTTGAAGTTCTTTAATACATATTAAATTTGCAGTTTCCATTAAAAAAAAGTGTAAAGTGTTTTAGAATCTTATTCAACGTTACATTACATAAATCAAGCGTAATGAAGAGTGGAAGCGTTAATGTTATAGAGGCATTATTTTTGTTAAAATAAGCAGTATGAAGTTTAAATTAGAACATCCATATATCAATAGATTAAAAGATATAGCTAGTATATTTAGAAAGAATCACTATGAATTGTTTTTAGTAGGAGGAACGATTCGAGATGCTCTATTAGGAGAGCTATCAACGGATATTGATTTAGCAACTAATGCAACTCCAGATCAAATAGAAGAATTATTCAACAATACAATTGCGACAGGAAAAAAATATGGAACAATTACAGTTGTTGACAGCGATAACAAAAACACAACTTATATGCAGATAACGACTTATCGAGCAGATGGCAAGTATGCTGATATACGGCATCCTGATTCTGTAACATTTAAATCATCCCTCAAAGAAGATATCAAAAGAAGAGATTTTACGATCAATGCATTAGCATACGATCCATTAACAGAGGAATTAATCGATTATGAGAATGGATACCAAGATTTAGAGAAAAAATGGATAAGAGTGGTAGGAGATCCTTGTAAGAGATTTAAAGAAGATAGTTTGAGATTATTCCGCTGTTGTCGATTAATAGCAAAACTTGAATTTAAATGTGAGCAGAAAACATGGGATAGCTTATGTCAGTTAGCAAAAACAATAGCACTTCCTTCAAAAGAACGAATCACTGAAGAATTAATAAAACTACTAGAATCAAAAAAACCAAGTCTTGGTTTAAATGCATTAATCAAATCTGGATTAGGAGAACGAACTTTGCCAGGACTCAATCAGATATCGCAAAGGGATATTGAGTGTATAAATAAACTAGAAATAGATCTAAGATTAGCGTATCTGTTAAAAGAGTTAGATATAGAGATATGTTTAAGTAATCTCAGATTAAGTAAACAACAAGAGCGATGGATAAACGATCTAATACGATGTGATGGGGATCGTAAAAAAGCATGTTTTCAAAAAAAAGATCTATCGTTATCAGGTAATGAAATAAAGGAAATGGGATTTAAAGGCAAGCAAATTGGAATGATTCAACAACATTGTTATGACTATGTTATAGACAATTTTAGTAATAATACAAAAACAAAACTAATAAAATTTATCAATACCTTAAAAAAACAAAAAAGTTTATTTAAATAAAAGAAAGGTAAAAGTTATTCCAAAAGAAGCATTAACAGCCCGTAATGTTTTAAAACCTCTGTTCTTGTCTATAACTAATATACAAATTCATGTGAGAGCGAGGAAATAATGACTAAAAAGCAAGAAAGACGGTTAAGCCAAATTAAAGAATTACTTTTTGATTGTAAATCTTTTATATCAGAAACAGTCAGTGAAACATACGAACAAAAAAAAGTTAAAAAGCATATTTATGTTCCATTTAGAGAGCGACTAAATACGTTGCAATCAGAAACTCAATTAAAAAAATTAAGATTTTATTTATAAAGATAAACCATAATTGCTATTGACAGAATCAAGTAGCCTTTTTAGGATTTTTCAATGGCAGAACGAACCTTATATAATAAAGTATGGAATAAACATAAAGTTGCAACGTTACCAACAGGGCAAGATCAGTTATTTATAGGACTACATCTTATTCATGAAGTAACAACCCCTCAAGCATTTGCATCCTTACACGAAAGACAGTCAGTTGTTCGATTTCCAAAGCGAACATTTGCAACATTAGACCATATTATTCCAACTGAAAATCAATTAAATCGGCCTTTTTTAGATCAGCAAGCTGAATTAATGTCAAAAACATTAGAATTTAACGTTAAAGAATATGGAATTACTTTTTTTAATAGTAATTCAGGCAATCAAGGAATCGTTCATGTAATTGGACCTGAATTAGGGTTAACAAAGCCAGGAATGACGATTGCGTGTGGAGATAGTCATACATCAACGCATGGAGCATTTGGATCTTTAGGCTTTGGGATAGGGACATCGGAAGTGGCATTAGTATTAGAAACACAAACATTGGCACTGACCCCTTTAAAAGTACGTAAAATAGAGGTGACAGGAACTTTGCAAAAAGGAGTATCTGCTAAAGATGTCGTATTAAAAATTATTAATGAATGTGGGGTAAAAGGGGGGATTGGCTATGCTTACGAATTTTCAGGATCAGTATTTGAACAGATGAGCATGGAAGAGCGAATGACGGTTTGTAACATGAGTATAGAAGGAGGAGCAAGAATTGGTTATGTAAATCCAGATCAGACGACAATAGATTATTTGGTAGATCGTGAGTATGTACCTCAAGGAGAGGCCTTTAATGAACTTAAACGCTATTGGCTATCTATTAATTCAGATCATGATGCTATCTATGATGATGTGGTAATGATTGATGGAGCTAGTATAGAACCAATGGTTACATGGGGGATTACACCAGGGCAGTCTGTTGGGATTAATGAGTTACTACCAAATGCACAGTCAAAGCCAGATGATGAAAGACAGTTAATTGAATCAGCCTTAGAGCATATGCAATTTCAACCTGATTCAGCCATTTTAGATAAATCAATTGATGTTGTTTTTGTGGGGTCCTGTACCAATTCAAGATTATCTGATTTGAGAGCAGCTGCTGAGGTAATCAAGAATAATAAAGTACATAAAGATGTTAAGATGATGGTTGTTCCAGGATCACAAAATGTAAAAAAAGAAGCAGAAAAAGAGGGGTTAGATAAAGTTTTTATCGAAGCAGGAGCCGATTGGAGAGATCCAGGATGTTCTATGTGTTTAGCGATGAATCCAGATAAATTAGAAAATGATCAATTATGTGCATCAACATCCAATCGAAATTTTATTGGCAGGCAAGGAAGTCCAACAGGGAGAACATTATTGATGAGTCCTCAGATGGCAGCATTAGCAGCTATTCATGGGAAAGTAAAAGATATTAGGGAGTTTATCTAAATATGAAAATAGAGTCAGTTATTGGAAAAGGGATACCTTTAGTACTAGATGATATTGATACAGATCGAATTATCCCCGCCCGATACTTAAAGGAAATAACGTTTGAGAATATGGGGAAATATGCGTTTATTGATGAAAGGCAGGATAGTGATGGCAACTTAAAGAATCATCCCTTTAATGACAAGCAGTTTCAGCATGCAAGCATTTTATTAGTAGGTAAAAATTTTGGATGTGGATCATCTAGAGAGCATGCTCCTCAAGCCTTAAAACGATATGGGATACAAGCTATTATTGGAGAATCATTTGCTGAAATATTTGCAGGGAATTGCAAGGCTATTGGCTTACCTGTTGTATATGCATCACGTGATGAAATTAAACAATGTGTATCTTTTATTTCTAATCATCCTGAAACGATGATAACGATTAATTTAGTGAGTAAAAGGGTACGATACTTTGAAGAATCTTTTCTAATTTCTATGCCGGATCCTCAGCGAGAGTCATTTTTAAAAGGAACGTGGAATGTTTTAGATTTATTAAAGAAAAACAGTCACTTAGTAGCAGATTTAGATGCTAATTTGCCCTATTAAAAAAAATATTAATTTTCTAGAGAGCTAGGTTATTCTTCAGTAGTCGTATCAGTATTTGAAGAATCAGATCCTTCCTCACTAATCGATGATTCTTCTGGCCCTTTAATATATTCTTTAAGAGCAGGTTCTCCCATTAAGATTCCCATAGAACCGCCTTCTTCGCCATCAAACTCAATTTTAAAATTAACAGATAATAAAACATCTTCAGGATAATAAATATGTAGATACTCAACATCTTTAACAGATTTTTCAAATTTAATAAGTTGGTTATGTGTTTTTAAGTAATCAAGAATTAAATCAACAAATTCGGTAGCAACGCATTCTTCTGAAAAAAACCAACTATCAGGATTTTCTGTTGTTTCAGCAACACCATCTCCTCCTAGAATACGGTTAGCTAAACGAGAGATAAAGGATCGATCAGCATATAGTAATGCAGGTTTAGAAAACCATTTTAATTCGTTATAAACAGCAGGGGTTTCGTTAAATGAAATATCTTGAAATTGTTTGCATTCATGCTCTGTATAAGATAACAAAAATTTTAATTTAAATTCAGAAGAAATAAAACTAGAAATTGTTAATGATAAACTTTTAAAAATTTCCATTAATGATTTTAAATCATCTTCAGATACATCAGTAAATGTAACATTTTTGTCTTTAGCCATAATTATTTTTCTTTTTTATCCTTTTTATCTTTTTTATCATCTTTTTTATCGTCTTTGTCCCCATCTTTTTTACCCCCATCTTGCTCAGGATCAACAAACTTTAAGGTTACTTTTCCAGAACTTTGAAGGGAACGTGCTTGTCCTAGTATTTTAAGTTGAGCGGCATTAATGGAATCATCATCGGCGCGTTCTTTTGCTGCTTCTAATTCTTCATCTAAAATACTTTTCGCTCTACTAGAGATATTAGCTTGTATTTTTTCTTTTACATCATCTTCAGCACTTTGGAGAGCATATGATAAATCTTTCATATCAACATTTGATAAAATAAGTTGTAGTTCTTCGTCTTTCAATTTAACAAGATTTTCAAACGATAGCATGTTTGCTTTAATATCTTCGAGCA
Organism: Actinomycetota bacterium; assembly: GCA_002697535.1. GTDB lineage: Bacteria > Margulisbacteria > Marinamargulisbacteria. Next base: position 4,207 of record NZWE01000010.1, on the reverse strand, counting down.
GGTCAGGATTATCCTCTTCGATACTAGATAATAAGTCATTACGCTTCTCCGTAGGTGTTTGCTCTAAAATAGCAGCAAATTTTAAGACCATACCTTTTAAAGATTGTCCACCTGAAGAGCTCATGAATTGCTCATAAAGTTTTTTATCTAATTTACTAACATAATTATCAGAAATAACTTTAACATTAAATACTTTTTTAAATAGTAATTTAGATGTTTCTGTATCCATTTTTTGTAATAACTGACTCGATTTTTCTTGGCTAATATAATATAAAATTAATGCTTTCATTTGCATAGAAAGTCTATCAAACATATCTAAAATAGCATCATTATCAATGGTTTCCAGATATTGAAAAGGTTTATCGTAAGAAACGGAAGCTTTACTTTCGGTAGCATCAAAAGCTTGTTGAAATAACATAGAGCTAAGATTTTTTCCCCCAATAATACTCTTTTTTTCTACAAACAATTCATGAAATTGTAAAACAGTTTCAGTTAAACTAGCATTGTCAATATTACCAAGATTAGCCATCGCTTCTAAGACGACACGACTTTTAGCTTCACCCATAGCTTTTAAAATGCCTCTAGATAAAGCGGGTTTATTCATTTCTAAAAAAAGTAACAACGTAGCAACCTTTTTTACAGGTTCTGAAAAGCTAGATGTTGTACTTGCAGAATCGCTCATAATAATTAATTTCCTTCAAAGTAACTATTATTTACCCATATTTAAGAATCTTTAATCATTTTTTTTTTATAAAAAACACATGCTTAATTAAGTAAGAAAAGATAAGGGTGAAAAAAGAGGGTATTATCAATTAATTATCATAAAATAATAAACAAAAATGGTCGCAGATTCTTTAAGAAAGACGTAGCGAAATGGAGTTATTATGAGCATCCAATGATTCAATAGAGGTAAGTGTATCTAGTGCTGGTTGAACATCACGCAATGATTCTTTTGAAGCGGTTAAAATGGATGAGAATTTAACAAAATCAAATACAGATAAGGCAGATGAAAAGCGAGCCGCACGAGCGGTTGGTAAAACGTGATTGGGACCGGCAATATAATCACCTAAAGCAACGGGTGTATATGGCCCACAGAAAATAGCTCCTGCATGCTTAATTTTAGGTCGAATGGATTCTGCATTATCAGAAATTAAACATAAATGTTCAGATGCAATATCATTCATGATAGTGATAGCTTCATCAGAGTTTTGAGCATGATAAAGAGCGCTGTTAGATAAAGCCTGTTTAATAATAGATTGTCGTTTTAAGTGAGGAAATTGTTTTGTTAATTCAATTTGAACCGCTTTTAAAACAGATTCTTGATCTGAGATAATAACGCCTGATGCATCTTCATCATGTTCACATTGAGCAAAAAGTTCAGCAGCTGCGTAGGCTGCATAATTAATGTTATCAATATAAACACATACTTCTGATGGACCTGCTGGTTTATCGATATCAACTAAGCCATAAACAGCTTGTTTAGCTGTATCAACATAGCGATTACCAGGGCCTACAATTTTATCAACCGCTGGAATTGAGGCAGTACCATAAGCAAGTCCGTAGATAGCTTGAGCACCACCTGCTTTGATTATTTTATTAATACCACATTCAATTGCAGCCACAATGATTTCTGGAGCTAAGGATCCGTCAGTTCGAGGTGGCGTTGTCATAATAAGTTGAGACACACCGGCAATTTTTGCGGGAATCGCATTCATAAGCACACTGGATGGATAAAGGGCTTGTCCCCCTGGAACATATAATCCAACAATTTCAATGGGGTTATATTGCATACCATAAGAACCAACAGAGCATGGTTTTTGCCAGTTTTGAGGCTGTTGTTCAGAATGAAACGCTGTAATATTTTTTTTAGCTAGTAACATAGCCTCTTTAAAGGAAGATGTAACTTGGGTATAAGCCTCATCAATTTCGGTTTGTGTAACAAGTAAGGAAAATGAATCATCTACTTTAGTAGCATCAAATTGTTTTGTGTAAGTGATAATAGCCTCATCACGTTGACGACGAACAGTTTCCCCAATAGTAGTAACTACTTTAGTGATCGATTCTTGGTTATTATCAAGAATTTGATCACGTTTTTTAGTATCAAAGTTATATATAGTAATAGCTAGCATACTGTCAAATTACCTAAAAAGGGCAGGCTTGTAAAGAACTGGTAAGAAAAAGAGTAGAGCAATTGTTTATGAAGGAGTGCAACCGGGATACGCTTCTCTTCTTTTTCTTTTCTGATCTACTTTTGCACACCTTTCTGCTAGAACTCTTTCGCTGTCAGTAAGAGATACTGATGTGTCACTAACTAACAAATGATGTATCACAGGCTAGATCTTGTAAGCAATAAGATACATTAATTATATCTGTATAGAGACACCTACCTGTAATGCTGTTAATAATAGTTTCTTTGCAAAATGATGGTGATCACTATGTGATTGTAGGGTTGTATTTTGATAGAAATACCTAACAAAAGAGCGTACATGGTTATTGCTATATGGGATATTTTTTTCGAAAGATAATAGTCCAAACCAACTTGATTGTACCGTTTCGTTTGGATTAGGAAATCCCAGACGTGTTAAATAGCTAATAGCATGCGGGTGCATATCATTGATGTGATATGAATAGCCTCCCCCTAGGTATAAATAGGGGATTAAGGGTAGTTTATAAAGGATATAAACAGGGATAGTAGTATAGACCCCTTTACTAAGTAAATTTATTTTATTGTTTCCTTGATAATAACTAATTCCTAAGATAAATGAGTTTTTTTTAAATTCTAATTGAGGCCCCATACAAGAATGACGTTCTTTAAAAGGAATATATAATGACGATCCTACCCGTATCAACGAGAGAGGCCTAAAGTTTGAAGAAGAAGGAGAGGTAAAATTAATAGAATTTAAGCGATACGTAATGCCAAATGATAGAGTGGATAAATGGCTTTCAATAGTTTCATCTATATCGGCAATATGCCCTACATTACCTTCCTGAGTATCTTGATAACGAGATTGTACTTGGGTGCCATGTGATTGAATCGTTTGAGAATAAAAACGAAGAAAGCTAGTTAATGATTTTGTAAGTTGGTAGTTTAGTAATAATGTAGCAAAATGCATAGTTCCACTTAGGGAACCTTTGGCTATTTTTGATCGCAAAACATGATCATCTGTATCGGCTAATAGGACATAGGGTGACAATCCTAATCTTATATTGATGGATAATTTGGCTAATGTTTGGTTGATATCAAAACCCCAGTATGGCATTTTTTGAGTAAGGTTATAGGTAATAACTGTTCCAGCTTGAGTAAGAAGGGTTTTGCTTGAATCGCTAGGATACCATTGAATCAAATCATATGCTTGAAACTTAAAATATTGATATTTATAGCCCACTAAAAAACGATACGTTGTTTTGGCCAGATTAGGATAGATTATGGAGTATAAGGCTGTACTTAATGTTAGATCAAAGGAAGAGAAGGAGAGGGTGGTATCGCTTTCAGAGTAAATGTCCTGGATAGTAGAATCAGATGATAACCAATCTGAATCTTGTAGTTTGCCAGCATCATGTGAAATATTTTTTTGGATTTGTAAGTGAGCTAAAAATTGTGGGGTAAGGTATGATAATGCATTAATATTAGCGACATCAACATTTGTTGGGAATCGTAATTTACTAACAGGAAAATGATAGGCAAATTGTCCAAGTTTTGATTCTGTTAGCCCTCCTATAGTATAGGTAGAAAATCCAGTTAATGGTTGTGTATTAAATTGAATAGTTATGGGGGAATAAGCATCTATAGATAATGGGAGTATTAGACATGAGATAAGAATACCAATAGGCACAAATTTAAAGAACAATATCATGTAACCGTCCGGTTAAAAGAGTGTAATATTAGACATAATAAGGGTTAATCTCGAATTTTAGTCAGCGTATGAGTGTTAATATCATAGATATTGATACCAAGGGATTTAAAGATTGCATCTGAATCCCGAAACTCATTAAACCATCCCTTTTCATACACTAATAGTTTTGATCCATCAGGAGAGAATTTAAATTCATTCAGTGTCTTATAATCATAGGTTACGGCGATAGAAGCAGTAATTGTATTACTAGCAACTGAAAATGTTTTTAATACCCCATTATCGATGGTTTGGAGGGTATTATCCGTGTCATTATAATAACTAGGTTTAAAATCAATATCATACATTGTAGATGT
>NZWE01000009.1 GCA_002697535.1 Actinomycetota bacterium | reverse complement strand
TGATAGTAAAGCTAATCAACAAGGGAATTGTATAAAGAAGGGGTGTATGACACGTGGTTATGATAACTATGATAGTAAAGCTAATCAACAAGGGAATTGTATAAAGAAGGGGTGTATGACACGTGGTTATGATAATTATGATAGTAAAGCCAATCAACAAGGGAATTGTCTAAAAAAAGGTTGTATGACACGTGGTTATGATAACTATGATAGTAAAGCTAATCAACAAGGTAATTGTATAAAGAAGGGATGTATGACACGTGGTTATGATAACTATGATAGTAAAGCTAATCAACAAGGGAATTGTATAAAGAGGGGATGTATGACACGTGGTTATGACAACTATGATAGTAAAGCTAATCAACAAGGTAATTGTATAAAGAAAGGATGTACGACACGTGGTTATGATAACTATGATAGTAAAGCTAATGTTAACGATGGAAGCTGTATAAAGAAGGGATGTATGACACGTGGTTCTGATAATTATGATAGTAAGGCAAATGTTAATGATGGTTCATGTTATATAACAGGATGCATGGATAAAGATGCAGATAATTATAATACGAAAGCTACAAGGCAAGGGCCGTGTACCATAACAGGATGCATGGATAAAGATGCCGAAAATTACAATTCTAGAGCAAACAAAAAAGGCAAATGTACAATAAAAGGATGCATGGATAAAGATGCAGAAAATTACAATCCTAAAGCAAACAAAAAAGGCAACTGTTCAATAAAAGGATGCATGGATAAAGATGCAAAAAATTATATTAGTAAAGCAAATATTGAAGATAATTCTTGCGAATACTTCAGATATGGTTGTATGAAACCAGACGCATCCAATTATGATAAAGATGCTCAGAAATCAGATGGTTATTGTATATATAAAGGATGTACAAATCCATTGGCTACAAACTATGATAATAAGGCAAATATTGATAATAATAGTTGTAGAATTGTAGGATGTACAGATACAACTGCCAAAAATTATTCAGCAATTGCGAATGTTGATGATGGAACTTGTAAATATGTAAAATATGGTTGCACAGATAAAACCGCGGTTAATTATGATAAAACAGCAGAAAAATCATTAAATTCTAACTGTATATGGCCTCCGCCTGCTAGGCCCGTTCTTCCACCGCCACCACCGATACCCAAAAGTCTTGAGTTCAAGAAAGATAATTGTGAAATAAAATATGAAACTGGGTTTTGTGTAATGAATAATGATGTTGCTGCAAAAAACAAACATAAAATAGACGACCTAGATTTTGGATTACAGAGTGCTGATAGAAACATTGAATGTTATCAAAAAGCAAAAGATAAATATGGAAATAATTTAACTGGAGTAGAAATTATTTCGAATAATGAGAATAGTGGCTGTTATGCACACACATCAGATAAGATTTTTAAGGCAAATGCTTTAAAAAATCATATATGTCATATTAGTGAAAAACATTATGTTTCACAATACTGTGATCCAGTATCAGTAGATAAAGGTGATATAGAATGTGAAGCAATCATACAAAGAAAACAACAACTCAATGATGAACAATCTGAGTCAAACAATAGCCTGAAACGTGAAAATAAACAACTAAATATACTATTAAAAGGATATCGCGCGCGGGCGAAACGGGCATTACCAAAATCTGATGTAAGTATTTTAACAAAAAAACTACAAGAACGCTATGTACTTTTGGATGCTCAACGTGCCGAAGATGCCAAAGATTATGATAATCGTGGATGTAGTAATACTAATTCAATGAAACTACAAGAAATAGAAAATGAAAAATATTCACTTCTAAAAGATTATGAGAGGCTAAAACTGGAAAATGAAGATATGAGAAATGAAGCAAATTCACACGAAATTATCAGTTTAGAACATAATTCTGAAACCAAATCGGCTGAATACAGGAAACAAATTCAAAAACAAGAATTACAACATGCCAAGAATAGAGCAAAGATACAACGTTTATTAGACTCAAAACTTGTAAAAGAGAAAAGAAAAGCAGAGAAACAGGAAAATGAACGCAAAAAGAAATATTTAGCTGAACAAAAAAGAAGACTTGCCGAAATTGCTATTATTGAAGAACAAAAAAGACAAAAAGAGTATGAAATTCAAAATCGAAAAAAAATATTAGCTCAAGAGCGTGTGAAATCACTTCAAGAAGCTGAGAAAATAGCTAAAACAAAGGAACAAAAAGAGGCTTTACAACACGCAAAACAAAATGCCATCAATTATTTAAAACAACTTGATAATGGTCTGAAAGATATGATAACAAAACATACAAAGGAAAGACTTTCTTTAGAAGCAACAATTGAAGATATAAAGTATAAACAAAATGTATGTAAGGATGATATTAGTCAGATAGAGGGAGCAAAAGGCAAAGGAGATGATGACTTAGAAAAATGTTCATTATTTACTAGACAAATGCAGAGAATTGAACCAGTGTTTTTCTAAAACAATATTATTTATTTTACTTAATAATGGAAATAAGTAAAAATATTTATGAATGCATTTTTTTATTTTCTATAATTCTCATATTAACTATTTATATAAATAGAAACTACTTTTTCGGCATGACACCGCATGCGTCTAGAGAGGATTTTGGAATGATCATCTCTAGTTCTTCATATAGTTCTTCTTCTGATGAATCATCTGATGATGACGCTGACGAATTGTCTGATGACGGTTCTAATGAAACAGATTCATCAGGGTCGACTTCGTCTGACGACGAAAACGACGCCAATTAATGTTTTAACAAACGAAATATTATATATTTTAATTAGTAATGCAGTCAAGTAACAACATTTATATCTGTCTATTCTTATTACTATTATCTATTATTTCATTCATATCATATAAAAGAGGTAGTAAGCCATTGCATAGATTAACAGAAGAATCATTAAAATTATTACGAGGTCGTGATAATAGAAGAAGAAGAGATATCTATAAGTATGGTAGCTTATATGGAAATATAAGAGAAGGCTACTATGGTAAAAAGAAAAAAAAATCGAGTAAGTCATCTAGTAGTTCATCATCTCGTTCTACTCGTTCTAGTTCTACTCGTTCTAGTGGTTCAGGTTCTATAACGGAATATATAAAAGTTAATGGACGCAGAGCTAGAACTGGTGACAGGTGTCCCGCTTTGAGAAAGTCAGAATGTCAAGAAAACAACGGTAATAGATCTAATTGTTTACGAAGCTATGGCTCGGGACGAAATGGTAATCGTTTCTGCCAATGGAAACCAGATAAAAAAATGTGTAAAACAACTGGTGATATATGTAATCCAGCGCCACCACCTCCACCACCACCACCTCCTCCACCACCTCCGCAAAGACTAGGATGTATGACACCTGGTTATGATAATTATGATAATCGAGCAAATACACCAGGAAATTGTATAAAAAGAGGTTGTACAAACAAAAATGCCACAAACTACGATCCGAAAGCAAATACAGAAAATAATACTTGTAAAATAAAAGGTTGTACAGATAGCAATGCAACAAATTATAATCCGATTGCAAATGTTGATGATGGAACGTGTATATATCCAGCACCAGTTCTACCTCCAGTGCCTCCACCACCAAAAATGAAAGAATTTGTAAGTAATGACTGTAAAGTAGATTATGAGAAAGGTTTTTGTATTTTAGGTAATGACATTGCTCCAAAAGACAAACATCAAATAGATAATAAAGATGTTGGTATAGAAAGTGCAGATAGAAACATCGAATGTTATAAAAAAGCGAAAGAAACATATGGTGGTCGTTTAACCGGAGTAGAAATAGTTTCAGGTTTGGAAAATGCTGGATGTTATGCTCACACATCCGAAGACATATTTAAAGGCAGTAATACAGGAAATGCATTGTGTCATATTGTTGGTAAACACAAATCATCACCTTCAGAATTATGCAATCTTTCCGTTGTGAATGATGTTATTGAATGTAAAACAATTATAAATAGGAAGAAACGGTTATATGAGGAACAGATGAAAATTGCCAATAAAATGGAACAGGAAAACCAACAACTAAGAAAAATCATATTGCATAAAGCAAAGAATGATGATTTTGCTATTACAGAGAAAAAATATGGTATTGATAAGGCGATACTAAAAAAGAATAGAGATGATAAAACAACCTTTTTAAAATCTCAAGAGAACGAAGAATTAACAAGTTATGAAAACTCTCAATGTGGTGCAGCAGAATCAGTTGAAAGATCAGAATGGATAGTTAAATACTTCATGGCTCTCCGCACTGCTACACTACAAGAAATTGAAAATGTTCATTTAAGAAAAATTGCTAACAAACTTAAGATAATAAGTTTGCAAGAGGATTCAGTAAAAAAGGATGCTGAATACAAAGCACAATTACGTGAACAGCAATCAGAACATGAACGTAAAAACTCTGAAACAAAAAGATTATTGGACGCTAAATATGAAAATGAAAAAGCAGAAGCAAGACGCCTTGAACTAGAGCGCGAGAAAAAATACAAAGAAGAACAGCAAAGAAAACTTGAGGAAAAGATGCGTATTGAAGACGAAAAACGTAAAAAGGAATTAGAAATTAAAAAGCAAGAGGCATTATTAGCACAAGAACGCATTAAAGCCCTTGAAGAAGCTGAAAAATTAGCAAATACATTAGCACAAAAAGAGGCTTTAAGACAAGCAAAACAAAATGCAATTCAAATATTAAATAATCTAAAGAATGAACTTAAAGACATTACTGCCAGACATATTTCTGAGAAACTTGCTTTAGAAACCGATTTAGCGGGAATTTCATATAGTGTCAAAGCCTGTAATGACGATATACAACAAATAAAAGCTGCAAAAGATAAAACTGACGCTGATTTACAAAAATGTTCTCTTTTTAACAGACAAATGCAAAGAATGGAACCAGTGTTTTTCTAAACTTTATATATTTTACTTAGTAATGGATTTAAACAATAACGTTTATATGTGCATGTTTCTTCTTGTTATCATTCTATTTATCTTTATGTATAGGCATACTTTATTAAAGAAAGAATCATTTTCAGACACAGAATATGTACAAGTTTATGGACGAAGAGCTAGAATGGGTGAACCATGTCCACCATTGAGAAAATCGGAATGCCAACAAAATGATGGTAACAAATATCACTGTTTACAATCATATAGCGCATCTAGTAACAATGGAAGTCGTTTTTGCAAATGGGAATCGGATGACAAAACTTGTAGAGCAACGGATGATAGATGTAGTCCACCAGCAGAATCACCTGCACAGGAAATAGAAAGCTTTACAAACAGCACGGAATATGTACAAGTTAATGGACGCAGAGCTAGAACTGGTGATCCGTGTCCACCTTTGAGGAGATCTGAATGTCAAGAAAACAATGGTAATAGATCTGATTGTTTGCGGGCGTATAGCTCGGGACGAAATGGTAATCGTTTTTGCCAATGGAAACCAGATAAAAACCAGTGTAAAACAACTGGTGAAAGATGTAATGTGGCGCCGCCTCCGCCGCCGCCGCCGCCGCCTTCGCCGCCTCCGCCTAAGGCAAATAATGCTAATGGTGAACAATGTACATCAAATTTGATTGGTCAATGTAGCATTGCAAATAATAATAAATCATTATGTCAAAATGCGCATATTATAAATACTGATAATAATCGTTATCAGAATTGTGATTGGCGTGATAGCGATAAACGCTGTAACAGTGGTCAATACTGTAATAAAAGTGGGTCCATCAACAATCCTCCAAAATGGAAGGCAAGAGGCGGTGTAGAAAATAATACTATATGTGTTCCCACTGATGGTAAAACACAGGGAGGGTTACGTAAAGGCCACCTAGGTATTTCAAATATAATGAATATGAATAAGGATCAGATTAGAAACTCGTGTATAAACTACGCTAACAGTAGATATGGGAAGGACGGATATAGTGCAATTACAGTACATCCAACTGGCGATTGGTGGACAAGAGGCTGTGATATACATCATGGTCAGTCTGATAAAATAAATACATCACATTGGTCCGGTAAACATTGCTCTTTTAATTCTAATTATAAAGGAGGTGCTGTTAAAGGTTGTACTAATTTCCAAGCCGAAAATTATAATAATAAGGCAAATCACGATGATGGAAGTTGTATTATTAAGGGGTGTACTGTTAAAACACCTATTAGAGCAACAAATTATAATAGTAGAGCTACACACGACGACGGTAGTTGTATAATCAAGGGATGTACAAATCCGCAGGCCGCGAATTATGCAAAAACAGCAAACACTGATGATGGTACTTGTCAAATTGGTGGATGCACTGATTCAAAAGCTAAAAATATGAACAAACATGCAACTTTTGATGATGGTTCTTGTAAATATATTAAATATGGTTGCATGGAATCGGGAGCCGAAAATTATGATCCCAGTGTAGAGAAATCAGACGGTTCATGTACATGGCCTCCTCCACCACCTCCAAATTATTATTCGGTTGGCACATGTGGAATACAATATGACTCGGGTATGTGTGTAAAGAGTAATGGAAATTCACGAAGCACAGGAGTTCATAAACTAGATGACGTTGATAAAGGAACAAGTAATTCTGAAAGAAACATGGAATGTTATAAAAGAGCAAGACTCGAACACGGTGCAAACTTAAAAGGCGTACAAGTGTCTTCGGGTAGTGAAGGTTCTTCTAAAAATGGATGTTATGCATACACAAAAAATATATCTAAAGGAAATAAAGCATCCGGAGAAATATGTCATGTTATAGGAAAACACAAAATGACATGTGATATTGATATTAATCCTGAAGAATGTGACGCTATGTTAGAAAGAAAGAAACTTCTTAATATCGAATTGAGTAATCTTAATAAAAAATTGGAAGAAACAAATAAGGATTTAGACAAAAATGTTACACAAATGACAAATGAACTCCTGAATAGATACGGTCAAGTCACCGCAGACGCATTTAAACAAAGTGAAAATAAAATTGTAATAGATGAACAAAATGAATTAAAAGGTAGATTAGATTTAATTGACCTTTCTCATGACTCTGTGGATTCCACTGGTCAAGATCCTTACAGTTCAAAATGTAAAAACGAAACGGCAATTGGACTTCTAGAAGCAACCAATAAAGAATTAGAATTAAAAAAGAATAATGAAATACAAAGATTTTCGTCTGAAACTAAAAAACGTAAAATTTCTAGACTAAAAATTATGGGTTTACGAACTGCTTCCGAACTCAAAGAAAAGGAACACAATTTAAAAATAACAAACCAAGAAGAGAGCAATAGAAAAGAACGCGAAGCTTTGGAAAATGAGCTTCAGGCAAGAATCGATCTCGAAAATATTAGAGCTCAAAAATTAAAACAAGAGCAAGAACTAGCATTTAAGAAAATGCAACTTGCAAAACAACAAGAAATTTCTAGATTGAAGGATTTAAAGGCCGCCAAAGATTATGAACATAAACAAAAAACGATAGAATTAGCAAAATCAAGAGCAGATGCTATTAAACAAGCAAAACTGTTAGCGAAAACAAAACAACAGAGAGATGCTATGGATGCTGCATTGAAAGACGAATTGAAAAATGTAGCAAATATGGAACAATTAATAAAAGAAACAAGAGCAAAACAATTGAAGGAGCGTGTCGCATTAAAATTAAAGATAGATAATATGTTTAGAGACCTTGAGGAATGTAATCGCGCGTTGGACGATACTATTAATACATTAACAGAAGTAGAAAGAAACGTCGCTGAATGTTCATTATTTGTAAGACAAATGCAAAGATTAGAACCTGCCTTAATTTAATTCGAATAATTCTCTATCATTCCAATTATGTCCAAAACGCACTACTTCGCCAGTATTATAAATCTTATCAATAAATCGCGATAAATGTCTACAATAACACAAACATGGTTCATCTGCGCAAGCTGATGCCGCAGCGCACCCAGTATGACGAACACAGCACTTACAACTTTTTAATACGTTTAAAAAATGTTCTGGATCAACAATGTGTTTTTTTAAAAGTTTTTCAAAATTCCAGTCTCCATTTTCATGTATTTGTTCATCAAATTCATCCAATATTCTCATATAACGGATGTGTATTCCAGTTCTGGGAATTTTTTCTAATGATTTATTGTATTTGTATCTATGAGTCGCATTAAATTCAAAAATATAATTCTGCAAATCTATTGGTAACTCGTAAAACATATTTGATTTGTTAGAATAATTATAACAATATTGTATATTATTGATATCAAGCGCAGTATTCACTTTTAAGTAAAGTTATTTTAGTATCCTCTATACAATCTTGTTTGTAAAAATATCTGAGTAAATTAGTTAATTGTTCTTCTATATTTGTATTTGTAATATCTATTCGTGTTTTTTCGGACTTCGTTGTATACGAGAAATCTGTCAAATGCTTGTTGATATTTAATATTTTATGAGACCAACCCTTTCCCCAGATTAAAATCGTTCTTGTTCCTAAACAATTCCAATTTTTCATATATATTTTTGTCTTTGTTTCTTCTATCTTTTGCTCAAGAAAGCCTGCCGCTTTCGAATTTAAAATTAACAGTTTTGTTAAAATTTCAATATTTGAATAATTATCGAATATTGGCGAACTTACAATATCAAACAATGACATTATTATCTATAAAGACATTCTTTATAACGGGCCAAGCATCGAAGACTACCATTTGACGATTTTAAACAATTTTGTCTATTTCCAAATATTATTAGTTTTTCTCTGGCTCTTGAAACTAAAACACATGTCCTTTTTTTTGTAAGAAAAGAGGTTGGAATAGATTTTACGAGAGATACAACAACAATCTCCGCTTCATGACCTTGAACAGAATCGAGTGTCATAATGCTTACATTGAAGTAATATTGGTCGAACATTTTTACTAATAATTCACATTGACTTCTATATGGTGAAACTATAAGTATATGTTGACCTACTGGATATTTAGAGACAAGTTTCAAAATATTGGTAGCTTCTTTCATATTTTGTTCTTCTTCCACTCCAAAACTATGATTCCACGATATAGATTCATTTGTAATTCGTTTATGTCCTAGTATCAGTGGCAACTCTTTGTAATATTGTTTATTCAGTATTTTCATTATGTCATTTGGTAAACGGTATTGTTCACGAAATTGTATTGATTTACATTTCTTTTTCGAAAAATCCAAAAAGGATTCCTTTTCTTGATTTGGATTATTGTGATCCGGCCAATATGGTGGTAATTGTTTTGAATCACCAATTAATATCATGTTTTCTAAAAAACCACCAATATCATTCGCAATATGTTCTAAATAAAGTCCTTGCCAGGAAAGCATCGTTGACGATTCATCAACAATTATAGTTAATGTAATATCATCTTTATCTTTAAGAAAATTTAACACCTGATGCAAAGAACCGAACGTTACTAAAATAATACTACATTGTATCAAATAATCATTGCTTGCATCACTAACTATCTGTTCATGATTTTTCCTTAATTCAGAAATTTGTTTATTTAACTCACTAATTTCACTCAAAATATTATTAATATTCTTTATTTTATCCAAACGAATTCTCGAATTTGAGAGGTCACTTTTCAGAAGGTCCTCAACACAACCAAGGTTCTTGACTGATAAGGTTTTGTGAATATTTCTCGGAATAATGTTGTAAGTAGTTCTTTTTAACTTACGTATTCTTTTGTCAATTTCACTTTCCAAATTTTTAATTACTTCTATATACTTAACTACATTTTTGTGATTTTCTACTTTATTTCCTACCAAGAATTTTTCAGTAGTTTCCCCAATATTATCTGAACCAAATGATATGATTTTTTCATTTATATCATCATCTTTTAATTTCTCAGCTACAGCATCAACACCACGATTTTTCTCAGATACTACGATTGTGTAATGATTTTTTCCTTTGAAACATTTTTCAAAAAATCTTAAAAGACTCGTAATAACCGTTGTCTTACCAGTTCCAGGTGGACCTTCAATTACTTGTATTTTACACATATTTTCCTTTAAAAAAACACTTCTTTGACAATTATTTAAAGGTTCAATTATATCCGTATCCGGTTCAGTATCCAATTCCAACTGAGTGTTTTCTTCTAAACCTAACAAAACACGCAGTGGTGCGGTCACTATTTCTTCAGCACAAATTTCTCTCAACCATTTTTGTACATGAAATTCTTTAGTGAAGGAACTGAATCGACTAATTACAACTTTACCATTTTTTTCACATAATTCATTAATTCTATTATCACCAAATATCTTTAATCGACCGTTACCAACAAGCTTTGTCTTGTAAAATTTTGAAGAACCATCTATATAAAAATACATTGCGCACGCATTATATTGAATTGATTTCAACAATTTTTCTGGTAACACCATTTCTTCTTTTTTTTTATTTTTAGCATAACAACCCCATGTATCATCACTATTAATTTTCAGATATATTTCTATATCTTCTGGTGTTTTTTCAAAACTATGACTTTGCTTTTTTAAATTTATATGTTCATCTAACTCGTCTCGAATATAATTCAAAACTCTTTCAGCAATTTCTTCCTTTGATTCTAAATAATCATTTCCAAAGATTAGCGTTTTACCGTCCATAGGTTCTCCCGTTACCGGCGATTTTTTATATTTCCTGATATATTTTAATAATGCACTTCTTTCATATGTAATACCATCTGGTGCGATTACAGCCTCTTTTATCTCTTTCTTCGTAATAGGGCACTCAACGCTCATGAGTGAATAATCCTATTATATTAATATAGTGATATTTATTTATACCTTATTAGATAAGCTTTCGGTATGTGGACCATTCAATATTTTTTTATTTCATATATTTAAATGAGTGTTTCAAAAAATACAATATTAATTCTAGATTTTGTTCATTATTTGCATTACTTTTTGTTTTTTTCTTATATAGCACTTCGATTAAGTATTCGTTTAAAAGCAGACAAAAGAGCACAAGAATATGTTCAACTTGTTGATTTGTTTTTTAAGTTTTGTATTGGTTTATTATTAATTGCTATGTCATTTCCAGTTATTTTTATAGACGTGTCAGAGCCAGAATACAAAGATGGGGTTATTAGAGTTATGTGGATTGGCGGCTTTATTGTTTTATCAACAATTAAGTTTAATGATGTACGGTTCGCGATTGATACAATTGAGAGTATTTACACAAAATATTCCTAAAATTATTATATGTTAAAAATATAATGAAGAATTCAAAAACAAAATTTACAAAAAGAAAATCAAAACATAAATTGAAGCGGCGGTGGCTCGGGCCCGGCGCCGCCGTGACGATGCCCGGGGGAGCAGATAATAAATGTCCTATATGTTTAGAAGAATTTAGCCAATCAGAAATAGATAGTAACCAAACTATACAATGTAATGGTTGTTCTCAACACTTTCACGAAAACTGTATTAGAGAGTGGTGTGAATCAAACATTACAAATAGATTATGCCCTATATGTAGAGAACCGAATATTTGTACAAATAATGATTTTAATCTAGATCAACCAGAACCAGAACCATCACAAATATCTGATATAATCACTTCATTGGGATTAGAACATCGCCGATTACAAATAATTAATGACACACAACTCGCTGAAGAAAATACAAGATTCAATGCTCTAGATTCCTACGACCAAATGACAATCTGGGTGTTAGACCATTTAGAAGAGTTTATCAATAATATCAATAATTCAGAAACCAATCATGATGATGAATGGGTGAACGAAACAGCAAATAATCGAGAAGAAAATGCAAGGATTTTTAGGGAAGAAGTTCAAAGAGCCACCTTCAATAGAGATTTACCAGTCTGGTTTATTGCACCTAGACCAGAAGATAGTTTAGACATACAACATTTACGCGATTTGTATCAACTAATAGTTTTTACTTATAATGAATATGACAGACTTAAAACAGAATATCCTGAATACTCATATTTTGAACTTTTGTTTTCATCCGAAAAACGTAATATTCATTATAAACGCGCCGCCGCCAAACGAAAACTGGAAGACCTTGAATTGAGAACATTTACCTATAGCATGATACTTATTACAAAAGATACATTCAGTCGAGAGGCAAACATAGTAGGAGGAGCAAAACAAGCTGATTTTTTAATTAATCTTCATAAACTCTTAACAAATCAGGAATATTCAAACATTATTTCTTGGACATTTGATAATGATGGTAATATTTTGATTTTATTAAAAGATAAATTATTAGTAGCCAAGGAAGTATGTCCGAGATCGGCAAATATAGATTTTCACTCTTGTGCCAGACAGTTTTGTAATTATGGTTTTAAAACGGAAACTCGGTTGAGTATAGAAGGAATTGACAAGAATAATGGATTAATATTTTCCAATCCTAAAGTAAAAAGTATAGATGATATATTGACTCTTGAGCGGAAGCTTCCTCAAAGCTGTCGAAAATCACCAACTATAGATGATGGAAACAGAGATATCGCGAATCTTCTTATACAACTCAGCTCGCGCTCAACTGATATGGATAATAATGAAGCAGCGAATGTGTTAGCAAGTATTGCAAATATTGATGATAAAAATACAGAAGATTTAGATAGAAGAACCTCATATCTTCAAAATTTAATTACTAATAATGAACACAGTCTTAAAATAGCACTCTTAATAGAATCTTTGAAAAATCATGTTATTGATGAGAATGAAAAAAATCAAATAAAGCAAAAACAGAATGAATTATGGCAAAGTTTGAAAGAAATCGAGTTAGATAATACAAAACGCAAAGACATTCTATACAAATATATGTTCGAATATCTAAAAAGAACAATACCTCAAGCAAAACTAAATGAGGGTGCAAAAATTGCACAAAGTACTTTTCAAAGTATTCAAAGAGCGCAAATTCACAATAGACCTACTGAACCACTTACAGAATCAGAGCAAAAACAAGCTGATGAAGAATTGAATGCATCTATTTCTAGAGGGCAACAGTTAGCACAAGATGAAGATACAAATATGGAAGATGTTCAGTCTCCTAATGCGCCGTTTAGAGAAACGCCATGGTGGGAGAAGGGTGGAATAACGGATAAGGCACTGATCCGTTTACATAGCGAACCTGTAGATGGGCATATGATAGAGGTCTATTATGGAGATCACTGGAAGCTTGGTAGAGCTGTCAGAAAAAAAGGTAGGTCGTTGATGATACTCAAGCCACTGTTCAGTTCAGCAGGAGAACGCCAAGCCGAATCAATACGTCAAATTGTGACCGAAGTGGACTACATCGATGGGACAAGTGTTGATGAATTATTACATCGGGGGGACTGGAAACAAAGACAAAATCCTGTGATGAAAGGCTCAGAAGAACCCAAATATTGGAGATATGCTAAATCGAATTCTAGAAGCCAATCTGGAGGTGTAATATATGTTGATGACGAAATCATTGGAAGCTATAAGTCGTGATTATAAATTATCCTATAGAAGATTAAGGAATTAACAAATTATCATTATAAACATCATATTTTATATTACAATTAATAATTAAAGGTTCATGTTTCGTTGAACCATTAAAATCATAAT
>NZWE01000008.1 GCA_002697535.1 Actinomycetota bacterium | reverse complement strand
TTTTTAATAACGTTAGAGGAGTCTCGAAATCAGGAGAAGCTTTAGAAATTTTTTCAGGTAAAACATAGTGGTAAATAGATTGGATAGCAAGTTTAATCTGAGGTTCGTTAACAAGTGTTAATGCATTTTGTTTTTGAGTAAAAAAATCATGAATAGCTTTATTATCTTTGTTAGAATCTTTTGTTAATGTTTGTATCCTAGTTTTTAAACAATCAATCGAGGATGATGATGAAAGAAAATTAACAAAATAATTTATACAAACACTAAAACTTCCATAACTTCCATACGCTACACCAAACTTAGACGTTAATATAGCAGTTATGTCTTGAAACGTTTGTGGTTGGATTTTAGGGTCCTTAGATAAATCAGATAATGTGTTTTTCAGGTCGTCAGTAGTTTTTAGTTCTAATTTTCTGTGAGGAAACTTGTTAGAAAAAAATTGTCTTAATTCCTTTGCATGTTTTTGGCCTTTAGGTGAGCCTATGAAAGAATTAACTGCAAGACAATCTAAATTTTTTTGTAATAATTGAAAGGATCTATTAAATGATTCTAAGTATTGATCTTTAGTAAAATCAGAAGATGATTGGTTACAAAATTCATATTCAATATACGATAGCAACGAAATAAAAGGTGTGGTTATTAATGATATCGGAAAAATCATTTTATTTAATAATAAAGAAAACTGATTATGTTTTGTAATTTCTGTAAAGATATGTTTGCAAAGCTTATCGATAAAATCATTATATTTTTTTAAAAATTGATCAGGATTTTGACAACAAAGAGCCTGTGGTACCAAATCTGACCAAATAGCATTAAAAGCCTTAAGGGCAGGGGGAGGATCAGAGGTGACAGGATGATCATAATCGATTTCTTTACTAAAACCGGAGGTAAGAATGGGACGGATTTTACCAGATATAAGCATTAGAACCTGAAATTGGAGGTTTAATAAATTAGTTTGAGAAAGGTCAGAGCTTTTAAATGAAAGTGCTGATAACGATATATGAGTCAGAAACTGCTTACATTGTTTTTTTAATAAATCAGGTAAATTAGTTTTTTTGGATAACGTTTCCAATAAGGCATTAAATTCATTTTGTGATTTAGTGATTTTCTTTTCTAGCAGTTCATAGACATTAAGAAAGATTAAATCTAATTTTTCTTTTTTTGTAACATTATCATAAAGAGTATGAGGGCAATCTATAAGAGTAATATAAGGCTTTTTAAAAATATCAAGGTTATCATATAATTGGTCTTTTTTTATGCAATCAATGATTAATTTTAAATCTTTTTTAAACTTAACATATTCGGATAGGGGTAAAATACTGTTTATGTTATAAATACGAGGATAATATAATAACTGTGTAAGTAATTCATCTCGATTTAAATTAGCAAGTGTATCATAATGATCGAGATAATATTGGACTCCCTCTTGTTTCAAAATTTTCTTATCTGTGTCCCACTGCTTCATCTTTTCTTTTTGTGTTTCGTTTAAAGAATTTGAAAACTCTAATAAGTTAATACAGCTATCTATTTTTATTTCCGCTTCCCATTCATCAATCTTTTTCTGAGTAAAAATATCAATAAAATTAGTCTTATCTAGGATTGAGGGTCTATCAGGAAACGTTATTGGAAGAGATTCTTTAAGAGTATGAAATTTAATAAATTCATCTAACGGAAAATGATGTAACGAGTTGTATTGTAAAGAGGCAATAGTCTCGTACATCTTAATTGCAGCTTGTAAAGAGGCTGTAGTCTCGTCCATCTTAATTTCAGATTGTAAAGAAGGGATAATCTCGCGTATGTTATTTTCAGCTTGTAAAGAGGCTGTAGTATCGTCCATCTTAATTTCAGATTGTAAAGAAGAGATAATCTCGCGTATATTATTTTCAGAAAAAGATAATGCTGTATCTTTTTTACGATGAAATTCTAAAATAGAATCCTTATCTTGTATTTCAATTGGTTTAACTAATTTTGATAGATTATCTAATATAAGGTCATAATTATCTGATGAGAAGATAGGGGTAAGATAGGCTTCTAAAATAAAACTAAAGCTACCTTGTCTATTCTCAAATAGAGTATTTAATTGATCATGCGCGTGTTGGAACTCTAATAAAGTTGCGCTAGATTTGCAAATTGTAGATCGAACCATAGTAGAAGGTAAGTGATGGCAATTATACAAAGTTGATAGAGTGTTTTTAATATCCTGAAATGATAATGATTGAGGATTGTCAGAGGACTTGATAATAGGTGTTAAAATTCTTTTAATTGAGTCTTTATTTGAATTATTGTTTATCATTGTGTTAATGAATAAGGAGGTAAAACTGTCATCAGGTGGATTTATTGTAGTGTTAATGTAAAAGAATTCCAAAGTTTCTAGTAGCAAAGTAAAGGAGGATTTAATAGTTATTAGTTGATCTTCGAGTGGAGTTTTTTCACGTTGTAATTTAAGATCGTGATAACATGAATATAACCAAGTCTGGACGGCATGTTGAACATCTTCTGGGATAACAAGCTTAAATAGTTCTGAGGAAAAAAAATCTTTTTGTGTTATCGCTTTGCCAATTAAAATTTTATGAAGCTGCTCAAAAAAAGTATCATATAATTTTATTTGTTCTTTAGTTTGGTTAGAAGATAGGTATGTTAGAGTAATAAATTGTAAGTAAGAGTTTAAAGTAGCATGTTTCTTGTCTTTCGTATCATCTATTAGACTATTAAATCGCTTTATGACACGTTCCTCAGGAAAGCTCTGATGAAGCATAGGATGAAGATACATACGAAGTCTTGATATAGTACGGATGAAATTGTTTAAGGAGGACATAGAAGAATCTAGTTGAACTACAAAAGAAGTGGGAATAAGTTTTTTACATTCTTCAAGAAGTTTAGAATTTTGTGTTTCTGGAAAAGCATTGTAATAGTGATTTAACCAAGTATCTTTTAACTTAGGAATATCTTGCTGGAGTTGTCTATATAAAGTTTCGGCAATAGAGTTGAATTCAGAAGTTGACTTAGACTTAGGCTTAGGAAGTTCAAATAAAGAAAACTGCTTGTCAAAAAGATGGTTTGGATATGGGGCATTTTCAGGTAAACGTAAAGCCTGATCAAGTTTTAATGCAAGGGTATCAAGATCAGCAAAAGGTAATAATTCATAGGCATCGTGCAGACGTCTCGATTTTAAAAAGAAGGTTGTTAAGTCTTGGATTGTTATAGAGGCCTGTTTTTTATCAAGAACATCTAGTAAATAGGTTTTATATTTAGGCTTAGTATGAAGATAAATAAAATAAAAATCTAATTTTCGTGTTAAACAGGGTGTTGATCGATCAAGTTTTTTTAATTTGTTATAGCAATCTACCACTTTAGAAGAACAAGGATTCGTATCATCTGGATGCAAATAAGGTGGAGAGATTGGCAATGCGCTATTCAAAGTATATTCCGTAGAAAGATTCTTAAAATGATATCGATCGTTTAGCGAAGAGTTGGCATGTTGAAGATCCTGTAAATAGTCATGAGGAATCGGTGGAAAAAAAGTACGATGTATACTTATTCTGGAGTGGGTGGGGCAGGTGGAAGATGGAGAGAATGATCGGATCATGATTAATGAGTGTTTGTTGTTTTTTTTGTATAAATTTTTAATAAATAAAAAGATATTATGTATGATTTTTAATAAATAATCTAGAACTTTTGTAAGGATGAAAAGATAGAAGAGATTTTTAAGAAAAAAGATGAGTTGATGATTAGGGTTAAGGGTTTAACTATAAAAAGTGACCATTTAGGAGTAATGCTTAGCTTTTGCTGTTGTTTGGCTTATGGTTGCTTTGCTATCGATTTTTATTTTCTTGTAGTTTTTGGTGTTAGCGGCTTTTCTTGAAATTTGATAAGAGGATTGCTTTGTTTTATTAATTTTTCATATTCATTGTTTATTTGTGTTAAAGTCAAGGTGTCTTCAATAATGAGTGTATCAAGCTTATGCAAAAATTGAGATAAAAGGTTGCTAGATTTATATAATAACCAACGTAAGTCTTTGTCTTTATCGATAAGAAGATTTGTGGATGGATGGATAGTTGGCATTTGAGATTTAAGAATAGTTTGTTTTGCTGGATCATATTGAACATTTCTGCAGTGGATCAATATTTCTCTACATGATTGAATCATGAATGTAGAAGCTTGAGAAAAGTATTGTGTTTTGACAGCTTTAAATAGCTTCTCTAATTCATTGATATTTACAGTAAGTTTAAGTATTTCTTGTGGTGTTTTAAGGTCCTCAAGGGTGCTTATGTCAAATCTTTTATAATAAGCTTGAGAGCGTAGTTGTTGAGTTAAAATGGTCTTTTTAGAAGAAACTTTGATAGACTCATGTAAAAGTTCATTAGAAGAAATAAATATATTAAATGCCTTATAAATAAATTGATATTTTTTAAAAAGCGCAACGTCGTTATCAAGTTTACTATTAAGCTGAGTTAATAGGGATGTTTTTTTTAATAATTGTTCGCTATTTAAGAACAAATCAATCCCATTTAGTGATGATGGGTCTAAATCTGAAAGGGATTGTGAAGGGTCTAATGAGTGACACAATGTGTTAGCAATGGCCTTGCCATCAAAGTTTAAGCTTGAAAGCCTACTAATGTTATTGTTAAGTTGAGCATAAATTTTTTGATTAGAATCAAAATACTCACAAATCTTTTGAAAGTGAGAATTAATAGAACCTAGTAGTTGCGTATTTTTAATTAAAAGATCCTGATTGAGATCAGGGGAGGTTAAGTCAGAATTAAATGACTGTGAAATATAGGTGTCGATTTCCGATTCCTTAAAGCCTTTTGTGACTAAGTTGAGTTTACTATCTTTCATCATAGTATAAGATTCATAATACTGGGTCAGTAAGGGAAGTATTATCTTAGTTTTAGCAGAAAGAGGATTAAGGATGGTCATACATATTTTTATTTCTTTTTGAGATTCAGGGGTTTTTGCTAGATCCGAAATCATTTTTGGGGGATTGTAAATAGTATCATCAAGTAGTAATTGGTTAACAATAACAGTCGGCTTAAAGTAAGGGCTCGAAAATGATGAAATAAATTGGTTTAGCTGGTTATAAAACTCGGTATACAGATGTTTATTAATAGCTAAGTCAAATTCATTAGAGAGCGCGTTAATTTTTTCTGTTTCTTCTTGTAGAACCTGAGGGTCAATACCTTGTGATTTTAAATCATCTTTCTTTAAATGTTGAATCTTAGCAAAAATATTACCAAAAGATTCTAATTGTAATAAGGAATCATTCTTTTTCGCAATTGTTTGTAACTGTTCTTTAGCTTTTTTCCAATTTGTCGTTATAGTGTCCCGTTCTGATATTAAAGATGAAGGTGGTGTTAATTTAGGTACATCTGTTTTGGGGGATTTGGGTTTAGAGTGATTCTTTTTTTTAGGTCTTTTCTTCTGTTGATGTGTATTAGAAGATTCTGCTGCTTCTTCTCGTAAAAGATCGTTTTGATTTTGAATTATTTGATCTAAATTGTTCAAGTCATCAAGAGATTGGGTTAAAAATTGACATAATTTGATATCATGATGATTCTTGTATTTTTCTAAAAGTGTTTTTTTGGTTTCATAAAATATAGTCAGTTGTTTAAGAAAGGTAGTTTTAGAGTTGGGTTCTTGTACATCGCTTTCTAATTCAAACGTAAAAATGCCAAATTCTTGCAAACTTTTGATATAAGATTTAGCTTCCTTAGTATTATTTTCCTTAGGATCAGAAGTGTCATCAATACGTTGTAATAAGTCTTGTTTGAGACCATGAAATTCAGCTAGATTGTCTTGTGTAAGTTTGTACTTAGGGTGTTGAAGTTGATTAAGGCGACCCTGAAATACTTCAAAAGTCGTAGCAGAATCAATAAATGTTACAATATAATCTAAGAAAAATGTTATTGAACCTCGAGGTTTATCAAAATAGAAGGACGTAACATCATGAAGGGTTATAATAAGTTGAAAATTAGAGTTAGTATCTACGTCTAAGCAATGTAGATAAGTTTCAATATTATCTAGAGATTTGAACGGATATCCTAGCAATTCTGTATAGCGTGAAATTATTTCTTCATGATCTCGATAGTTACGTAAGAAATCCATAAGATCAAAAATCTCTAATTCCTTTTTAAGTCTGTTAAATGAGTGAGGTATAAGTGCTTTAACGTGTTGAAGATCTTTACTATATTCAGCGTTATTAGAGACTTCATAAGCAAATGAAGATAGCCATGAGTAAAAAGAGTGTTCAATCTGTTCAGAGAAGATGGAAAGTATTTTTATATGAAACTGTTCAGATGCTGTGCCGATGAGATCTGTTGATAATGCTTTGTAAGTCAAATGCTGTAATAGTTCTTCAGTAAATTGATTGAGGTTTTTGAGAAAAGCTATTTTCGAATCAAGGTTTGTTCGTGCACGTGCTTGTACCATAATATATGTTTTATCATCCTCCAAATATTGAGCTAAGTTTATATCAGGATTAATGGCACGAGGAATAATTGTACGAAACGGTATTGCAGTATCTTCCTTTGGTGATTCTACTAGAAGGGGGCGTAAATTTAGAGATAAACAAAACAAAACATGGATTAAGTTAAGAGGCATAAATTTAGATGAATCAGGAGGAAATGGGTTGAAATCAGGCGAGTCGTTAGAAAACCGAGATAGGTAGTCTAAAGAAAAAAACTCTTTAAAATTCAATTTTAGAGTCTCTGTCAAAAAAAATTTTTTTTCTACAGTTATAAATAGACTATCCCATTCATTTTTGTGTACGTTAACAGCCTCTAGTAATCGCTCGAATAATTTTCGGATATAAGCAGTAGATTTATATTTGTTATAAATATCATAATGAATATTAAAAATAGTAGATATTTCTTGATTAAAAATTTTATGATCAAATTCCTGCTGTTTAAGTTTTAAAATAGCCATATTAAAATGGTCTTCGCAGGTTTTATAGTCCTTATAGGTTAAGAGTGTTTTCAGCATGTGGTTACGTCTTTGGAAAAGAAAATCAAATAATAAGTCCTCTGGTGTAAGTTTATCAAGTTCATCTTTATTAGATTGGCAGTAACTAAGGCCATGCTTGTTGATATACAAAATATCCTCCTCACACCTATTAGGTATCAAGTTAAGACAGATTTGTATTTTTTCATTAATATCGAGCAGCTCAGTATCACGTGTTTCTTCTAAAGCTTTTTTAGTTGGTTTAGCAGGATGGTTTATTGACGTTGATTGCTGATCTGGTAATGGATTTGGAAGGGGGGGTGGTAGTTGTGCTGGTGGAGAAGTCGGATTTGGGCTTGTTGGTCGTGATACTCGAGGAGTTGTTGTTGGGGTTGGTGATCGTGATGAGGGAGGCGTTGGTGATGAAGGAGGGGTTAGTCGATGGAACATATTGAATGGATGTTTATTATTTTTTTATATAAATTTTTAATAAATAAAGTGTCATTATGTATGTTTTTAAATAAATAATCTAGAGGATTTTAAAAATAAGCAGACAAAAATATCTTTTACAAAGAAAGATAAGTTGATGAATAAGATTAAGATCTAAACACAAAAAGTGATGATTTAAGATCTTTAAGTTATGCTTAAAAATATTTCGTTATGATAATCTACGCTAAATTGTGATGATTATTGTTATAGGGAATTAATGTAAAAAAGGATTGGTCTGAGATTCTGTTGCAATCGTAGTGTTAGCACCATGTCCTGGACACACCAACGTTGTTTCAGGCAGTGTTAATAATTGTGTTTTAATACTATCAATTAATTGATCATGATTAGCCATCGGTAAATCAGTTCGGCCAATTGATCCTTGAAAAAGGGTGTCACCCGCAATTAATAAACGATTACAGTGTAATGTTTCTGGATAATCTCCCGATAAACTAAAATCATCCTGATCATAATAAAGGGCTAAATGTCCAGGGGCATGTCCTGGTGTAAATAAAATCTTAAACGTTGATGAACCTAACGTAAGTTCTGTAAGATCATCGGCTAATTGATCAGGTTTAGGAGGGTTTTGATAATCAGCAGCTGAAAAGCCATATTGAGTTGCAAATACGTCAATATGTTCTCCAATAATAATTTCATTGGAATGATATAACAACGTTGGTTTTGGAAGCTTATGATGCTCAATTAAAGAAAGTAACGCTTGTACACCTCCTGCATGGTCAATGTGGCAATGAGTTAAAAAAATTGTTGTAAGCGTTGAATCACCAAGAAGATTAAATAATATCTCTGCATCAGCCCCTGGATCAACTAGCATCGACTGGTTTGTGTTTGTATCAATGATAAGACGAGCATTTTGCTCAAAGTGACTAACTCGTTTCGTAATAATCTGAATACTCATGAGGATTGTAGTTTAGCTAAAATAGCTGTTGTTGAATAGCCTGGTAAAAATGGTTTGATAATGACGTCTCCCCCATACTCTTTAACAACAGGGTATTCAGGAAGCTCTTCTTTAGTATAATCGCCTCCCTTAATATGAATATTAGGCTGAATTTGACTCAGTAATGAAATCGGGGTTTCTTCATCAAAGATGGTAATATAATCAACACATTCTAGGTTAGATAAAAGAAAGGCTCTTGCTTCTTGATCATGGATAGGGCGTGAAGAACCTTTTAGCGTAGATACCGAGGAATCTGAATTAAGACCAATCCATAGATAATCTCCATGTGCTTTAGCTGCTGCTAAATAATAAGCATGCCCTGCATGTAAAACATCAAAACAGCCATTAGTAAAGACAATAGACTTGTTGTTAGCACGGATAGAGTTAGCCTGATCTAAACTCTTATTAGAGCTAATTAATTTAGGATTTTGTAGCTGAGTCATGATTAATAACCGAGCATAGCTCATCAGGGGTTACAAAGGCCGTTCCAACTTTACTAACAACAATCCCAGCTGCATAGTTGGCTAATGTTGCTGCATTGTGTGCCGAAAGATTTAAGCATAAACCTATGGCCAAGCAAGCAATCGCTGTATCCCCAGCACCCGTAATATCGAAAACTTCTTGAGCTTGAGTAGGAATTGTATCAAATGAATCGGATGTAACAATACTCATTCCTTTTTCACTACGAGTAATAATTAAAGTATCCAGCTTAAGTTGGTCACGAAGAGACTGCGCTGCAGCTTTAATCTGATCATCATTGGTGTAGGATGATTTAGTAGCAAGGCAAAATTCTTTATAATTAGGGGTAAGGTAGTCACTATTTTGATATTTATCATAAGAATCACCTTTTGGATCAACAACAACAAGGCATCCTGCTTCTTTAGCAGATTGAATAATCGCTTGTGTTATAGCTGGCGTTAATAAGCCTTTTAAATAATCCGAAATAATAACTGCATCATAGTCTTTGATAGAATGTTGAATCTGTTTGAGTAAACTTTGAGAATCATGATCTGAGTAATGACTAGGGGGATCACGATCAATACGTGCAACATGTTGTTGATGAGCAATAACTCTCGATTTTAAGATCGTGGGTTGATTAGTTTTGATGAGATTATCAGTATTAATATGATGATCATGAAGCGTTTTGATAAGCTTATCACCGGAGCTATCAGATCCCAAGAAGCCAACTAAATCAACAGCGACATTTAACGAGGCTAAATTCGCAGCTACATTAGCGGCACCTCCAGGAGCAAGTGTTGTATTTTGGATATTACAAACAGGGACAGGCGCTTCTGGAGAGATTCGATTCACATGGCACCAATGAAATTCATCAAGCATAATATCGCCTACCACAAGAATACGTAACGATGATAACGATTGTAATTGAGTTAAGATAGGTAATAATGAATGGCTCATAAGATTTCCAAAAATAATACCGTTTTAACTATAAACTTGCAATTTATATATTATTAAAAAATCAAGACAAAAATTAAGTCACAAAATAAGTTGTTTTTACCGATCGATTGGTACTTATCCATATGCATGAAAAGTATTGATAAATGGAAGTTGATTAAGAGTAAGCTATATCAAAATAGAATACTAGTTCTAGTAAGATCTATGATGAGATAGTGCAAATATGCTATCCTATCAGGCAGAATGAAACAAAATCGAAACTTTTGTATTATTGCACATATTGATCATGGTAAATCCACCTTATCAGATCGGCTTATTCAAGCTACCAAGACGGTGGCAGATCGTGATATGAGGGATCAATTATTAGATTCCATGGATATTGAAAGAGAGCGTGGAATTACCATTAAAATGCAAGCGGTAAGAATGGATTACCAGGCTAAAGATGGTAATGATTATGTTTTAAATTTAATTGATACGCCAGGTCATGTCGATTTTAGTTATGAAGTATCGCGATCTCTCGCTGCCTGCGAAGGGGCGTTGTTGCTTGTTGATGCCGCGCAGGGAATTGAGGCTCAAAGTATGGCTAATTTTTATTTAGCACTAGAACATGATTTAGAGATAATTCCGGTAGTAAATAAAATTGACTTGCCAGCAGCAGATCCGGATCGTATTTTAGCTGAAATTGAGCAGTCATTTGGGATTCCAAAAGAGGAATGTTTGTTATGTAGTGCCAAAACAGGGCAGGGTATAGAAGAAATTTTAGAGGCTGTGATTGCTAAAATTCCAAGACCGAAAGAGAGTGGAAGTGATCAATTAAAAGCCTTAATTTATGATGCTAGTTATGATGATTATCGTGGTGTTATTAATTATGTGCGTGTGTTTGATGGTTCAATTAAAAAAGGACAAAAGATACGGCTTATGGCATCGAAGAAAAAAGTAGATATTTTAGAGTGTGGTTATTTTAAACCTAATATGACACCAGCCGAATCCATTCATAGGGGAGGGGTTGGTTATATTATTACAGGCTTAAAATCGATCAAAGATGCTCGTGTTGGAGATACGATAACAGAAGAGGATAATCCGATTGAAGAAGCTTTGGAAGGGTATCAGATTGCCAAGCCTATGGTATTTTGTGGCTTGTATCCTGTAGATACCGATGAGTATAAGATGTTAGGTGAAGCGTTGGAAAAATTACAGTTAAATGATGCTTCGTTGACCTTTGAAACTGAATCATCACAAGCTTTAGGATTTGGGTATCGGTGTGGATTTTTGGGGTTGTTGCATATGGAGATAATTCAAGAGCGTATTCAGCGAGAATTTAATATCGAGATTGTTGTAACCGCGCCAAATGTGACTTATAAGGTTGCGTTAAACAATGGTGACGCATTTGAGATGGAGAACCCAAATCAATACCCTGAAGTAACGCATATTGATACTATTTTTGAACCCTGTATGGGATTATCGATCATTGCTCCTAATGAGTACATAAGTGTTATTATCGAGTTGGTTAAAGAGTCACGAGGTGAGTTTGAAAATTCAGAGATTATTGATAGTAATAGACAGGTATTAACATTTGAAATCCCTTTAAATGAACTCATAACGCAATTTTTTGATAAATTAAAGTCACGAACCAAAGGATATGCCAGTATGGACTATTGGTATAAGGATCATAAACCAGCTGATTTGGTAAAAGTAGATATGTTGATTAATGGTGATATTGTCGATGCCTTATCCTTTATTGCGCATCGAAAAAAGGCAAGTCCTTTAGCACGTAATTTAGCGATAAAATTAAAAGATATTATTCCCAGACAAATGTTTGAAGTGGCGGTACAGGGATCAATCGGTGCAAAAGTGATTTCACGAGAAACAATTAAAGCGATGCGAAAAAATGTAACAGCAAAATGTTATGGGGGCGATATTTCAAGAAAGAGAAAATTATTAGAAAAGCAAAAAGCTGGTAAGAAAAAAATGAAACAAATTGGTAGTGTTCAGATCCCAAAAGAGGCTTTTTTGAGCGTATTAAAAGCAAGTGACTAGTTAGTGATGTTTGTATCAGAGCCAATAACGGTAACAGAGGCCTTATTAAATGCTTTGTTGAGAAAAAAAGAGACAGCCTTTTTAGATTGTAATAGTGTCCAAGAAGGAGAATTGGAGCAGTCAGTCATAGGGGTAGATCCTAGGTATATTTTTTTAAGTGACGAAAGTCAGGTTGTAGTAAAATCAAAAGAAAAGACAGTATGTCATGATCATAAGAATATTTATGATGTTATTCAGTCGTATGTTGTTGAAGATGAAGCGTGTGATAAGCAAGGGTTTTCATCGGGTTTTATTGGGATGTTTACATATGAATCCGCTAGATATTTAGATGATTTTAAGTGGTTAAACAGAGGGTGGTATCCAGAAGTATTGGGAGGGATTTATGATCGTTATATTATCATTGATCATCAAGTTAAACAGGCATACTTTATATCTAGTAAATTATATGGCCGTGATCATGTAACATTTCAGTCAATATTAGATACGTTGCAGTATGAAGAAAAAGAGTTTGAGATCAAGTCAGCTGTCATCGAGCCAGATAATGATGTATATAAAAAAGCAATTAAACAAGTATTAGCCTATATTAGGCAGGGAGATGTATATCAAGTAAATCTATCCATGCCTTATTCGGTAGAATTTGAGGGAGATTTAAGTATGGTTTATCAAACATTAAGAAAAGTTTCACCCGCTCCCTATAGTGCCTATATAAACTATGACGATTACAGTGTATTAAGTTCTTCTCCAGAATTGTTTTTTACCAAGGTAGGCGATGATATTGTAACAAAACCTATAAAAGGAACAATTAAGCGAGGCAATAATCAGGAAGAGGATCAGTATCAAAAAAAAGTATTGAGTCAATCTGCTAAAGATAAAGCTGAGTTGTTAATGATAGTTGATTTAGAAAGAAATGATTTAAATAAAATTTGTCAAACAGATACGGTTAAAGTAAAGCAGTTACGAGATATTGAATCCTATCAATATGTGCATCATGGGGTAGCAACAATAGAGGGGTGTTTGAAAGAAAACGTTAGTTTTTCTACGATTATGAAAGCCTTATTCCCAGGTGGGTCTATTACAGGCGCACCAAAGAAAAGAGCTATGGAAATTATTCAAGAATGTGAATTAAGTGAGAGAGGGCCATATACGGGATGTATAGGATATATATCTGGAAATGGAAATATGACGTTTAATATTGCCATACGAACCTTGTATTCCAAGAAAAATACTTTGTTTTTTCATACGGGGGGAGGGATTGTTGCTGATTCAGATGTAGCTGTTGAGTGGCATGAATGTAAGATAAAAGCGAAAGGTATGTTGGAAAGTTTGATGCAGTCAGAGGGAAGGCGGTACTTGTCGAAGTAAGGGGTTATTGATTACACTTATAATTATATGGACAGCATTTTTAATTATATTTCCGAAAATTTAGCAATTAAACAAAAACAAGATCTTGAGTTTCCGTTCATGGATTATGGATTTTTGTATGGATATGGATTGTTTGAGACAATACGTGTAGAAAATAAAAGTCCAATCTTATTGCAAGAGCATATTAATCGGATACGATCGGGAGCTATTATACTGGATATTCCCTTAGACTATTCAGATGAGGAGATTACGAATACAATTCAAGAATTAATTCAAAAAAATGATAGCGATGAAGGTATTTTAAATATCTATTTAACACCAGGTAATAGAACAGAAGATCCTACTAAAAGTATTGTTACGCAGCCATTTTTTTTATGTGTATTAAGAAAATGGCCAGGATATAAACTGGATCAGCGATTACGATTAGATTTAAGGCAGCAATCCTTTCAAAAAATACAATTAGATCAATTTAAATCCTTATCTTGGATGAAGAATATGCTAGAAAATCGATTAAGCAACGATTTTGATGATGTGGTGTTATATGATGAAGACCAAGTTTTGCTTGAAACATCGCGATCTAATATTATTTTTATCAAAGGAAAAACATTAATTGTGCCAGATTCTAATGTGATTTTAAAAGGCACGGTTAGGGATTTAGTGATTAAGAATGCTAATGAGTTTGGGTATGATTGTGATGTAAGAGAGGTATTGGTAACCGAGATGGAAGAATTTGATGAAATGTTTCTAACAAATTCATTACGTGGCATTATTTTGGTAGAATCCTGTGGGTTTGAATTAACATTACGGTCTCAAGATCAAACATTGATTATTCAAGAAAAGGTAGTGGAAATATTTAAAAAAAGCAAAGTTTTTATTTAATTTAATGAAAATTACCACCTTTTAAAAAAGTAATTCAAAAGAGCTATCTATTCAAATTTAAGAAACTTTTTGATATAATTTTGCAAGCTTTATTGAGTTAAGAAAAGGGAGCTGGATGCAAAATATACGTGGAGATGTTAATAAGCCTCAGCAGACAACCGACTCAAAATCGTTACCTAAAAGTATTCAGGATATAAATAGTGATCAATCAAATATTAAGAGTGCTGATCAGCCGTTACAAAAAACACCAGAGTATGTTCGTATATTAAATTCACAAGATATTAGTCAGGCCTTATTAAATTTGCAAAAAGCGGTTACACCTGAAAATAAGCAGATTTTAACAACTATGTTATTGTATGGAGTCGAAGCATCTCCAGAAGCCTTTGATTTAATAGAGCAGGCGGTTAAGGGGAGTAAGAAGGGGAACAAGTTGGAGGCAAGTGTCGTTGCTTATTCAAAAGGACTTGATGGTAATGCTAAGGCTGTGGATTTGATTTCAAAGTTTTTATCGCATAATGTTCAGTTATCAGGAAGTTTATCAAGATTGTCTCAGGGGTTGCAGGGATTAAAAAATGGATTGCCTGGTTTTAGCGCATTTTTAGATCCGTCATTGATCGCTGGGGTTGCGGGGTTTTTAGATGACTTTTTAGAAGATACAAAGACCATGAAAAAGCATGCTGATAATTTAGATATTAAGGGGTTGATCAACAAGCAATCTGACTTAGTGCAAGATTTAAGATATTTACAAGATTTTTTAAAAGGGATTAATAAAAAGTTATCATCATCTAATAACTTAATAGCCGATAATTTAAAAAAAATAATTAAAAGTGTTGAAAAAGATTCGTCAGCCTTTCATGATGTTTTATTGACACAATTAATTTTATCTAAAAGTCCTTCAAATCAACAAATTTCGGAGGAGTTTTTTCATTATTGGATGATTCCAAATCCTATGGCAAAAGCATTGAAAGATATTGAGGTTATGGTAAGTAAGGATCCTAAGAATAAGAGAAAAGTAAATCCTAATAACACAACAATTGTGATTAAGTGTGAAACATCAGATTTAGGGGACTTAACGATCATTATTGAAATTAATGATAAAAAAATGGCATATAAGATTTATAGCAGTAATGAATTGACTCAAAAATTTGTTTTAGATGAAGTTCCTGAACTAAAAAAATCTATGGAAGAATTAAATTATGAAGTAACTCAAGTGCAATCATTAAAAAAGATCATCAATATCGAAAAGTTATTATTACCAACATTTAATTTAAATAATATGAAACGAATTAGTACGGAAGTATAAACTATGAATGCAAAAAAAAGTGATAAGCCAAAAAATATAAAATTAAAACGAAATATACATCAACTTGATGTTAAAAATAAGCATAATTTAAAAGCTATTGCTTTAAAGTATGATTCGAAAAATAGTAAGGCACCAAAAATTACAGGGTTTGGAAAAGGTCAAATTGCGGAAAAGATACTTAAGGTTGCCGAAGATAATAAGGTTCCATTTTATGAAGATTCTTCTTTAGTGGAGTTGTTATCAAAGTTAGCTATAAATTCTGAAATACCGCCTAATTTATATAATATGGTGGCAGAAGTATTATCGTTTGTGTATCGATTAGATAGACTGGCAAAAAAGAAAAAATTAAAAAGAAAGAAGAGAAAATGATAAAAAAACAACTTAATGTTTATAGAAATGTCACGATGGGTATATTACTAATGATTTTAAGTGTTACATCATCATTATATGGATATACCAATTTTGGTGAGGTGCAAGATGAAGGAGTGTCAACAACATTGGAAGCTATGAGAATGTTTCAGGTGCATTATACAAACTTTATGTTTTATACGATAAATGTTGGAACGCCAGGATTTATTGAGACAGGTGTTTATAATTCTAGAAAAAAGACAGAAGACGGCTATGATTTAGATTATTTGCCTTTTTTTAGATGGAGAGCTGGTCCGATGATTGAAACCAATAAAGAGCTAGATTTTTATATTGATGCTAATAGTAGAGGTTTTTTTGTGGTGCAGTTACCAGGTACGATTGCATTTACAAGAGATGGCCGTTTTTTATTAGATTCAAAGAGAAGATTGGTAACATTATCAGGTAATTATCCAGTATTAGGAGAAGAAGGTGAAATAATTTTGCCGGAAGGTGAAGATATATTAGTATCACGATCAGGGCTTATTTATGTTGATGGACAGCCTGTTTCAAGTATGAAAATTGTAGTATTCAAAACATTTGCGGCAATGCAGTCCTTTGAATCATTAAATGGATCTTATTTTATTTTGACAAAAGATGTTCCCGTAGAAGAAGGCCCAGAGCATTATGCGGTTGTTCAGGGAGCTTTAGAGCAAAATAATGTCTTAAAGGGGATTACTGGGGATATATTAATGGCAAAAAATGCATATGATGCCAGTGTTAAAACAGCTCATTTAATGAATAGAGCGTTAAATACAGCGGCAACATTATCGAGTCCATAAAAACATAAAAGGAGGAAAGCAACATGTTATCACAGTTATTTATGGCAAAATCAGCATATTTTTCTTATGAAAGAAAAATGCAGGTTATTGCAAACAATATTGCGAATGCGCAAACGGTTGGATATAAAAAGAAGCGTATGGAAATGGAGAGTTTATTTCCATTAGTATTAGAAAGAGCCTATTCAGAGTTTGATGAGGTATCACCGGGTGCAGGACGAAAACGTAAGAAATACTTAGAGTATGGTCAAGGAATACGTATTGTTGATGTAACAAAAGACTTTACAACCGGATCAATTGAAATGACAAATCAACAACTGGATGTTGCTATAGAAGGAAAAGGATTTTTACAATTTTTAATGCCAGATGGAACCTATGGGTTTAGTAGGGCTGGAAACCTGCATGCAGATGCAGAAGGTAATGTATTAAATCCAAATGGGCATCCACTTGATCCAGCTATTACAATACCAGCTAATACGACTGAAATTATTATTAATGAAGCAGGTGAGGTGTTTGCTCAAACAGCAAATACTGTCCAGCCAACAGAAATAGGTCAGGTTTATTTAGTGAATTTTCCAAATGCAGGAGGATTAAAAGACGTTGGTCAAAATTTATTTAGAGCAACAGCTGCATCAGGCGATCCAGAGTTAACAATTCCTGGTGAAAATGGTGTTGGGATGGTAAAGCAAAGAGCATTAGAGTTTTCAAATGTTAATATCATTGAAGAAATGATGAATATGTTGTTATGTCAGCGAACATTTGAGTTAGTAAACTCGACCATTAAATCAGCAGATGCAATGTTAAAGGCAGCGAGTGATATAGGAAAATAAATAATGTTGAGAGTGTTTTGGGTAATTTTATTAGCAGTATTTTTTTCAGTTAATCTATCTGCAAAGCAATATAGTGTTGCTAATTTTTCTAGTACAATATTAGAGACTGAAATTGAAAATCAAATACTAGGACAAATGGGAGATGTAAAAAATCCAGACGTGAATGTCGAGATAAAAAACTCAGAAATTTTTAATGATATTTCTAAAGATGTCTTTTATATCTTTGTAGATTTAGCAAAACCACAAACCTTAATGGGAAAGATTATATTAGATACGGCATTTTTATCAGAAGAAAATACAATTATTAAAACAGAAAAATGTGCTTTAGAAACCAGCGTCTATGGAGATGTTTATGTATCTAATAGAAAAATAAAAACAAATGATATTATTTCTAATAATGATATTACTCAAAAAAGAATTAAGTTAACATCACGATCCGAAGATTATATTTTTAATAAAGATATTATTATAGGAAAGCAAACAAAACGATCGATGATAAAAGGAATTGCATTTTCAGATCGATGGATTGAACTTGTTCCTGATGTGCAAAAAGGAGAACATGTAAAATTAGTTATCAAATCATCAGGCTTTGAGATTAAATCGGATGTTACAGCATTAGATTCAGGGATGATAGGTGATATGATTCGAATGAAGACAGAAACAAAAAAAATATTAAGAGGAAAAGTAATTGATAAAAAACATATTCTTATTAGTTCTAATTAGTTTGCTATGGCCTATGGAGGTTGTCGCAGATTCGTTATTTGATAATGCGAAAACACCGTTTTATGGTGTTAACAGACGGCTAATCCGAGTTGGTGATATCATTACGATTTATGTGTCAGAATCAACATCAGCGGCACAGCAAGCATCAACCAGTACAGAAAGAGAATCGCGGTTAGGCGCTTCAATTCAAAATAATTGGGAGCAAGTAGGAAATTTATTAGGAAATGAAACGTTAAATCAAAAAAGACAATATGGGTTAAATGGTGATGATAAGTATGAAGGATCGGGACAAACCTCGCGTAGAAGTCAGGTTAAGGCGGTCGTTTCATCAGTAGTCACTGAAATATTAGATAATGGAAATTTATATGTTGAAGGAATTCATAAAGTAAAAGTCAATGATGAGTTGGAGACAATTCGAGTAGCAGGTGTTATTCGGCCTCAAGATATTTCTCCAAAGAATTCAGTCTATTCATATCAAGTTGCTAAAGCTGAAATTTCAGTACATGGAAGTGGGGTAGTAGCTTCAAAGCAATCTCCTGGTATTATGACGAAAGTATTTAATTGGTTGTTTTAGTATGAAAATTTTAACATCTATTTTAATAATGTTAAGTTTGTTAGGGAGTCTATCTTATTCTCAGTCTAATACTGTACGATTAAAAGATATTGGGAAATTAATTGAATCAAGAGACAATCAATTGGCAGGGTATGGGATTGTTGTGGGGCTAAGAGGAAGTGGTGATTCTAGAGCTGCCGGTTTAACAAATAATGCTTTAAGAAACTTATTATCAAAAATGGGAGTTTCAATAAGTGGCGTAAATTTAAATGCTAGAAATGCAGCCTCTGTTTTAGTAACAGCCAATTTACCATCATTTTTAAAAAAGGGTCAACGTATATCAGTAACGGTATCAGCATTAGGAGATGCAAGTTCTTTGATTGGGGGAACATTAATTATGACCCCAATGATGGGACCTGACATGAAAACATATGCTGTAGCGCAAGGAAATATAGTCATTGATGGAGCAAGTGAAGTATCTGCGACAACACAGCTTTATAGAAATCAAGCAACGGTAGGCTCAATACCAAATGGAGCTATAGTAGAAGCTGAGGTGCCAGTAACGTTTACAGATCAACATAATATTACAATGGTTTTAGATAGACCAAATTTCTTTACAGTAGCAAAAGCGATGAAAGCATTACAAGAGAAAGGCTATAAGGGCGCCAAAGCAATAGATGGCAATACCATTAAAATTCCATTAGAAGATTTAAAGTCTTCCGATTTAATAACAGCTATATCTGAAATTGAGAATATAGAAATTACACCTGATGTATCATCACGAATTGTTGTGAATTCAAAAACAGGAACGATCATTATTGGAGAAAATGTTAAATTATTTCCTGTTGCAATTACTCATGGAGGCGTTTCAATAAAAATTAATAATGATGCCGGAGGGTTATTTGGGGCACAAGAAGATCCTATTACAATAAATGAATCAAAAAAACCGTTAGTTTATTTAGAGGCAGCTGATACCTTATCAAATTTAGTGAATTCATTAAACCAAATAGGTGTAACACCTAAAGAATTAATTAATATTATCCAAGCATTAAAAGAGTCAGGAGCTCTTGTAGCTGATTTAGAAATATTATGAAGACAATTTTTTATATAATAAGTTTGATGTTAATATTCACAGCTAGTGTAGTAGGACAGATGCCTGATATGAGTTATTATCAGTTATTAAATCCAAATTATGAAATTGGCAGTGAGGAAGATGCTATGAAAAAAATGCAAGCATTATTTATTCAACAAATATTTGTACAACCGTTATTTAAATCAACAAGTGTTATTGAAATTGAAGAGGATGCCATTTATGATACAAAACAATCAAATGAATTAATGAATGTAATTTATGCAAGGCAACTATCTAAATATTTAGCAGATCAAGATTTATTAAACTTAGATGAATATTTTAGGGAATAAAAAATGTCAAAGAAAAACGTTGATATAACTAAACTACAATATAATGATGCTCGAAAAGATAGAGGGCATTCTGAAGAGTTTATTAATGAGCATATGCCATTAATAAAAAACATTGCATCAAAAATTTTACATGCAGGGAAAGTTCCTAGTTGTATTGATTATGGAGATTTAATTAGTTGGGGAGTTGAAGGATTATTAAAAGCTAAAAAAGGGTTTAAGAAAGACTTGAAAACTAAATTTCAAACCTATGCTTATTATCGTATTAGAGGTGAAATATTGGATTCAATTCGTAATGAATGGAATTCACGAATTCCTCAAGAGTACCGTGACAGAAGAAAAAAATTACAAGAAACATTATCAGAGTTTATCGAAGATACTATAAATGAGTCTAATAGTAAGCCTAAAGAAAAGGTTAATGAGGCAGTTGAATCAGCGACGTTTGTTCATTATATATCAGGCGATATGAAGCAAAATATATCTGAAAGTAAAGGAACAAAAGACCCTGAGATAGAAGTTGTGGATGAAAATTATGATTTTTTATGGAAAGAGATTTATGATCTAGAACATCCCGACAAAGATGTTATAGAATTATTTTATATACATGGACTTAAGCAAGTAGAAATTGCTAAGCATTTAAAGTTATCTAAAAGTCGAATATGTCGTATTCATATGAATGTTTTAGATAGATTAAAACATCGATTAGAAGGATTGAAACAGAATGAATAAATATCAATTAATAGCCATAAGTATACTTATATATTTAAGTGGATCGATATGGGCACAGCAAAATGAAGGTAAATTGGCATTGTATCCAGCTGATCAAAAATTAGAAAAAGCAATTTATAAAGCAACAAAAAAGCATGCGCTTTTTTCGTATAATATTGCTAATATTACCACTCCTGGCTTTGAGCCGGTTCTGTATCCAGAAGACCAGGAAGAATTAAATCAAATTATTCCAAATAATAGTGAGTTAAGAAAAAAAGTATTATTAGAGCATATGTCAGCGAGCATGGCAAAAAACAGAAATTTACAAGCAAGTTACTTGACGTTATATAAAAAACGGTTTGATACCTATCGGCAGATAGCTACAATGGGAAAACGCTAGTGATGTTGATTAAAGTAATCATTATCAGTTTAATATTACTATCACCAATAGCCGCACAGTTAAGTACATTAGAAGATGCATTCCAGATCAATATGAGTGGTATTGTTTCTCAGCGGATGAAAATGACAATGACGGCAGAAAATGTTGCCAACTTAATGACTTTAAAAGATGAAGAAACAGGATTGCCCTACCAAAAAAAATATTTAGTATTAGAAGCCTCCGATATTGGTGTAAAGGTAGTTGATATTGAACGAAGTACAGAGCCATTTAGTCGATACTTTGATCCAGCGGCGCCACAGTCCGATGAAGATGGATATTTTTATTTGCCGAATGTTAATATGCCAAATGAAATGGTAACACTAAAGCACACAGAGGCTATGTATGAAGCAAATATTAATGCATTTAAACTGACAAAAGCGATGTACCAGTCTACAATGGAATTATTAAAATGAATAAGAAATTAGACCCTTTGGATATGATGCAAATGAAACCTCAAAAGGCAAATGCTGTTAATAAAGAAATGATGCCAAAGGTACCATTTCAAAACTTTTTTGATGAAGCATTAAATGGGGTTAATCCAAATGATGTCGATGGAATTGATTATAACTTTAATCAAAAACCAAGAATTGTATCAGAAGAAGAAAATAGAGAGCTGTTAGCGCAGGCATTAGCACCGGAAGAAATAGAAAACATATTTCGTGAAGTTCAAAATAATCAAAATAGACGTCAAAATGTTCAAGGACAAGATGATGAAAATGTTTATCTGAGTACGAATCGTGTAGAAGTAACACCATTTCAAATGTTATTAGATAAATCAATAGAGGTGCTAGAAAGTATTAGTACAATGGAATATCGAGTAAATGATTTAACAGAGCAATATATTGAAGGAAAAGTTTCGTTAGATGAAGTGAGTGTTGAGACAATGAAGTTAAATTTAGCCGTATCATTTGCAACAACCGTTTTATCATCTGCTACGCAAACATTTAAAGAAATAACGCAGTTAGCTATTTAAAAAATTAATAATAAATCAGTCTATTTACGTGACTTATGTAGTAAGTCTAATGTAAAATAAACATATATATCATATAACAATTATTAAATATGGCTGAAGAAGAAATAATTCAAGAAGAACCCACATTAGAGGAACCAGTTTCCCAACCAGAGCCATTGCCTCCAAAACAGTCAAATAGACAATTCATTATTGGGGGATTAATAGCAGGCGTTATTATTATTGTGATATTGCTAACAATGTTAGGAAGAGGTAATGAGTCAAATAAATCCGTTAGTAAGCATAGTAACAAAAATATAATGGTATCAAAAAATAAAGTAGATAAAAGTAAGAAAAGTAGAAAAAAAATAAAGTATGTAAAATTATTTAGTCAGTTAGATGGTGGCGATACGAGCAAAATTTTAAAAGAAATTAGTTTAGCAGAAATACAATTTAAAACCGAACAAAATGGTCAAAAATTTACAATTTTAGTAGCAGAAGATGAAGCGGAACTAGCAAGAAATTTGTTGGCCATTAAAGGAATTCCATCAGGAAAAGCAAAGAGTGGGTATGAATTATTAGATGATGCTCAAACCTTAGGCGTAACAGAATTTGATAAACGGATTCGGTTTTTAAGAGCCTTGTCAGGCGAATTAGAAAAAGCAATTACACAATTAGATATTATTGAATCAGCAAAAGTACAAATTGTATTACCAGAACAGCGTTTATTTACAGTAACTCAACCGCCTGTGACATCATCGATTATT
This sequence comes from Actinomycetota bacterium, assembly GCA_002697535.1. Classification (GTDB taxonomy): domain Bacteria; phylum Margulisbacteria; class Marinamargulisbacteria. The sequence continues at coordinate 47,361 of NZWE01000008.1, read as the reverse complement.
ATACGAATTATTCAAGGAAGTGAGATAACGGATGAAATTGTCTTTAGTATTATTCAATTAGTGTCAAATGCAGTTGAAAATTTGCAAGTAGAAAATGTATCCGTTATTGATACAGAGGGAAATCTATTATCGGATAGTCTTTTTGAAAGATTAGCATCAAAACGAGCCGGAACATATGTAGCAGAAGAAAAAAGCCGAGCCCCTATTTTAGCAGCCATTAGTCGAGAAGAGGCAATGGGAAGTCCTATAATCCCTAATTATGATCGTATACAAGAATGGTTTGAAATAAAGTGGAATTTTGAGAATACGTTAAAACAAAAAGTAGAAAAACAATTATTTGGAATTATGCCAATTGCATCGTTTAAAGTTGAGGTAACATCAGATTTAGGACCACTTGAAAATGGAAATATAGTTGATATAAAAAGACAAACCATAAGTATTGTAATTGATGGATTAAATGATGATATTTTTGTAGATAAAGCCTTTAAGCAGCAGGTATTTCAAACAGTAGCTGGATCAGTAGGGTATATCAGAGGTAGAGATTCCATACAATTAAGTATTGCTGAGTTTCCTATTTATACAGAGAGCGAGAAAAAAGCATTAATAGCCAAGCATACTAGACAAGGATTATTAGATTATCTTTTGTTAGCAGCAAGCATTATAGTGGGTATTGCCATCATTATATTTGTAATACGATTTATACGAAAAGCACGACGTGAAGAAAATAAAGTTGTTGAAAATATCAATGAAGATGAATTTGATAATCTGGATGATGGTGATTTAGAAGAAGACGAAGATCTTGATAATGATACAAAATTAGAGAAATTAAGAGAATTAGCAGTCGAATTTCCAGAAAAATTAGCGGCTATTATGGAAGATTGGTTAAAGGAAAAAGAGGACGATAGCAATGAGCAAACTGAAGAAGCTCAAACTGAATTAGAAGAAGATTTTGTGCTAGAAGAGGTTGCATCATGAACTTAACAGGAAAGCAAAAATCTCAATTATTAATTAGTTTAATTGAAGAAAAGAGTACGGATGTTTTAAAACATTTATCAGAGGAAAGTGCTACCATATTAACCTCAACTTTAGATGATGTACCAACGATTAATGATGAAGAAATGGGAGAGTTTTTAACATTAGTATTAGAAGGAGTTAGCGAAAAAGAATTTGAAATATCAGATAGTGGTGAAGACGATTTATTTTCAGAAGAAGAAGAAGAAAAAGAAGAAGAAATGGAAGATAGAGAAGAAGAACCTGAGGAAGAAGAAGTGATCCCAGAAGAGAAGCTCTTTCCGGAAAATTATCGGTCATTAGAAACCATAGCATCACATTTGAGTTCTCAAGAAAACCAGATGATTGCATTTTTCTTTAAATATGTTGAAGAAGAATTGGGAAACGCTATCCAAGAACATATGGCAGACGAAAAAATAGCAGCGTATCAAACATGTAAAGTAGAAGCTACGCCGATGGCTGAACGTATATTTAAACGATTATTTGATTTGATTGTATTAAAAACAGCAGAAGAGATTGAAGAAGAAAAAAAGCAAGCAGAGACAAATCAAGAGCAAGAAACTGAAGTTGAAAACTTTGATTTTTAATCATCAAACTGAAAACAATTAGTTTTCAGTTCTATAACCTACCCCTATCCATTAGATAGTAGTAATAACTACGTAATAAATAGCCCAAAGTAATTATAAAGGCTACCAACACAACACCATTACCCCAATTTCGAAATGGAGTATTAATGCTCACACAATCAATGCTTTGAAATAGATAATCTTGTTGATATTTATCTAATATGCCTGTGATTTTACCAGAAGCATTAATAAAACAGGTAAAGCCCATATTAGCGGATTGTATACTAGGTAAGCCTACTTCGATAGAACGAAACTGTAACATTTGTAGTTGTCTAGCTGCTATAGAGCTGCCTTTAAACCAGGCATTATTAACCAATGAAACAAGAATATCAGCACCTTGGTTAGCATAAGTACGAGATAAACATGAATTAGTAGATTCTAAACAAATAATCGGTGCTATTTGAATAGCATTAAGATCAAATAAGGTTGGCGTTTTTCCATGGGTAAATTCGCTTCCTGGAATAATATTATCTAGCTTAAAAAATTGAAATACACGCTTTAGTGGCCAATATTCACCAAAAGGCATCAATTGAATTTTATCGTAGGTAACTCTATTCTTAGAAGTAATAAAGGCTGCTGTATTATAATAATGACCATTTTCTTTACGAGGTGAGCCAAAGATAAAAGCTGTATCATGCTGTGTCATAGTTTGGATAGGGCTCATCAGCGATTTAAAATTTAAATTTAAACTAGCCGTAATTGTTTCAGGCCAGATAATAAGATCAAGTTTATGCTGTTTAATAGCATCTTGTGAGATCTGAATATAATCTTGTCGAATAGCAGCTCTATTTTTACGTTTAAATTTATATGGCATAGGATGATTAGCTTGTACACTAGCAACATTAAAAGACTGAGGTGATGATGCAGAGGGGAGGTGATAAAAATGTGATGAAAATAATATTAAAATAATAGTAAATAAATACAAAAAAGAACGACGGTGATGTTTTTGGGTGATGGATAAGATTGTTAGAAAGAGTAAACTATTAATAAAAACACAGATAAAAGAGACAGCATAAACACCCCCTAAACTAGCAAAATGATTGATAAGGATATTATTAGCTTGGCTATAGCCTAAAACACCATTAGGAGAGCCATAGGGTCCATATGATTTAAGCCATTCAAATACGATCCAAATAAAGGGGAGTAAGAACGCTTTACAGTGACACAATCGATAACAACAGGCAATCAGTCCAAAAAAGAGTGCTTCATAAATGGTATAGATAATAAACAAGCTAATAATCTTAGGGAGGTTAGAAAATTCAATAAGTTCAAAAACCCAGAGGTTAGTCAATCCCATATAAACTAAGCCAAAAATAAAACCAAGTAAAGAAAGATTTCGAAGTTGTGTGAAATAAGGAAGCTGAAAACAGTTTAAGTACGATTTATGAAAGACAAATAATAAGGGGACTAATGAAATACATTGAAGCCAATAACTATCAAACGAAGGAAATGCTAAAAAGCATAAACTCGCTGATATTAAAATTAATAAACTCTGTATTGCCATTGAACAATGTCGTGGTGAGTATCAAGCGATGTATTCTCAGAATTATTTCCAGAATTAAGTTGATTTTTAGTAAGATCAATCACATGAGATGAATCATTCGTTAAAAAATCTTTAATAATGCCAGCTTCTGAAGAAGTATCTTTTTCAAATGTTAAGATACTAAAATAAACGGTATCAGATTCTTCGTAACCTAATTGGGTAATATCAACAGTAATCGTAAGTGTATCTGCATGAATGGACTGGATACCTTCAAAGCCCTGAGAAGGTTCAATAGATTGATGATCTTCAATAGTGGCAATAGAAGCATCAAAACTATTAGCAGAGGCTGTAGTAAGTTCAATAGAATTATTAGTCAGGTAAAGAAACTGTTTCCAATATTTAAAATAAGAAGTGTAGTAATAATTAATATCTTTACCAGGTAAAGTAGCTAATCTTGAATCGTCAAAGTATTTACCAGGAAAGATAAAGTAATCATCAAGGGTTGCTTTTTCAGAAAGAATTAATTGAGTTGATGAGAAAACAAGAAGATAAATAGTGTTACTAGTATTGATAGGACCTTGTGTGGAGATTTTAAATTCTAAATTAATAACGTCACCACCAGACGAAATAGTTCTAGCACATCCTGTTAATAGTAATAAAGACAAAACAATAATAAAGTATTTCATTAAAACCTTTCTTGTGATTTTTTATTAAGACGACCCTCAAATTTTACAACATTATTAGTTTTACGTATAATCAATGGATCTTTTGAAAACATTTTAAAATGAAATTTAAAAAAGAATTCTTTAATAGTTTTATTATACCCAATTTCAATTTGTCTTTCATGTTCATCCTTAATAATAGAAAATTTTTGAAATTGATAATGCTTTAGCTGCAATGCTTTTCCTGGCTCAATATATTTAAAATATCCTTTAAGTTTCCATTGGAAATCAGGGTTTTTACCAAGAGGAAAATTAAAATTAAAATCAGAGTTATTAACAATATAGGTTTGATCAAAAACAAGATCATTCATGTTTAAGTGTAAGGAATAATTAAAATTAAGTTTATCTTTTGTTTTACCACTTAATGTAAGCATTAACGGCGTAAATAAATTATTATCTTTTTTCCAAGATCTATTAAGATTTTTAGATGATTGTGCCGTCAGTTTATAAACTTTGTTAAGTGACATCGTAAGTTTTGAGACATAATTAGAGTAAGGATTTGAGGATAATAGCCAGTTATAAGAGGTGCTATGATCCCAGTTAAAATCAAGTGTAAAAGGAAATAATATCGATCGTTTCTTATTATAAAACAACGTAATTTTTTCGGTTAAACGATTACTTTCAGACAAAGATTTTTTAAATGCATAAAAAGGAGAGTTATTATCTTTATGCCCATGTTGTCTTGAATAAGATGAAGAATGTTTTATAAAGGATAAAAATGTTGAAGTTAAGGCAATATTATAATTTAAACTATATTGAGCATCTCCTTCAAAAAGAGATTTATGTTCATTTTTAAAAATATATTGCTCATAAGTTGAACTAAACGTTAATTTAGATGATGCAGGTAAGGACGCAACAGATTTAGAAAACTTTTGACGGAAAAAATACATATTGGGTTCAAGAACATTAAGGGTTTCTGGCAAGGAATAATCAGGATCATCAGCAAAATAACGAACTTCACGATAGTTACCAAGACTAGCGATAGAATTGGTTTGAAAGGTATAAATAGGTTTTGATTTAAAGAATGTCTGATTTTGAGAAAATTTAATTTCAGGAAGTTTATATAAATAGTTATTAACTCCACTTTTAATATCACTTGTAACACTATCTTGATCTAAATCATATAAATAATTCATCTGAACAGACATCGCAATATTATGTGGTAATGTTGTTGATAGTGAAGAGGCATATGTTAATGTTTGTTCCGGAGAGCTTTCTGTATCACGATAGTCATACTCCTTAAAATTAAAGTCCTGTTTGATGTTAATATTAAAAGGAAAGGTAATAGAATGAGAGAGCTTAGATTGAGTCGTATAACGATTGGTACTAGCGTAATGTTTTTTATCTAATGAGAAAGAGGAGTTTTGATGCAAAGAATCTTTTTTAAAGATAAAATTTTGTGATTGAAACTGGTTAGAAATATTACGATTTTCTTTATAGGATGTTGATAAAGGAAACGAGTTAGGAGAATGGTCCAATGAAACAGATTTATTAATAGAATGAGACGATCCCGTAGAATTAATACGTTCATCTACATCAACTAATGAATAACTCGCTTTCAGTGTGGTATCTTTAAAAGAAAGTTCTTGATTCAGTTTATACGTAAGGTTTTTTTTATTATCATTACCCAGCTTGTAATCATAATTATAGAAGTATATATCGCCATTAATTGAATTATTGCCATAATAATGATGGAGACCATACCCCCATTCTCCTGATCGATTTCCTTTAGCCTGGTACCAATCTAAAAATAATGATGATTCTTTATCATTATGATAACGATAATCAAGTTTATTCTGAACAAATAAACCCCAACCCGAATTTTTTTTCTCCCCAATAGTCGGAAAATTTAATACTATTTTTCGTTTCCCTAGTTGATAGTAATAGTAAGGAATAGGGATCCATTCTATTAAAGGAACAGGGAAGGGAATAATATTAAAAGGAAAAAATGATAAATCATTTCGAAAATGAGAAGCAAATAAATGAATGCTTTTGTCAGGGTAATATAGAAAACGCCAACTCGAAAGGTAGTAATGAGGTTTAATAGCATTACAGGTTGTAAAACGAGCAAAATAACCCTTTTTACGTTGCTGGGTATCAATAAGTTTTTTAATAGTGATATAAATTTTCCCCTTTTGTCCAAAGGGGGTAATACCAATTTTAATATCATTTAAATGTAATTTTTTTTCATCTAAGTTAATAATAAGAGAACTTGAATTAAATTCATTATCCTTACGTTTAATCAATACGTTACCTGAGCTAATAACCATATTATCATCAACATAAAACATTAAATGATCACCCATGATAGTGGCCTCATCAAGAATTAAACGAACATTACCAGTTGCATCAACACGTCTAAGATAATCGTCAAAAACAAGAGAGTCGCTAACTAACGTCATCGAACGACCTAAGCAAGAAACGCTGCATAATAATAAAAGAATACTAATTTTATAAAATAGAGACATCATAATTCTTTTGAGGAGAAATCCAATGGGATATAATAAACGGATCATCTTCTAAATAATGTAGAAATTGATGAATAGGAATAAATAATAAGCCATAAGGTAATAGCGATTTAAGGTATTGAAAACATAATTCGATATTATTATTTAAAAAGTAAATCATAGCTAAATTAAACTGAGCATGTAAATTTTTTGGATTAAGTCGAATGGCTTCCTGAAAAGAAATAAGCGCATCTTGAAGCTTGCCTTGTTTATAATATAACAGACCTTCATTGATAAAAATAATATCCAAATTTTTATTAGATTCTTTGGCTTTATCAATAGAAGAAGAAGCCTCTTCATAAGAGTTAGTTTCTGTAAAATATAAGGAATAATTACAATAAGAAATAGTTAAGGAGGGATCAAGTTGTAATGATAAATTAAATTCAGAATGCGCACTATTATAATTTTTTCTGATCATATATAAACATGCTTTTTCATTATGATTAAGTCCAAAACTAATTGTTGATTGTGTCGTTTTTGATGATAAGGCTTCTTCGGGATTCTGAATGGCTGTATAAGTAATAGAATTATTCCAAACATTGATTAATCCTGTAATAGCAAACCCTTTATGTTGTGAAAAGGGTATACGATATAAATATTGTTTCATGGATTTTGTAAAAGAATGAGATATATTAATTTCTTCAATTTGATTAAGCATATTAGAGGCATCTTCAAAGTGGCCTAATGTATATAAGCAAATGGCTGTTAAGAAAAGGGAATCAATATAAAGGTCAGGAACCTTTTCACGTAGGTAAGGGGATAGTTGATTAAGTATATTGAGCGAATGATCAATCTTTTGTTCAGTATAAAAGCAACGGATTAATAGAAGTTGAGCAATATTATAATCAAAATGATCAGAATCAATTTGCTGGATCGTATCAATAGCCTCGTGTGTATTACCTAAAGATAAATCACTGATAATAGAATTAAAAGAATGGATAGATGTTTGAGCATGTTGTAAGGCTGTATTCTTTTGGTGAATAAGGTACATTAACTCATGTAATTTTTTTGAATTGATATGTTGGTTAAGATGATGAAGAGCAAGTTTTTTAGCTTCAATCAGATTATCTTGTTTGATTAAAATAGAGATTTTTAAGCATATCGCATCAAGATGATCATCTCCGCAGTTATTACAGTAGTTAATAGAGTCAATAAGCTTTTCTTCATGAAATAAGATTAAAGCGAGATTATAGCTAGCTTGAATTTTAATGGTTGATGTTTCAGAATCCCAAATTTGAAGACAAGATGATTTTAAATCATCAAAAATATCATGAGTATAATGAGATTCAATTAAAGTAGAAATAATATCAAGAGCAGCTTGATAGTTGTTAAGAGTAATAAATCGATTAATTAAAAATAAATTAAATCCAAAATGATTTGGATTTGATTCACGAATAAGATTAATAGCGGTTTCAATAAACGTATCTTGATTATAAGTAGCCAATTCAGATAAAAGAGGAATAGCATCAGTAATGGATTCTTCCTTAATTAAGCATTCACAATAAAGTAACAGTGTTGGAATATGTGAAGGGTAAATTTCAATAACTTTCAAAAAGATAGGTTGAGATTTTTGAAGAGAAAAATCAGCCGATGAACATAAAAAAGTAAGATGCTCAATGGCTTGATCAGGTTCACAAGAAGTAATATAAAAATGAAGGAGCGCTTCTCTAACAAAATGTAAGTTAGCATGAGACACTAAAATATTTTCTAGTAATAAACAGGCATCTTTTAAAAATTGAGGGTCAGATTTAACAAGATCTTGATAAATACAAACACATTTTTCATATTTACCGACACGTTTATAAAGTTCTGCTAAAACTTTATTTTGATGAGGAAGGCAATCCTTTTCTTCTAGAAGAGATTCATAAAATGAAATTGCTTTAAAGATATCATTTGTATCAAGATAAATTTTTGGTAAAAAATCAAGAATAACAGAATCACGAATACCAGATTGAAAGGCTTCTTCAAATAAGCGACAAACAGTATCTATTTCCATATTTTGAGTATAAACTTTACTTAACAAAAAGTAAGTTTGAGAAAAATTGGGATTAATTTCAAACATTTCTTCAAGCTCAATACAAGCATCAGAAAAATAATGATATTTAATATATAATTCTGAAATAATGAGCCTAATATTAATATCGTTAAGATCTTGATAAAGTGTTTTATATAGATCAATTAAAATGAGTGCTAAATGATCAGGATGATGAGTTAAGTATGCTTTATAGCGATCAAGAGCTTCTAAATATTGCTTGCGTTTTACAAGGTTAAGGATAAACGGTAGTGTAGATTCCTTTCTTACCTGTACTTGCATTGATAATAAATTAGATAGCTTGCAATTGTGCCATAAATAAGATTAGGAGACCACGCGCCAACAATGGGGGAAATGAACCCACCTTTTGCAAAAGCTCGGGATATAGCTAACAAAACAAAATATAAACCAACCGTTAAAACAGAAACACATATAGCAATTATAACACCCCACCAGTCTTTTCCTGTACGTACAAAACTAAAACAATAGGCAATCCCCAGTAATACAAAGATTAAACATGTGGTTGGCAAACTTTTTTTAAGATGATATTCAATTTGATAATAGTTTGAACTTAAACCACTTTCATCTAACCGATCAATTTTTTCTTTTAATTCATTAGAATCCATTTCTTTGGCCTTTTTTTGACGTGAATAATAAGATCGAATATTTTGTTGAACATGAATTCTCATTTCGTCAAATTTGTTTGAATATTTTAAATGGCCATTTTCATCAAATTCTTGAAGGGTTCCATCAAATAGTGTCCATTTAAAATCTTTCCATGATCCTTCCTTAGCAATAATTAAGCGTGGGTTTTGAAATGTTTTTTCTATAACCATAATATTTTCCATCGAATCATTACGAATGGTTTTTATATAAAAAAATCGATCAGAATCATTAAAAACCGTATTTTCAGCAATATTAGGAGGTGGAGATCGGCGTAACTCACGCTTAATTAAAGTATCAGCGGCTTGATTTGACATCGGTACAATAGCTTCATTAAACATATATGAAAAATAACTAATGATAATACCAATGATAATCACAGGAAAAATAATACGAGCCGCATGAATACCTGATGTTCTAAGAACACTTAATTCATTATCTTTTGCCATACGAACAAATAAAAGCATACAAGCAAATAGGGTAGCCATAGGAAAAAATAAAACCATAACAGCCGGAAGTTTATAAAGAAGTAATTTAATCGTAGTTATAAGCGAAACACCCGATAACACAGAGAGTTCAACAACATAAAATAAAATGTCAACAATACCAATAATCGCAAAGCCAAAAAGAGCTAATAAAAAAGGGTAAAAAAATTCCCGAATTAGATATTTATCTAATATTCGTAAATGGATGAATTTTAAAACCCCTTTTTTAAGCATAAAATCATAGAAAAAAGAAACTAAAGTTCATCAGCCTTTTGTTGTATTTTATTACGTCTAGAAGCTGCTTTTTTATCACGTTTCTTTTTATCAGAAGGCTTTTCAAAAAACTCCTTCTCTCTTAATCGTGGTAAGATGCCTTCACGTTTAACACCACGCTTGAATTTTTTTAGTAAGGAATCGATTGTTTCCCCATCACGTCTTTCTTGTAAAACCATAATACACACTCCAAATGATGTTTATTTTATCATTAATCTCAATAGTGTAACATTGATTAACATAAAAGCTAAGAGATCTAATCAAAAGGTAGCTGAATACTAAAATTTTCTAGTTGCAAGCGAACATTAACGTTATATTGAAGAGTTTCTAGTAGATTAAAAATTAAGATATGATTGGATGTGTTTTTAGCGATGGAATAATCATTTAATTCAGTTAGCCAGTTATGAAGTTGAGTAATAAGTTGCGTTTTATTACTAGCCAGATCCATACAGGAATTAAGTCGAGTATTAAGATCCATAGATTGAAATGAATGAAAGGAGAGAAACTCATCATCAAGATGATGAGTGGAGCTAGTGGGTGTATAAACACATAGCGATCGAGAGCGAATGGTTGGTAGAATAGATTGAAAATGAGCTGATGTAAGAAAGAAAACAACCTTATCAATAGGTTCCTCAAGTGTCTTTAAGAAAGCATTGGCCGCTTGAAGACTACAGAGGTCGCAGTTAGGAATAACGACAAAAAAATAGTTCAGTTGGTAAGGGCCATATTTAATTTTATCTTGTATCTGTTTAATATGATCAATTTTGATAGATGATTCAGTTTCTAGAAAGAGAATATCAGGATGAAGAGGGAGGGGGGCATCAGGCTGTAAAGAGAAGTCATGATGATGATTGAGATAATCTTTGATTAATCCAATACAAAGATCAGTTAAATCAAGAGCGTTAATACCATAAAATAAATAGGAGTGTGCAAATAAATTTTGAGATATCGTGTTAGAAAATTGAGATTGTATGGATTGTGCAATCATGGATATAGAAATCCAATAAGTGTCGAAAAGGCAATAAGCCCAAAAAGCAACTTTCGTTCTTTTTTGTACTTATTTTGAGATTGTTGTAGTGCCGTTATTTGATGTAGTAGTAATTTGTGTTCATATCGCAACATTTTATTATCATTTTGAACCGATATTAAAGAGTTGTTAGTTGAATTATAGAGCTGTTTAAATGATTTTGATAAGGCAGTAAGTTCTTGAAAATCATTAGCCTTTAAGTGATTAACATTATTTGACAATTTTTTGTCAAGTTCATGAATAATCATAACGGCATCACGTCTTGATAAGGGGGTGTTAGGTTTAAAAGAATTATCATTATAAAGAGATAAATAACCATTATTAATAGCTTGTTTAATAATACTATGATGAGGATCATCACTACTAATATCTTGTATCGGTTGCGCTATAAGGAGGGAGGGGTAAACGAGTAATAAGATTAACGATACAAACTGATGCACTTTCATAGATTACTCCTTTCGATAGTTAGCACTAACTATAGCATTTTTTGATGGAACGGTTAAATCTAAAGTTTGAATGACAGAACGTATATTGGGTAATTCAGTAGCCTCATTCTTTGACTGCATCGTTGTCTCAGATAAAATAAAGTTTAATGTACTATCATCCGTAACATAGTAGTTAAAATATATATAATCATCCATTAATATCGAGGGTTGAAAGAGAACATCCCCAGCAGACTTTTTATAACGAAGAGGCATATTAACTTGATTGGAAGACGCATAATGAATAAATGTAGCTGATTTTTTTGGATGATTAATAATAAATTGATGAGTATCTTTAGGAGATATATTCTCAAGTTTAAGAGTTAGGTAATAAGGGACCTCTGCTTGAGATTTAGAGTGAACACTCAAAGGCTCCGATGATTCAGACGAGCTTTGATAAAGAAAAATAGGTTGGGACGCATTAACAGCATGTTCAGACGTAGCTGATATGTAAAAAGAAAAAGGGAATTGTAGCTTGGATGTATCAATAGACCATGATAAAGATGTGGAAGAGTAGGGAGATAATTCCTGGATCATCTTAGCAGGGTATTCAAAAGCTGGGAGAGCTGATTCTGAAACGTCTGATATAAACGCATTGATAGTGTTAATAGGAATAGATGTATGGTTGTGAATCGTAGGAGAGATAGTGATATAAGGATTATTAGGTGGGATTATAATTTTTTTGGGCATGGTAAGCGTTAGTTTGGGCGGATCAATAATATCAATTAAATGACGAATCGAATTAGATTTAAAGGTGCTAGATTTAACTGAAAATGAAAGTGAGACATCAGACGTAAGTCTTTTTTTGAATTTTATTAATAATGGGAATTGTTTTTGGTGTCCTTTTTGCAAGATAGGAAGCGATTCATTGAGATTACCTTTAACAATTTCAGCATCTTTGGGCAATGTAAATGAAGCGGATACATTATAGGCATCATAGCCTCCTGTATTAAGTAGGTAGGCAATAATTAGAATAGGAGAATCATGTGTTTGTAGTAATGATTTTGGGGCTGTAAGACCTAAACTAAGCTCACCTGAAGAAATAGCAATGCCACCAAGCCCGTAAACCGTTTTAAAAATTTTAGTTTGATTAGGTTTGATGGGTTTTGAATTAAAGGTGAGTGCCAGTGCTGTATCTTTTTGATCTTCACCTTTACGAATGAAAGAGCGGTCTTGTTCATAAGCTGCATTCCATGGTTGATCGACTAGAGAACCCCAATTTGCAAGATGGATTGAGTCAGGGGGTGTTAATGATTTAGAAGAGTCAGTTAATAAACCTTGAGAAATAATATTAGGATTGGATAAACTATCAAACGCTTGCCAATAGGCATATAAGTCTTTTTTAGATAATTGTATTTCACTTTGAATCTGATCACGACCCATACGAAATGGAGCTCCATCATTTTTACCTAGTTTCGTATCAAGCATAATTCGTAAACCAAAATAGTGAGTTTCTTCAGATGTATTAGTAACATGGTACTCAATAAATATTGAATCACTAATATTAGTATTAGGATTACGATAAAATCCTATTTTTTGAGATATATCAAAATCTTTAATTATAGAAGAGGAGATAATACTGTTATTTGAAACAAATTGTTCATATAAGGGCGCGTAATTAAAATTAGTTTTAGTACGTTTTTGAAGTCGTTTATCAGTATTACCAAAAATAAAAGGATTGTTATCAATTAACAGTGTTGTATAAGATGTCCAAGGAACAGGTTTGCCATAAATAAGATCTTTATAATCATCATTATTATTATCAGGATTTCCTAATGTTGTTTCAAGTGAAAAACGACCTTTTGCATCCTTATTATTAACAACAGCTTTAATAAATTCATTATGAATCGATAACGTTGATATATCTCCTAAAGAGGACGTTGAAAATAGCGTGATAAAAAATATAATAAAGTATTTTAATTTCATAAGCTAAATGTATGTGATAGAGTAACGGTATCAATCACATTAACTCCATCAATGTGTTTAGGTTTAAATATATAAGTAGATTTTATCGTTGATATAAAAGATTCATCAAGGATAGTATGGCCAGAACTCTTAACAATCGTAACATCAGATACACGTCCTTGGGTATTTACTAGTACATTAACAACAACAGTACCTTCCAAAGAGAAGTTAATAGCTTCTTTAGGATAATAAGGATCTTTATGTGATTCTAGCAAAGGTTTTTGGCGATCATCGTTCGATTTAGCGGGAGGCGCTTTAGATGGTTTGGTGATGGGTGGCGGTTTTTGTATAGTAGGTTTTGATATCGTTTTTTGAATAATGATTTCTTTTATTGAAAATTCAATGGGAACAGGAGGTAGATCATGGGAAATTTCAATAGGATTAGAAAGCATAATTAAAGAAAAGATCACTAAGCCAACATGGATAATAATACTAAAAAATAAAGAAATACGATTTATTTTATGGTCATTTAGCATACTAGATATTATTTATAGATCTTTTTTTCAACCTGTAGCGCTATATTAGAGCATCCTGATAATCTAATTTTATCCAGTAACGATATAATAAATCCATAATCTAACTTTTTATCAGCATTAATAATAATTTGAGTAGTTGGGTTTTGAGACATAGCTTGAATAATGAGTGGGGGGATTTGTGCAAAACTAATTTTTTGAGAATCAATATAAATGTCTCGATTTTTTTTGACAGAAATAATAATATCAGGAGCATTAGTTTCACTACTAGATGCTGTGGGAAGATCAAGGGGAATAGATTGGTTATTTGAAATTAAACTAGAGCTAACGGCAAAAAAGATGAGCAGGATAAATACAATATCAATTAATGGCGCTAACTCAACATTAGTAATATTTTTTTTTCTGTACTTTATTAACATTGGTTAATGTTTGATCGACTCATTAGACTGGCAAAAATGGATGATTTCATAACTAATACGTTCAAGTTCTAGCAAGCTATGTTCAATTTTTTGTGAAAAATATTGATAAAAGAATACAAACGGAAGTGTGATGATTAAACCCATAACGGTGGTAACTAGTGCTTTAGCAATACCGGCAGATAATGCTTGAGAGTCACCTATAGATCCTCCTGATATAACATTAAAAATATCCATTAGACCTAACACTGTTCCTGTAAGACCTAAAATAGGAGCCGCTGTAATAATACTTGATAAAATTGGCATCATAAACTCAAGTTTTGGAATTTGGTTATAAAGAGATTCTCGAATACCATCTTGAATTTCATCACGATTACGATTATGTAATTTAATGGAGGATATTAAAATATTTACAGGAATCGTCCTGTCAGATCTAAAATATAGCAAGGTTTCTTTTGTTCCAAAAGAAATCAGTCTATCTTTAACAATTTGAATGGTTTTATTAAATTGAAAAAAATGGAATTTAAAAAATAAAATTTTTTGAGCAATAATATAAACCCCTGTAATTGAGCAAGCAAGTAACAAAATAACAATAGGCCCACCTTGAGATAATAATTGTGACATAAATACTCCTTTAAATATAATTACGCGTTATCATTAATATAATCAATTAAGGATATTAAACCGCCATAACTTTTATGGTTAAAATTAAATAGTAATCGTTGTTTATCAGGATAAAGAGATTCCTCTTTGGGAAAACAGGTATTATCAGAAAGTTCAAACCGTCCGGAATCTAATAAATGTGGAAATGTATCATTTAACTGATTCACAGTTGCTTCTGAAAGAGGGCTGTTAAGTCGAATACATGTGGTTTTATCGATATATCGAATAGAATGATAAGTAGAATAAAAGTGATTAATACAACTGGCTACTTCAGTAGACGATTTTAAAATTTTGATAAGATTCATATCTTCAGGAGAGATATAATTTTTATCTAAAAGGTGTGTATGAACATATGTTTTCCATTCTTCCCAGTAGGTACTATTATCATGGTTAATAATAATAAACGGTCTAGGAGAACATCTCCCTGTTTGCATAAGTGTCAGAACTTCAAATGCTTCATCCTGAGTACCAAATCCTCCAGGAAATAAAACAAAGGCATCCGATTCTTTAACAAAAATTAATTTCCTAGTAAAAAAATAATTATAAGGAATCATTTTTTCAGAATTATAGATATACTCATTAGGTTTTTGTTCAAAAGGAAGAATAATATGAAGGCCAAAGCTATTTCCTTCACCGGCTCCTTTGTTACCAGCTTCCATAATGCCTGGACCGGCACCCGTAATAACTAGCATGCCTGATTCAACAAGTTGTTTAGCCGTTTCTTCTGTTAGTGTATAATTTGGGTTTTTTGGTTCTGTACGAGAAGAGCCAAAAATAGTTACTTTTCTTGTGTCACGATAATCTTTGAATAAAAGAAAAGATTGAACAAGTTCATCAATTGCTTTTTGAATCAAGTTCATATCACTTAATTCAGGATCACCCGCTTGAAGATTAGTTAAGCTGGTCAGACTGTTTTGTAAAAAATTTAATTGCTCATCCGTACTAATGTTACAAAGATTAGTAGAAAGATTATTAATAGAATCTTCAAGTTCAGACTGGTTATAGTGGGTAGCTGTCATAATAATTCCTTTGAATATAAAAAATTTTGCAAAAAACATTATAATATAGAAAACAGTAGCAAACCAATAGTAAAGTTTTAAAATAAATTATGAAAGCATATCCAAGAGTTAATAATGAACTGTGACATGTAAAAAATTAGATGACAGTAGTTGAAAATAGATCAAAACCTAAAATGTATGATACAATTACATAGTAATTATGTTTTCAAAATTAATTAAGCTAATATTTGCATCCTCACTGATTGCTGCTTTATTCGGGCAGTCGAAGAAGAAAGAAGACTATGTATCAGAGCCCAGTGAAGCTTTTGAAAAGGCCACCACTCAATCAAACCAAAATAGACAGTCTGTGGAAGTATCGCAGGAGGATAATCAAACAGCTGATAGTGACCAAGGGGAGCCAGAGCCATTTATTCAATCTCCAGGATAAGCGTAATCCTCTAGTCAGATAGTAATATTTAACATACACTGCCTAGCAAGGAAGTAAGTATGAACAAGCAAAAAAAATCTATTTTTGAAATGGATATAGATGAGTTAAAGGAATACTGTGTTGGTTTAGGGCTACCTAAATACATCGCAGATCAGGTATTAGATTGGGTATATAAAAAACATCAACTAAGCATAGATAAGATGAAAAATATTTCCAAAAAAAATCAGGCTGTTTTAGCTGAGCATATTGATTTTAACATATTTAAGAATGTTCAATCGGTAACATCAGAAGAAGAAAATGCTATTAAAAGCAGTTGTGTATTAGAGGATGGAAACTTTTTAGAATGTGTTGTCTTAAAAGAAAAAAACTATAATACGTTATGCATATCATCTCAGTGTGGATGTCCGGTTGATTGTAAGTTTTGTTTAACGGGAGTTGTTGGATTTAAGAGGCAATTAACAGCTTCTGAGATTGTGAAGCAAGTTGTTTATGCGTTTTCAATTAATCAACCCATCACTAATATTGTGTTTATGGGAATGGGAGAACCTTTGTTAAATGCAGATCAGGTATTTAAAGCAATTGATATGCTTACCCATCCAAAACTATATAATATCTCAAAGAGAAATATTACCGTATCAACCTCGGGATTTATTAAAGGAATTGAATATTTAAAGAAGCACGATAGAGTTGTTAATTTAGCATTTTCGGTTGGGTCCGCAGATCCCATAAAGCGTGAACGGATAATGCCTGTTGAAAAAAGAAATCCCATTGTAGACTTTGTAAAAGTCTTAAAAGAATATCAATCACAACACAATCGCAAATTAACACTGGAATATACCTTGCTAGAAGGGGTTAATGATACCGATTATGATATTAAATCACTGATAAATTTAGCCAAATATTTAAATGCAAAAATAAACTTAATTAACTTAAACCCTCATAAAAAAATACCTTATAAACCGGTGAGTATCGATAAAATACATGCTATTCAGTCCGTGATAAAAAAGCAAAAATGTGCTGTAACAATTCGATACAAAAAAGGACAGGATATTACAGCTGCTTGTGGTCAATTAGGTGAAAGTTATTTGAACTAAAATTATCTATTGTCACATGATATAGACAGATCATATAATGAATTTGTAATGTCTGATGAAATTAATTTAAATAAACTAAATTTAGATAAGAGACTGTCATTTCGCAAAGAACAGATCAAGAAGTTTTTAAAAAAAAGTAATGCAATTCAAATTAATATAAAAAATAGTAATGGAAAAATTATAGCGACATTCCCATTAAATGTAGGATTTATATTTTTATTATTTGCTCCAGGATTAATTGGTTTTTGTGCTAGTTTTGCCTTTATTTTGAATTATGAGGTAGAGCTAGAAAAGTAAGTGAAAAAAAATAATATTTACGCACAAAGATAAATCGAATATTATTAATAGCTAATTTAAAAATTAAACCTAATTATAGTCAAAAAAAAATATGAAAAAAATTAACGTAAAGAATACATATAAATTAAAAATAGCAGGTAGTCCTGAAGAAAAGATTGTTGATATTACACAATCAGAAGAGTATGGAGTAGCCCCTTCACGAGTTAAATATATAAAACCTAAAGTAGTTGTTAAAATTGGAGATGCCGTAAAAATAGGATCGCGTTTATTTTTTGATAAAAAAAATGAAGTTAATGAGTTTTTATCACCTGTAAGTGGGACTATTAAAGAGATAATTTATGGGGATAAACGCATTATTAAAGCCATTGTTATTACGTCAGATAATAAAGACGAAAAAGAAAAAATATGTGATCCACTTTCAATCAATGATATTAAAGAAAAATCAGTAGCAGATATTAGATCAATAATTCAGAAAGGAGGATTATGGTCTTCATTTCTTGAATATCCATTTAATAGAGCTCCTGATAAAGATGAAATCCCGCCTTCGATTTATGTTGGGTTAGATAATGATGAACCTTTTTTACCCGAATCGCATATGTTTATAAAAGGGCATGAATCTGAGTTTTTAACAGGTTTAAGTGCAATTAAGCGTATTTGTAAAAAAACATATTTAGGAATGTCAGTTAATTGTAAAGTCAATGATCCTTCCGTCAGGAAAGAAGCGACGCATCAATTAGTGGGGGATTATCCTGCTAATGATCCAGGTGTTTTACTTTATTACAATAAAACATCATCAGATGAAAATAAATCATGGGGAATTAAAGCTCAAGATGTTATTCGTATAGGGATGTTGTTAGAGTCTGGGGTTTATCCAAATAAGCGATTGATAACCGTTTCGGGTAATATCTTAAAAGATGCTTGCTATGCTTGGGTTCAAGATGGAATACCGGTAGAAGCTGTATTAAAGGGAATAGACGATTTTAGCAAGATTAGAATTATTGCCGGAGGCGCATTAACAGGACAGAAAATAGACAAGGAAGATTACGTTAGCTATAGAGATTTTGCATTGCAAGTATTACCAGAAGGAAGAGAACAGGAATTTTTACATTTTTTTAAACCCGGATTTCATAGACCAACGGTTTCTAGAACCTATATGTCTGCCTTATTAAAAGATAAAGAATGGGAAATGAATACATCGCTTAATGGAGGACACCGAGCGTGTATATCATGTGGATCTTGTGTAGCAGTATGCCCTGTAGAAACGTATCCTCAAGTAACAATGAAAAATTTAAATGTAAATGATATTGAGACTGCGATGGAGCAAGGGGTATTAGATTGTGTAGAGTGCGGATTATGTACCTATGTATGTCCATCCAAAATTGAATTAGATGAGATTGTAACCAATGCAAAAAATATAATTGCAAAGGAAGTTGGAAAATAATGATAAAAAAATTAGCAGATTTCTTAAATGAGCAAGAAAAACACTTTGTGAAAGGTGGTAAGTTTGAAAAACTTTATCCTTTGTATGAAGCAGGAGCAAGTTTTTTATTTAGTGTTAAAGAAACGACACAGTCAAGTGTTCATATTAGAGATTCATTAGATACAAAACGATTTATGAGTATGGTAATGGCGGCATTAACACCTTGTATTCTTTTTGGTATTTATAATTCAGGATATCAAGCACATAAAGCTGTTGGTTTATCATTGGATTTAATACCTGTTTTATTAACAGGTTCAAAGCTTGTTTTACCATTAATTTTGGTGTCGTATGCTGTTGGAGGAACGATTGAGCTATTATTTGCAATTATAAGAAAACATGAAATTAATGAAGGTTTTTTAGTGACCGGTATTTTGTATCCATTAACATTGCCTGCAACCTTGCCTTTATGGCAGGCTGGGGTTGGGATAGCCTTTGGTGTGATTGTTGGAAAAGAAGTATTTGGGGGATCTGGACGAAATTTTTTAAATCCAGCTTTAACAGCAAGAGCTTTTGTGTTTTTTACATACCCTGCTTATATTAGTGGTGAAGTATGGACATCAATTTTAAAAAGTAAAGATCAAATAGTTGATGGATGGAGTGGAGCCACAGCGTTAGCTGTAGCCGCAGCGACAGAAGCTCCCATGAAAGCAAGTGAAGTATTAACTAATGCGGGATTTAGTTTAGAAAAAAGTTTTATTGGATTAATTCCTGGAAGTATAGGGGAGACAAGTGTTCCCTTAATTTTATTTGGAGCGATATTTTTAATTATTACAGGGGTAGGAAGTTGGCGAACAATGATTGGGAGTGTGCTTGGTGCAACCTTAATGACATTGATATTTAATCTGATAGCAGGCCCATCAAGTAATCCATTTTTAGGTTTATCACCCATTTGGCAAATGTCGATTGGAAGTTTTGCTTTTGCCACGGTCTTTATGGCAACCGATCCAGTATCATCACCAAGTTTAGAAATATCACGATTTATTTATGGGTTTTTAATAGGAATATTGGGCATTATTATTCGAGTTATTAATCCGGCTTATCCAGAAGGTTGGATGTTAGCAATTTTATTAATGAATGTATTTGCACCTTTAATTGATCATGTTGTGATTTCTATGAAGATAAAGAAAAGGATTCCTAATGTTGTCTGAAGCTCAAAAAACATTTCGATTTGCGATTATTATGTGTGTCTGTTGTAGCATTGCGTTAACAGCAGCCTCTGTTGGATTAAAAGAAAGGCAAGATGAAAATAAATTAATTGATAGACAAAAAAATATATTAAAAGCCCTAAATTTAATTAGTAAAGATAAGAAATATACGGGTGATGAAATTAAAGAGAACTATAATGGTAATGTAAAAGAATTTTATTTAGATAGTGAGGGGAATTTAACAGAAGAAGAAACAGCTAGAGCGCTTTTTTTAGTTGGAGATGCAAGTAACATAAAGACATATGCGGTACCATTTAAAGCCTATGGATTATGGAGTTGGATGTATGGATATATTGCTTTTAATGGAGATGGAGATTCAATTGTGGGGTTTACGGTGTATAGTCATGGAGAGACACCGGGGCTTGGAGGCGAATGTGAAAAACCATGGTTTCAAGATCAATTTATTGGTAAAAAAATAACAGACATAAATGGAAAATTTGTTTCAATTGGTGTCGTTAAAGGAAAAGTAGCTGATAAAGGTTTTAGTAAGATTAAAGAGAAAAATTATGTAGACGGGATGAGTGGAGCGACTATAACAAGTAAAGGAATAGAAGATTATTTACGTAAAGATTTATCAGCTTATGAAACATTTGCAAAACGATTAAGGAGAAAAGGATAATGAGTTTTTTAAAATCAAAAGCTTATAAGACATTTAAAAAGCCTTTAATTGAAGCGAACCCAATATCAATTGCGATATTAGGAATTTGTTCATCATTAGCTGTTACAACACAGATTTTTCCATCAATTATTATGGTTTTAGCCATGACATTTGTTTTGACATTTTCCAATATTACTATTTCTATATTAAGGCATGTTATTCCTAAAAATATTCGAATTATTGTAGAGTTAGTTGTTGTTTCATCATTAGTTATTTTAGCGGACCAGTTATTAAAAGCATTTTTATTTGATGTTAGTAAACAATTAAGTGTTTTTGTCGGATTGATAATTACAAACTGTATTATTATGGGTAGAGCAGAAGCCTTTGCCTTAGCAAATGGACCTTGGCTATCATTTTGGGATGGGTTAGGAAATGGGTTAGGCTATGGGTATATCTTAATTGTAGTTGGTTTTTTTAGAGAATTATTTGGAGCAGGTAGTTTGTTTGGAATAAAAGTTGTGCCTGATTTTTTATATCAAATAGGCTATGTAGATATGGGACTTATGTTATTAGCACCAGGAGCTTTTATATTAATTGGTATATTGGTATGGATACAAAATATATTTACCGGTCAAGGAGTAGAGCATTAAGATGGTAGCACATTTAGCAAGTTTAGCGCTTGAATCAATCTTTATTAATAATATTTTATTAGCCTTATTTTTAGGAATGTGTTCTTTTCTTGGGTGTGCAAAAAATATTAAAACAGCTACTGGACTAGGTATTGCTGTTATTTTTGTATTAACGATTACAACACCTGTTAATTGGGCAATTAATCATTTTTTCTTAAGACCTGGGGCCTTAGCTTGGTTAGGGTTTCCTGAAGCTGATTTAAGCTTTTTGGTATTTATAGCATTTATAGCCGTTATTGCATCTCAGGTTCAGTTAGTTGAAATGCTTATGGAAAAGTTTAGTCCTGGATTATATACATCATTAGGGATATTTTTACCGTTAATTGCTGTAAACTGCGCAATTTTGGGAACGTCTCTTTTTATGGAACAAAGAGCCTATACATTTATAGAGTCTGTAGTCTTTGGCTTTAGTTCTGGGATTGGCTGGTTTTTAGCGATTGTTTGTTTCTCAGCTGTATTACAAAAATTAAAGTATGCTCATTTACCAAAAGGTTTAGATGGATTTGCCGTTAATATGGTGGTTACAGGGTTGATAGCCATGGCATTTATGGCTTTTGCAGGGATAAAACTAACATGATGATTTACATTATAAGTGTCTTAACTGTGTTATTAATTATTATGTCGTTAGTGACACTTTTATATCTTGTGGAAAAAAATGTTATTGGTAGTAGTGATTGCAAGGTAGTCATAAATGGGGATGAAGAAAAGAGCCCTACAGTTAGCTCTGGAACAACCTTATTATCAGCCTTATCTAATAATGGTTTGTTTTTGCCTTCAGCATGTGGTGGGGGTGGAACCTGTGCAATGTGTAAGTTGCAAATAGAGGATGGTGGTGGCGATATTTTGCCAACAGAGTTACCTCATTTAACATTAGGTGAACGAAAAGAAAATGTTAGGTTAGGATGTCAGGTAAAAGTGAAAAATGATATGAAAATAAAAATTCCTGATGAAATATTTAGTATTAAGAAGTTTGAATGTGAGGTAGTTTCAAATCATAATGTAGCGACGTTTATAAAAGAATTACGATTAAAATTGCCAGAAGGTGTAGATGTTGATTTTCGAGCAGGAGGATATGCTCAACTTTATATTCCTCCATTTAATTGTACATTTAAAGATTTTGATGTTGAGAAAGAATTCTGTGAAGATTGGGATAAATTTAAATTATGGGATATTAAAGGATCAAATGATGAAGAAATTTTTAGAGCGTATTCAATGGCAAATTATCCAGAAGAAAAAGGTGTGATCTATTTAAACGTTAGAATTGCAACACCACCTCCTGGTTTAGATGTACCTCCTGGAATTGGATCAACTTACATTTTTAATTTAAAGCCTGGTGACAAAATTACAGCCAGTGGTCCCTTTGGAGAGTTTTATGCGAAAGAAACAGAGAGAGAGATGTGCTTTATTGGAGGGGGAGCGGGTATGGCACCTATGAGGAGTCATATTTTTGATCAATTGAAGAGAATTAAATCAAAACGAAAAATAACATTTTGGTATGGGGCTCGATCAGCCAGAGAGATGTTTTATGATGATGAATTTAAGCAATTAGAAAAAGAAAACCCTAGTTTTTCCTATCATGTAGCTTTATCTGATGCATTACCCGAAGATAATTGGGCTGGGATGACAGGTTTTATTCATCAAGCCTTACTAGATAATTATTTGAACACTCATGAAGATCCTACCGAAGTAGAATATTATTTATGTGGACCGCCTATGATGTTAAAATGTGTCATGGAGATGTTAGATAATATAGGTGTTGAAAAAGAAATGATAGATTTTGATGATTTTGGATAGAATAGATTAATAAAGGTGACGTTGCGGTAGAGATAAGATGAGTATTAAAAAAAGATTATTGATATTTGTATGTGTAGTAATAGTTCCATTGTTACTGGTATGGACATTTCAGAAAAAATATATGGTTATTAATGGAGAAACCATGGGAACAAGCTATACCATTAAGTGTTATAGCCCAAAATGGATTACAAAAAATAATATTAAATCAAAAATAGAAAATGAACTTAATAGAATTAGTGCTATTTTTTCAACATGGGATACTCAATCTGAGATTAGTACCTTCAATCAGTTGAAAAGTTTAGAGAATGTAGAGATATCCGATGATTTTAAAAAATTGGTAGAATTATCATATAAATTAAATCGTGATACAACCGGTTATTTTGATCCCACAATAAAAACATTATCAGATATATGGGGATTTGGTTCAGATAAGTCATTTTTTTCTATTCCAAATCAAAGGGAGCTTGATCGCATAGCTAAAAATATTGGGTTAGATAAAATTGTTTTAGCTGATAATAAGCTTAGAAAATTAAATCCTGATGTAGAGTTAGATCTTTCTGCTATAGTAAAAGGATATGCTGTTGATCAAATAGCCTTACTCTTAGAAAGTGTTGGTTCAAAAAAATATATGGTAGAAATTGGTGGAGAAGTAAGAGTTTTAACAAAGAAAAATAAGCCATGGAAAATTGGCATTAATAAACCAAAGTACCATGATATTGAACAAAGTTTACTAGGATCAGTTGATTTAACCAACTCTTCTTTAGCAACGAGTGGAGATTATCAAAACTTCTTTGAGAAAAACGGTGTTATTTATTCACATATTATAAATTCAAAAAAAGGAAGTCCTTCACAATCAAAAATTACATCGGTATCCATTATCGCTCCGAATTGTATTTTAGCAGATGGCTTAGCAACGTCTATTATGGTAATGGGTGTTAATAGAGGGCTAAGCTTAATTGAGTCTTACTCTGATGTGGAGGGATTAATAATTGTTCGTAATAATGATAACTCATTAGAAATGTATCAGTCATCTGGCTTACAAAAAGTAAATTATCAATCCTATACATCTTTATAAAATAAAATTTTGTAAAACTTGACAAGCCTATTAAAAATAAGTGAGTATTAAATAAGCTAGTAAAATAATTAGAGATATATAATGATAGAATATGTAATAAGAAGTAGGAAAAAAATAGTATGGATACTAGCAATATTAATCAATATTAGTTTAATCTCTTATGCACAGCCAGCAGAAAATGATATAAGAAATAATAGTAGTAGCGGAAGTAGGGTAATTAGTGGTTATTTTGATTCGGAGTTTTTTGGTAGAGAACTTTTAGACTCATCATTTATAGCGCATCATTTTGTATTAGGAATGTCATCACGGTTATCTAAAAGATTGCTGATAAATTCTGAAATTGCTTTAGATTATGGCGGTAAAGTAAATGGTGGAAACAATAATAATACCGGTGAGATTACAATGCAACAAGCTTGGTTTGATTTTAAAATTAATGATGGTTTAACACAGCGTACAGGGATTTTTATGGTTCCATTTGGTCGTACAAGCAGTATCTATAATTCTAACCATCGAGATACAACTCAAAGACCTTTATATTTAACCTATATTGTCCCCTCTACATGGGTAGATAGTGGTATTGGTATACATGGTGTAACTCGCTATGCTAATTGGTTTAAAAGTGGCAAAGGCTTAATTGGGACAAGTGAATACGCTAATATGGAGATTTATTATCAAGCTTATATAATTAATGGGTTAGATTCATCGATAGATGCAAGAAATGGCTTAAGGAATGCCAGGCCTGGCTTTCAACAAGATAATAATGGAGATAAGGCAGTTGTTACAAGGTTATGGGCATCTCCAATGAAAGGTTTAGAAGTGGGGACAAGTATGTATAACGGAAATTTTGATGATAATGGTAGAAATGGAATGTTCATGTTGGGTGCGGACGTTTTCTACAAATATGATCAGTATGAAGTAGTAGCGGAAGTTGCAATGGTTAATTTAGATGGAATAGAAGATGTTCCTAATAAGATGAGTGGAAGTTATTTAGAAGTAAGAGCCGATGTATTACAAAAAGAATTAATACGGTTTTTACCAATGTTAGAATCTCCTAGTATTAAAGCCTTTGTAAGAATTGGAACTGTCAACACAGATAAAGACACTCATTATGTTACACATCGTGCCATGATTGGCTTTAATTTTAGACCCATAAAATCTATCGTTTATAAGTGTGAGTATCAACTAGAAGATTATGATCAACCATTAAATAATTTTAGTGCAGAAGCGTTATATCTATCTGTAGCGCTTGATTTTTAAAAATATATACAGGACGTAATACGACTTGAAAACATAGTAATAGGTTATAGGTATGATAAGCCGGTAAGGCTATAGCTTATGAGAAATTACTAAGCAAAAATAACAAAGATTGTTATAATAATCTTTTTCTTAGGAAGCATCAATCAATAGTAAAGCAAGGGGCCTAAATATGATTTCAAAAGTAATAGCAAGTTTAATCTGTTTGATAATAATCGGAACTCAACTTAATGCATTAGAATTGGTAATTGGTGAAGAAAGAGTGGAACCAGGAATTATATTTATTTTTGAAGGAGCAATAAAAGACCAAGTATTTCCTGAAAGCTTACATTTAGCTGAAAATAATACACATGTACATATAGAAGCTCGTGTAAATTGGGATACACGTAATATTCCTAAAGGAAGTGTAGAAGGTGGGTTTATTCCATATTTGCATATTACAGGAAAGGTTATCAATGAGCGGACAGGATTAAGTAGTTTTATTGATTTATTACCACATTTAAATTTAATAGATAATTTTCATTATGCTAGAAATATGACTTTGCCCGGAAAGATTACAGATAGATATACAGTCATTTTTACTATTTTACCACCACAACGTTTGGAGTTATCCTATCATAAAGATTGGGCTAAGCAATATGAGAAAAAACTGCTTGATGAGACCATTTTTACTTATAAAAATGTTGATTTTGAAGAGATTGCAAACGCGAGTAGAAATTAAAAAGTAAGGTTTAACTTATAAATTAAGCAACATTAAGTATAAAGATTAGCCAAGATCAATTAACAGAAAAAGTAAACTACTATATCCTATCTTTATGGAAAAGAAGGTTAAGAAAAAAATTATTATTATTGGTGGTGGTTTTGGTGGATGCATGGCAGCCAAACATTTAGCAAAGCAAGATTTTGAAATAGTTTTGTTTGATAAAAGGAATCATCATGTTTTTCAGCCTTTACTTTATCAAGTTGCAACAGCCATGTTATCTCCAGCACAAATAGCATATCCTATACGATCAATGTTTAGAAAATTAAACAATGTAAGAGTATTAATTGGAAATGTAAATGATGTTAATGTAGAGAAGAGATATATAACGTTAAAAAGATCTTCACAAAAATTTGAATATGACTATTTAATAATTGCGGCAGGAGCAAGACATTCTTATTTTGGTAAACCAGAATGGGAGAAATTGGCTTGGGGGTTAAAAACGACAAAAGATGCCTTGAAAATTCGAGAGAGAATGTTATATAGCTTTGAAAAAGCTGAGAGAACGCGATATCAAAGCAAGCGAAAAAAATTTAGTACATTTGTTATCATAGGAGCTGGACCAACTGGAGTTGAAATGGCAGGAGCGATTGCCGAAGTAACAAAAAAGTCTATTGTGTCTGATTTTACAGAATTTCAATCACAAACATCTCAAATAATTTTAATTGAAGCTAGTAATAGAGTTTTAAGTCAATATCCAGAAGAACTATCTATCAAGGCACAAGAAGATTTAGAACAGATGGGAGTAGAAATAAAATTAAATTCTATGGTTAGTAACATTACACAAGATGGAGTTTATATTGGA
Organism: Actinomycetota bacterium; assembly: GCA_002697535.1. GTDB lineage: Bacteria > Margulisbacteria > Marinamargulisbacteria. The sequence continues at coordinate 20,036 of NZWE01000008.1, read as the reverse complement.
GACAACATTATTGAAACTGAAAATATAATTTGGGCAGCGGGTAATACGGCATCACCTTTTATAAAAAAAATTACAAAACATACTAATAAAGTAGGGCAGGCTAATGTTAAGTTAGATTTTAGTATTCAGGAAGATAGCACCGTATTTTGTATTGGAGATTGTGCCTATTTAGAAGATGCAAAGGGGGGTATCGTCCCAGCGGTAGCTCAGGGAGCAATTCAAGCTGGAAAGTTTGTTGCAAAGCAGATAATGAATGATCAAAAAAATAAAGGTAGAGATGCCTTTATATATAAAGATAAAGGTATGATGGCTACAATTGGTAGATCACGAGCCATTGCTTATATTTCCGGGTTCAAAATAAGGGGGTTTTTCGCATGGGTATTATGGGGCATTATTCATATTTTATTTTTAGTAAATATGAGAAATAAAATACTAGTTTTGCTAGACTGGGTTACAAGTTACTTTACCCACAAACGATCAGTAAGATTAATTAACGTCTATAGATCTAAGAATCAATTATAACTTAAGTAGCCATTACTGGTTTCTGTTTTGGATAATAAACACGTCGCCATAGATTAAAGCCAAATAATAATGATACGAGCCATATGATAAATTCAAGATAGTTGGGGTTACTATTATATCCTAAAAATCCCTTAAGAAAGACGCCTACATTACCTTTATCATGTAAAAAATGAATGTACTTATTTTTTTGTTCATTATAACTATAGATAAATTTAAACTGATTGTGATGAATAGTATCTTGTGGTTTTAAAATATTCCAAGGTCTCATAATTTGAGATTCTTGAATTTTATTAGATTTAACTAAATATTCTTCAATTTCGTGAGTACCATAAGCAAGCATCCCTGACGCAATAAATACTAAACATAAAGTCGTAACTTGAAATAAACGTTTTAAAGGGACTTTTTTCCCTTGAATAACAATCCCATAACCAATAATAATTGCTAAAACCATACCAAGGATAAATCCAGTATAAGAAAATGAACCATGCATTGAAAAACTAGAGATTAAAAAAATAACAGTTTCAAAACCTTCTCTAAGAATAGCAAAAAAGACAAGTAAAAATATACCCCAGGATGATATCGATAAGGAATGAACCGTTTTCTGTTCCAATTCCTTAGTATCACTAATATGTTGAGATAACCAGAAAATAACATAATAAATAAAAATAGCGGTTAAATAAATAAAAATACCTTCGAATAATGATTGATAGGAATTATTTCCAAACGTATTTTTTAAGTTTAAAACTAAGAAAGCAATACCGATACTTGCAAAAATAGCACTGACAACACCAAGCCATACTTTTTTAAGAACATTATTCAAACTATTTTTAATCAATACCATGTAGATAATACCAACGATTAGTGTAGCTTCTAATGTTTCTCTAAAAACAATGATAAATTCACTCATAAAAAAATTATATCATAATCATTAAATGAATAAGATAGAAATGAAAGAAGTATGTAAAAAGGAATAAAGTTAGCTAGCGATGAAACGGTATAAGATTAAATAGAAGTTATTGCAATTGCTCTACAAATCGTAACAAAGATGGATTATCTTTTGATAGTGGCGGTAAATAATTATTTAAAAACGTAGATGACCACCAGCCATTAGATAATGAGTCTGTAAACTGATAATCATAACGATCAACCTTAATAAAGGTGGGGGGTGATGATGAAAAAGGGTTATGTTTAATCAAATTACTGATGATAGGGTCATTATGAAGTAATTTATAAACGAGATGAACTAGCCAGGGGTGATAACGGTAATCAGACATAGCTGCAAACCAAAGATGCCAATCCAGACGGTAATGATAGGGTGAAAAAAAGGGAGGCCTATCATTGATTAAGCTAGGTTGTCCTTTAAATTGATAAGGGATCCAAATGGTAGTATCTGTAATCGTTGTATCGGTTGTTCCATAAAAAACAAGTTGATATCGTGTTTTTCCAACAGAGCCAAAGGCGCCATAGGTATTCACTAAATGAAGGGAATTAAAGGAGGCATTCATTTTTTGATGAGGATTGAGCATATTATGAATAGGAAATATGCTTAAACCTGCAATAAGCACACATAAGCTAAGCTGAGATATCAGCTGTAATTTAGTTCGTTTCAATGAGGATATTATTTTAAATAATGATAATTTTTGTAAGAGAAAGAATCGGCTATCATCAAAAGCGGGAATACATTGAACAATGGTAAGCCAATTTAACCAAGAGAGATTACCACTTAAAATTAGGGTGAATTGAAATACAATAATAATAAGAGCAGCTAGATGACGGCATAAACGAGGTCCAAACAAGAAAAAAGGAACAATTAGTTCGGCAAAATGATTAAATAAAACGCCAAATTTTAAAATAGGAATGGGTAGATGATGAAAGAACCAACTGAGTGGATTTGGAATGGGCTGTGTTTCAAAGTGATAAATCAACGCTGTGAAGTCGCTCCAAACAGCATCTCCACGTATTTTAATTAAACCAGCACCAAACATATTACGAAATAAAAGCCATAAAATAAGAATAAAAATAAGGGTAGGGCGAGGAATTTTTGGAGAAAAAGGTTTCCAGTCAAAAACAGGACACAAAAAAATAGCTAAAAATCCAGTTTCTAAAAGTAATGTTTCCCAACCAAAACCATAAAACTGTTGGCCGATATGAATAATGGACATATAGAGAGCCCATAAAATAAACATGGCAATAGCATTGGTGAGACCACACACAACAAGAACGGATAAGACTAACCCAAAACAACCTGACCAAAATAAAAATGAATCCGATATATAAAGCCAAAAAATGCTAGGAAGATCCCAAAAAGAAATGGATTCTTTAACAGATTCAAGAAATAAATAAGCAGGAGAAAGCCCATTAGAGCCAAGTAAACCTTCCCATTGGTTAACAAAAACTAAAAATCCAAAACAATAGATAAGGCCTAAACAACGTAAAAATAAGAAATGAGTAAGAGAGGTTTGTTGATACGAAAAGAAAGAAAATACATAACGCCAAGACATACTTTATTATAGCCTGAGAAACGTTTTTCTCCCATTTAGCTCATAATATGCGACGATATCTAAAATAAGTTTGTCATATTTTTATAACATAAACGATCGTTTATGACACAAAAAAAGGGGGGCTTAAAAAATAACTAAAATTTTTTATCTCTAAAACACGATAACTAGATAAAGCCTTTACATAAAAAGGGTATAATAAATAAGAAAGGAAAAATTAAAATGATGAATATAAATATAGATAATGAAGCAGCTAAGAGAAATAAAGCAGCAACAATAATTCAGAAAAATGTTAGAAGACGGCAAGCATTAAAGGCAGAAATAAGAGGATTAGAACCTAATTATACTCCTACATACAAGCCTACACCAATTCCTAACCCTATTCCTAACCTTCATGATCCTAATCCTAACCCTATTCCTATTCCTACATACGCCCCTACACCATACCCTAGATAAGTTTTTATAAAAAAGGGTATAATAAAATAGGAACGATTATGCTAGTGGTGTATCGCCAAATCAACTACATACTACATGCCAACTTTATAACATTTATGATGAAGGGTAATTAACACGCGCTTTACGCTGCATTTTGAGACCCCCTGATTCATCTTCAAAAGGACATAAACCAGCTTTTTGAGATAAGCACTCTTCAGGATCAATTTCAGGAACCTTACCACAGGCATCATGGCTTGCTGTTTTACCAAAAAATAAAACACCAACACCAAAGCCTAAAAAAGCTAAGCACATAATAATAAACGTACCAATAAGTGTTTCCATAGTTTATTTATACCACAAACATATCGCATATAAACAGAGGGCTACATATAGTATGTAGGATATAATGACCTAGCTTAAGAGCAATTCTTGCAAGTTCCATAAATATGGATAGACTGATATGACATTGTAAAATCAATCGTATCACAATACTTAGTAATTAAATCCTGAAGGTTATCATCATGCATTTCAGTAATTTTTCCACATTGATTACAAATAATATGAGCATGTTGAAGTTGAGCTTTAGAATGCTCGTAAAATACTTTTCCATCTAAGGTAGTAATCTTTTGTAATAGATTGGCATCTAATAATTGTTTTATAGTTCGGTAGACTGTAGCACGAGAAATATCTTTTGTTTGAGAACGTAAGTGATCAATAAAATTTTCAACTTCAAAATGATCTGTTAGATTAAAAATTTCTTCAGTAATAAAGCGCTTAGTTTTGGTATAACGACTATCATTGTTTTTAAGATAAGCCTCAAATATCTCATGAGGATTACTATGTTCCATTATTTCTGTAGACTCTTGAGTAGTAAGAGCAAGATTTTGAATATGAGACATTAGCTGATCGATATTTTTTCTCATAAAAAAGATAAGATGTGCAGCTGGTTGATCTGTATCATATAAGGTTCTTAAATCAGTGACGATACTTTTGAACTTTTCATGTTCAGCTTTATCTGAAGAATAACTAATATAATCAGGACTTTCTGAAAGAGAGCTTTGATCTTGATTTGTATCGTTTGAAAAGTTTTCTAAAAATTTAATAATTAAATTTAATTCTTGACGTCGACACGTTTGTATCGCTTTATTAAGCATTGTTGAGAGGTTTAATAATTCGTCATTATGTTCATCCAGTTGATGAATTTCATTATTATATTTCATACGTCAATTCAGTGTAACTTAGTTTATCTATCATGTTCAAGTAAATACGCGATAGATTTATAAGCATAATCCTGCATATATATGGGTAAAGAATTTTTAATTTAGTGTAAGAGAAACCACACATTCAAGATGATAAGTATGAGGGAACATATCAACAGGAGTAAAATTAGTAACATGATACCCATAGTCTCTTAGCAATTTAAGATCGCGTACAAGGCTAACTGGGTTACAAGAAACATAAACTAATTGCTTGCAATTAAGTTCACAAACACGCTTAAGTGCCTTTGGAACCATCCCAGATCGGGGAGGATCGATAATAACACAATCAGGAGAGAACGAGTTAAACTTTAAGATATTTTTCACTCTACCAGAAAAGTAGGTAGTATTATCAATATTATTAAAACGAGCATTTTCTTTTGCATCCTCAATCGCTTCAGAGATTTCATCGATCCCTATTAAGTTATACTTACCTTGACTAACATATTGACCAATTGTGCCGGTTCCACAATATAAATCCAGTAGCGTTTGGCCGGGTTCTAAAGAACATGAATCCTTAATAATGTCATATAAGGTTCCAACTTGAAGACTGTTTGTTTGAAAAAAAGATAGTGGAGAAATACGGAAGGTAAGATTATTAATAGTTTCAAAAATGAAGGAATCACCATGTAAGTGATGGCAAGATGTAGAGGATGGAATACCTTTCTTTTGTATGAATTTTAACAAATTAATAGATTTTATCTGAGGAAATTGTTGACTTAAAGAAAGTGCATAATCAGAAAATAAGGGTTCATAGGAACTTGCTAAAATATTAACCATGTAAGTATCAAATGCTTTTGAATGCCTAATCATTAAGTGACTTAAGCAGCCCATTTGTTTGCGAGAATTCCAAACACTTAATTTAGATTTTTCAAAGAAGTTTCGTGTAAAGTTAAGAATATCATTAGAGGTTTCTGACATTAAGAGACATTGTGAAACAGGAATAACCGAAGTAGGGTTTAGTTGTTCTTTAAGCCCTAGCTCTAAGCTTTCCGATTGATAAAAAGCAAATTCCATTTTATTTCGATGATAATGAGTTGTTTTACAAGGAATAATTGGCTTTAAATAAGGTAATAAAAATGGGGCATCATGCGTAATTGTGTCATGAAGACAATCTTGTTTTAGATTAAGTTGGTTTGAATAGTCAATATCTTGAAATTGGCATCCACCACATTCATTAGAGTGGATACATGTATCGAGTTGTCTTAAAGGAGATTTTTTTATATAACGAATAACTTTTGCAAACGAGTAATATTTTTTTTTGCGAGTTAACAAAACCTGGACATGATCACCCGGAACAGTTTTAGGAATAAACAATGGTCTTTTATGATAATAAGCTAACCCATAACCGCCATTGACAAGCTTGGTAACTTCTATTGATTCACTAGAAGGTTGATTTGACATCATGTTTAATGAGACGGATACATGTTTCAGATCCAGGTATTTTAATCGTAGGAGATTTGATAGCAATTTCAGTATCATTAAGTATAAAAGACTTATAGTGAGAATGGGTATGAATTATAAAAAAACTAAATAATTTTTTGTTTGAAAACGTAATATCAAGTGTTGTTTCAGTAGGGGATTGTTTAATAGATAAGGATATAGTTTCTTTACCTATTTTATAGTTATTAATATGCCAAGAATGGTTAGCTAACCATTCAGCTGGTATTGCAGGAAACAAGATAAGGTTTTTATCATTTTGAGAAAGAATCGTATCAAAGATATACTGCGTAAGTAAAACACCATGTTTGATAGTATGGCCATCACCTTCACTCCCACCTTTTGTAATTGGATGGATAGTATCTGGAAATGTAAAGGTAGAGGTTGCGTAGGATAAAAGCTTAGTGATGATATTAAATACATTTTTAGGATCTAGTTTAATCAGTAATTGTATATAATCTAAATTGTAAGATAATGGAAATCCAGAAGGGTTAATCATGGAAAAGATTAATTGGTTATAAGCTAAATGCTTTTGAATATTTAAAATTGTATTTTTGATATAGTTATTTTTGTTTGGAAAAAATGTAACATATAAAGAAAGTGTTTTAATTAAATCTAAGGAAATATATTGGGTAGAAGAAACAGGAACAACATTATTTAAAGCAATTTTACTAGAAACAGCACTGCAAAACGTTTCGATAGAATCCTCTAATAAGGCACTATAATGATTTAAATTAGCGTTATTAATAATGTCTAAATTCCCATAAGGTAATTTTTGAGATAGTAGTTTGAAAAAATGTAAGCAACCAAATAACCCTATAACATCAGATAAGAAAAAAGAGGGTGGATGCTTAGAGCTAGAGCGAGCAGGCAGCGTTTTAAATTCAAGATCATCATAAAATTTAAATTGATTTAAGCCCAGCATGATAATTTTAAATAATACTTTATACATATCATGAGTAATAGTAATAACATTACTATTGAATAAGCCTAATAAATTTTCAAACCAAGAAGAGCAGTCAGTAAAAGAAAGTTGTTTAGATTTTAAATGTGAATAAACCTTATTAAGATATTTTACTGAAAAAATATGAGAATATAAGGATGGTTTGTATCCTGCAAGATAAAGTGAATTCATAAAGAAAAGGTGATCAAATGGACAATGATTTAATTCTTGATAATAACCATGTTTAAAGGAGTTCGTATGAAGAGAGGAAATTAAAAATGAAAATTGAGAATGAATAAATTGTGTTAAGTGAGCATCCGGAAATGAAAATGACATATCTTGATTACGTAAATCAGAGTTATAAAATGATAATTCTTTAAGTGATTTATCAAATGTAAACGATTGATATGTTTTTTGAACTAAATCTGAAGGTGATTGTTGATTTAAAAAAGGTATTTTTAGTTGAGGAAAGAGACGTGTCATACACGGAATTTTAAATGTTAAAGAGATATCTTTGTTAGGCGCAATGACTAGACGATATTCAGCAAACGCAGACACCTTTTTAAGTGGGCAAGAGGCATTAAAAATCATTTCTAATTTATTAAAATGCTCACTAACATCACCTTCGTGATGAGCCAGGCAAACAATATTATCGGGTTGTTTATCTAAAACGATTCCTAATTGTTTATCAACCATAAAAATACCATCTTGTAGGTATTGTATCGATTGAATATCAGTGACACCTTCAAAATCAAAAGGACGAATAGCGATATAAAAAGAAAATTTAATGTTTTTCTTGGTATTATTTGTAAGTTTATAGTTGCAAAATACAAAATCAAGATTACTGGGCAATTGGTTAAACATAACATGAGATTCTATATCAAGTTGAGACAAAGAAAATGATGTTAAAACGCTATTTGATTCTGGGATATATTGCTGGCGAATATCATCTTTATGAGAAGGGATAAAAAGTGAATTAGAGTTACTAATCCAAAAATCTATTGAGTATGATTTTCCTTTTACATAAATGAGTCCAGCAGGATCTATAATGGCGGCATTATCAGAGTTAGGGCTACTGATATAGGTCCAGTTTCTATGTTTTGTATTGATAAGACCTAGTAGGTTCGTATCACTGATATGAGGAGTTTGATCAGGTTTTAATTGTTTTGAAATCCAAAAAGGCCATGATCGGTACATATGTTCAGAAATAATAGAAGCATTAGCAATTCCTTTTTGGACAATCATTTGATTAAATTTAAAGCTATCAGGATACTGTTTTTTTAAAAAACGTGATAATGATAAATTTAATTTAGACGAATCCTTCATGTGGTAAAGGATACAATGTTAAGACCTAATTGAGCAACGGTTTACGAACTAGATTTTTCTTTATGAATAATGACATCAAAAGCAATGATACGTCTATTCTTAATGTCTCTTACAATAAAATCAAAATGTTTATAAGAAATTTTATCATTTTTTTTAGGAAAAGATCCAATTTGAGCAAGAATAAAACCAGCAACCGTATCATAATCTTCATCTTCTGGAAATTGATATCCTAATGTTTCAGAAAGTTCTTCAATACGAACAGCGGCATCAATGATATAACGAGATGATGTTAATTTTTTAATAGATAGTTTTTCATTATCATATTCATCTTGTATTTCTCCAACAATTTCTTCAATAATATCTTCCATTGTAACAAGTCCAGCAACACCACCGTGTTCATCAACAACAATTGATAAATGAAACTTTTTTTTACGCATTTGTTGTAATAAAGATTGAATTTGTTTTGTTTCAGGAATAAAGACAGCTTCTCTCATAAAATTATGAAGTAGATTAGCTTGATTAGAATGATTGGCATAAAGAAGATCCTTTGCGTAAACAAACCCAATAATATTATCAATTTTTTCTTCATAAATAGGGATTCTAGAATGCCCCTTTGAGCGGATAATATCAATAGCTTCGGCAATGGAACTCGATCGTTCTAAACAGATCATATCAGTACGAGGTGTCATAATTTCTCGAACAACCTTATCAAAAACATTAATAACACCATGAAGCATTTTTTGTTCTTCTTTTTCTAAAATGCCTTCTTCTTGGCCTAGTTGAATAAGGAGTTTAATTTCTTCTTCAGAAAGTTGAGATGAACCCGTAGTTTGAATCCCAAAAATAGAACTAAGTAATTTGGTAATAGAGTAAAACAGCCAAATAAATGGATATTCGATAAAATAGATATAATAAATAATAGAGGAAATATTAAAGGCCCACTTAGACGGGTTTTTCATAGCTAGTGTTTTAGGGGTGATTTCTCCAAAAACTAATAAAATAAAGGTGACTAAAACAGTAATAATACCTAGCATGGCTGCTATATTGGTAAACCCGATAGAACGTAATAGGTCAATAAAAAAGGCAGTAGCAAAAGTAGTTGCTGCAATGTTGGCAAGATTATTGCCAATCAGGATAGCCGTTAATAGTTTTTTAGGATGTTGAAGTAAAAATTCAATATGATGTGCTTGTTTTTTTTGTGCTTGGATTATTGAACGAAGTTTAATTCTATTGATAGCAGTAAAGGCTGTTTCTGCAGCAGAAAAAAAGGCTGACAAGAAAATAAAAAGTACAAATATTATGGTTTTAACAAAAAGTATATCAATCAATATAGTAGAACCTTCCAACTTTTAGCAAAGTTTAAACATTTTGGGATTAGAATAAGCCCTCCTATAATACCTGAAATAAGACTAACCAATAAGACACTAGCAGCAGATATATCCTTAATTCGTTTTATTCTTAAATCATAATGAGAATTATATAGATTAGCTAAATATTCAATTGATGTATTCATTAATTCAATACATAATACCATTCCAATACAAAAAAGTATAATACACCATTCAATAATAGACAAAGACAGAAGAAAGCTAAGTAATAGAACAGTAATCATTATCATAACCTGAATTTGAAAGTTATTTTCTCTATGTAAGGCTGTTCGCAATCCATTAATAGCCATCTTAAGTGAGTATAAAAAAGAATGAAGTTTCATAACTTAAATGAGGGGGTGGATAAGATTTAATAAACGATTTTGTTCATCAAGCATATAGTTTTTTTCAAAATCAGTTTCATCGGTATAGCCAATAAGATGTAAAATGCCATGTAAGATAAGAAATTGAATTTCATAATCTAATGATGTGTGATATTGATGTGAATTACGTTCAGCTTCGTTAATACAAATATAAATGTCTCCAATAGGATTGATTAATGAGTTTAAATTAAACGTCATAATATCTGTTTTAGATGTATCATTTAAGTAAGATTTATGAAGTGAAACCATAAAGTCATCATCAACAAAAGTAAATTCTATAGAACCGTCACAGATATGTTTTAAGTTAAATGCTGTCTTAATAAATAAATCGGCATTAAAGGTATGAGAAAAAGGTGTTTGGTAATGAACAGAATAGGAAACAGCCATTATGATTTTTTAATGTCAGTAGATGTAATATCATCATCAGAATTTTTTTGAGAATTATCTTGAGAATTAAGTTTTTCGACTTCTTTAACATAATCAACTCGATTATGTTGAATGCCTCTAAATAAATATAAAAAGCTAGATTTAATCGTAAAAATTTCATTTAAACTAAGAGGGCATTCAGATAGTTGTAAATCATCCATTTTATCTTTAAAAATTTTGTTAATCATATTTTCGATTTTTTGAGGTGTTATTTTTTCAATAGAACGAGTAGCCGCTTCTACAGAATCAGCCAACATAAGAATGCCTGCTTCTTTGGTTTGTGGTTTTGGCCCTGAATATCTAAATTCATCATCAGTTGTAGGGACTTGACCTTCTTTTGATATAGCTTGAGTATAAAATACCGACAACAATGAGGTGCCATGATGTTGTTCAATAAGATCTTTAAGTACAGTAGGCAGTTTATGTTTAATAGCTAAATCAGCACCTTCTTTAACGTGAGATAGAATAATCATTTTACTAATACGAGGAGCTATTGTTTCATGAGGATTATCTTCTGAAAATTGATTTTCAGAAAAAAACACAGGTCGTTTTAATTTACCAATATCATGAAAATAACTACCAACACGACACAAAATATTATTAGCACCAATAGATTCGGCTGCTGCTTCCGAAAGATTAGCAACCATCAAGCTATGTTGATAGGTACCAGGGGCATCCATCATCAGGCGTTTTAGTAAAGGATGATTTAAATTAGCAAGTTCAAGTAATGTTTGGTTCGTTGTAATTTTAAATAAAAGTTCAAAATAAGGTAAAATTGCAAGCGTAACCATTGCTGAGAAAACACCATTTCCAAAGGCAAAAAGAGCATTAATACCATACCAAGAATAACTGGTTTCTTTAGATAGAAGGCCAATCCCAATTATACAAAAAATATTAAATGCGCCAATGAAGTATCCAGATAAAATTAAGTCAGATCGTTTATAGGCTTTTAAAACGGTAAAGGTCGTAAAACAAGTACTAAGAAATAAAAATATAAAGACGTCAAAACTCATATTAAATAAAAGACTAATAAAAATACTAATTAAAGTTCCTGTAATTAGAGCAATATTAGATGAAACAAGAAAGGTTAATAGCATAGAAGAGATAGATATGGGGATAAGTAGATAAATAAGTACATCAGAAGGAAGATAAGTAGGAAGTAAGCTTAAACGCCCAATTAAAACGAGAAGGGTTAAAACCAATAAACTTAAGCAGATATATTTTAGAAAGTAAGCTCGTTTATAAAAATAATAAATAAATCGATCCAGTATAAGAATGCCAATTAGGGTAAAAATAAAGATACCAAAAAGTTCAATATAACTAGCTTTGCTATGGTACATATTCAGTGCTTTAAAGACTTCAATTTGAGCTCCATTTATACGCTCTCCTTGATAAATAATCGGTTGTCCTTTTTTATAAATGGATGTTTGTTTTATTTGAGATGATAATGCTTGTTTAATAATAAGATTGGTTTGCTCTTGATCAATAGTAAGATTAGGTTGTAAGTAATGCGTAATAATATGATAAGCAATATTTTGTAGATTAGGATCGTAAGATTGCAATGATTCAGAAACAGATGTTTTGACAACGGCATGATTAATTTCTTTAATTCCGCTAGATAATAAGGTGTTTGTTATAGAAAGAGTATCACTTTTTAATTGCTGAAACATATCATTGGAAATGGATTTTAAATAAAATGTATCCTCTGATGATAAAATTTGAGAAATATAGATACTTAATTTATCCATAGGGTTAGATGCAATATCATCAAAAAATAAAGCTATATTTTCAATGATAGCGCTATTAATCGTTTGATTAATTGAATAAACGGGAGGGATGGTGTTTTTAATATGATTTTGGGTTTTTTTATTTGCTATTTTATCTTGGCGAGATTCAAATTCTATATAACGAGGAGCGGTAATGGTGCTAAGTGCTGTATCATTGACTTCTAAATTAATATTTTTGGGGATAAAAGGACTGTAGATAATAGCCGTGTTGATAAGCACTGCCAATGCTAAGACAGCATATATTATATATTGCTTTAATTGATCTTTATTTAGATGAAACATTCCAGAAAACATTATCTATTTTTTTAAACCATGTCATTTGACGTTTTGAGAATTGATGAGTATGAATTTTAATTAATCTTATCATTTCATCTCGAGTAATACTACCATGTAAATACTGAATGGTTTCTTTATATCCAATACAGTTGAGTGCAGGAAGACTTGGTGTATAACCAACATCAAGTAAGTGTTTAACTTCATCAATAAGACCATTATTAATCATAATATCAACTCGTTCATCTATACGTTGAGTTACCACATTTCTATCACATGTTAAACCTAAAACGGTAACATCATCGCGAGGGGTAGCATTTTGGAGCTTAATAGAAGATGGAGGTTGTTGAGTAATATGATAAATTTCTAAAGCTCTAATTAATTGATGTTTGTTATTAATATGGATATTAGCCGCTGCTTTAGGATCAGCGGAATGTAGCTTGTCCCATAAGGATTGCTTAAGGCCTTTATCATAATCATGCATAAGCGATTGACGTATATTAGGGTCACTTTTTGCTTTAGGAAATTCATAACGATAGAGAAATGATCGTAAGAATAAGCCATTTCCCCCACATATAATGACTTGTTTATTGGATTGAAGGTAGTCATTACAATAGCGTAAAAAATCAGTAACATTATAAGGTTGATCTGGTAAGTGGGTATCAATAAGGTGATGAGGTACTAATAAGCGGTCATTCTTAGATACTTTTGCAGTGCCAATATCCATACCTTGATAAACTTGATATGAATCAGCCGAAATAATCTCAGTTTTAAGGTGTTGAGCAAGCGATAACGCAAGTTCAGATTTGCCAATTGCCGTAGGTCCAATAATATAAATTATTGGTTTGTCGAAATTTATATCAAAAAAATTCAATGTTTTAAAATGGCTCATTTTCGGTACTTTTTTAATAAGACAATCAATAACTATACAGTTTTATAGTAAGGAGTTGCAAGATGCAATCTAGTAAAGAAGATAAATTAGAATCATCAAATGATATCATCATTTTAGAAGGTGTCTTCTTTGTTCGTGCATCTGCTATAAAAAATAAGACCGAAATAGCCAAAGAAGCCTTAAAAGATATGAATGAGTTTATTTCTAAAAACTAATCATACAAAGATATTATAAAAAACCGAACACAAAATTAGAAATCAAAGATAGGCCAGATCAATCTATAAAGTGAATGACAGCAAATGTGCACATAGAAAAAGAGGTAGATATAGTGAAGAAAGTATGGAGAACGGTTGTCGACATCCAGTTACACTGGATTACACTTCTACTAATTTAGATAGTTGGTCAGGAGCAATGCGTATCGTTATAGTTTTATAGTAATGTTAATTTGTTAATTACCACTGATAACGCTGATAATGAAATAGATTCAATCCCAATTAATGAGGATAGATCCTGTTTAAATGAGCTTAAGCTGGCTCCATACAAAGATTCAATATAAGCTTTAGTAACACCCTGAGGATCCTCGCAGTTAGAAATGCAGTGTTGAATGATCAGTAATTTCTTTTGAGATAATAATTTATGTAACAATTTATGTTGTTCAACTTCCCAGGTAGAAAAGAGCATGACACTATCAAGCATGTCAGATAATTCATCAAAGGAAAAATAACGATAGATAGTATCAATGGAATCAAATAAGGTAGAGCGTTGTTGATCTGAGATGGTATGAAAAACAGTATAGAAAGGAATAAAGTTACGAACAGAATGATATAAGGTATCAGAGTTGATTTCTGAGTTGCTAGGATAAAAAGATCGATAGAGTTTATGAGTTGAGATAATATCGTCATAATGTTCAAGAGAAAAAGAGTTTGAATCAAGTAATAATGCATCTAAAATCATATATTTTAGATGATCTTCAATAGCAATTAATTCTGAATATTTTTTTACATAAGGAATAGGTTGTGACAAAATTTTCTGGCGCATAGTATCACAAGAAAATAAGCGATTTAAAATGAAATAAGTTGTAGCAATAGTATCGGTAGCTTGATTGGTCACTTCTTGCATAAAGCTAAAAAACAAAATGCCAGCGTTATTAATACAGTAATTGGTGAGTGATGTTGCTGTAATATCAGCTCGTAATGGATGAGCTTGTATCGGGTTTTTATAGGATTTAGCGAGTTTTTTTGGGAAATATGATTCAAATAATTTATTATAAAGTGGGTGAAATAAGCAATCGCTAGAGGATAATGATTCAGATGTTTCTAACTTAATTAACGATTGTAGTAACGCTAATAAGGGTCTTGGTAAAGGAAGTTTCTTTTTATCTAGTTCTTCAAATTCTGATGATTTTGGGATGGTGTCTTTCTTGGGATTAATAGCGCCTTGTTCAATAAAAGAATTAATAAGAGTTTGGTAAGGATAGATTGCTTTTTGAGAGCGGTATTCTTCTAATGAGATTAATTGATGTTGATCTTGATTATTATTTAGAACAAGCTGAATCACATCAGGGGTAAGAGAAGCTAATAAATCAGAACGTTGTTTGGTTGTTTTAAGTTGTTTTTTAGCTAACAAATATTGCAGCAATATTTTTAGATTAACTTCATAATCAGAAATATTAACTCCCGCAGAGTTATCGATAAAATCAGTATTAAGTTTGACAGATTTTTCACTTAAGTAATATCGAGCATGTTGAGTGATAGCTAAATTAGCGCCTTCCCCAATAACAGTTGCTCGACAATTAACAGCATCAATTCGAACAGCATCGTTAGCTAAATCATGAACAGAGCTATGAGATTGATCATAACCTTTTATGTAAGTTCCAATACCTGCAAACCATAAAAGTTCAACGTTGCATTCTAAAATAGCCTTGATGAGTTGAGATCCATTGAGTTCACATGTATCTATCCCAAGCATAAGGCGAGCTTCTTCTGAGATAACGATATGTTTAGCCGATCGGTCATAAACCCCTCCACCTTGGCTGAGTAATTTTTTATCATAATCTAGCCAAGTTGACTTTGATAAGTTAAATAAACGATGACGTTCTTTCCAGCTTGTTGAGGGGATAGGGTTAGGATCAATAAAGATATGAAGATGATTAAAGGCGGCAATGAGTTTAGTCTTTTTAGATAACAACATGCCATTACCAAATACATCTCCAGACATATCGCCGATACCAATACAGGTAAAAGGTTCTTTGTTAATATCTTTATTAAGTTCTTTAAAGTGTAGTTTAACGCATTCCCAAGCACCTTTGGCTGTAATACCAAGATCTTTGTGGCTAAATCCGTGAGAACCGCCAGAAGCAAAGGCATCGTCTAGCCAGAAGTTATGTTGATGAGAAATTTCATTAGCAAAATCAGAAAATGTCGCAGTTCCTTTATCTGCGGCCACAACTAGGTAAGGATCATCTGTGTCATAGCAGATAACCTGTTGGGGTTTTGTAATACTGTTATCGGTTGTTGTATTATCTGTGATACATAAAAGACCTTGAATAAAACGCTGATAATGCTCTTTAGATTCTGATTGGAGCTCTTTATGAGGGAGCTGTTTTTTAATAACAAAACCACCCTTTGAGCCATTGGGAACGATGACAACATTTTTAACACGTTGTGTACTAGCTAAACCCAATACTTCACTTCTAAAATCATTTAAACGACTAGACCAGCGGATACCACCACGAGAAACAGGGCCAAAGCGAATATGAATGCCTTCCATATTAGGATCAAAAACAAAAATTTCTCGGTATGTTTTTTCTTGGTGGGTAATAATAGATTGCCCATCAATTTTAAGACTTAATAGTTGTGTATCCTCAAGCTCATGTTGAAAGTAATTCGTTCGAAGTGTATGTTTAACTAAGCTAAACATCCATTTTAAAATAAAGTCTTCATCAATATCACTAACGGTAGATAATGACTCAAAAAAGTTTTTTTCAATATCATCACATAAAGAGAGTTGCTTTTTAGAAGGTTTGTGAGAATCAGAGTATGAAAATTTATGTTGGAAATAATTAAGAAGATGTTCAATAGGAAAGCGATGCTTGAGTAAGGTCTTATCGATTCTATCTTTTGTATAATTAGGTTTTAACTGAATAAGGTAGTTTCGATATGCTTGTAAAATAAAAATATTTTTCCATGTTAATTCTGTACAACTAATAAGTCCATTAAGAGGATCGTTTGGTAGTTTATGATCAAAGATAGCTTTTAGTAAATCAAGAAAACGGGGTTTAAAACTTTTAAAGTCAGGAGCATATGAATTTGAGTCTAAGAATTTAATACGAAATGCATGAATATAACCAATCATTTTTGTTAAAGACCCAACACGAGTTGTTAATTCATCAAAAAAATAAATATTTAAATTTTGAAAGATAGGAATAAATTGAAAGAGATCAATTTTTTCAAAATGATAAATATTTAGTAAAGATGCCTTGCCTGATAATAAAGAATCTTTAAATAAAAATGGGATAAGATTAAATTCAGTTGATTTTGTTTTTTTGGAACGTTCAAAAAGTTCGATATCTAAAATAGTATGATCAGGAGTTCGACGAATTTTATGATGGGCTGGAAATAAATTAATATATTTTTGAAATAATCGATCACTCTTATTTTTAGAAAAATGCTTATCAAGTTCATCTTTAAGTCGCTGATCCCAAGGTTTTAATAAGTCAGTAACATCTGTTTCAATAATATGAAGATCGGGGTGATAGTCTGGCATGTTAGGTTGGTCAAAGTAAATGTGTAGTCGTGTAAATAATTCACCAGGAATAATAATATATTCGTATCCTTCATGAGGGATAGAATTTTTTAAATAATCAATCACTTGTTTAATGGCAGATTCTGAAAATAAATCATTAGGGATAATACCTAATAAGAATAATTTAGATTTTTCAATTCTACTTCGTGTAAAAAAGGCAATATCATTCGGGTTGGTGATCGATAGAAGATTTTCGATCACTTGTTGTAAATTTTCTGTGGGCGTTTTAAAAAGTTCAATTTTAGGGACATCATTTAAAAGTCTAATAGTTTGGTTGTATTGATGACTTCCTTTCCAGAAGCGTTTATTTTCCATAATCTTTTGAATTTTTAGTTTAATAATAGGTGTTTGAGTATTTTTAGCCAGAAGAGAACTACGTTTGAGTAAACCAATAAAGTTATAAACAATCCATTTTTGTTTGCCAGCAGGGATTTTAAGACTTACACGCATTAAATTTTCAAAACGTTTTACAGGACTCTTAAAGCGTAAGGAATCAATAAGGTAAGGAGATCGATAATTAGCACGAAGTTTTACTTGCTTTTTAGTAACCTCTAATAGTTCTGAAGAGGCAAAGGAAATGTAATCATCAGATAGTAATCCTAGTTGTTTAGATTTATTAACAGTAATAACCTGACGATTAGTAGATTCGTGGATATTAAATTCAGCGTATCCAAAAAAAGAAAAATTATCACTAGCAAGCCAGTCTAATACTTCTACCCATTCTGTATGAAAATCAATTTTAGGAGTGGGGATTTTGGCAACTTCACTTTGAACAGTTGTTAAACATTTTTGAATAGCATCGTTATCTCGAGTGATACTTGAAACCGCATAAATTCGTTTTAATAACTCTTGTTCTAAGCAATCAATAGATAATGATTTAGAATCTAGCGAACATTCAATATAACAAACAGAAAATCGTTGACTATCTTGATTGGGATAATCAATTAAAACAACTTTGTTTTTTTTATTAATGTAAGCTGAAAGTAAGGGGTGGTAGAGTTTTGTTATAGAGATATTAAATTGTTTAAAAACATTTTCGAGTGTAAAAATTAAATAAAGAGCATCAGGACAGATAATAGAAATTTTTATTTGTTTTTTATTAATATGAGAAATTGTTAATTGTTGTTTACTAGAAGATTCAGCAATCTGAATAAATTGATTGAATTGATCAAGTAAGAAGGATTGTAAGCTCGATACTGTTTCGTATTGGATGGATTTTGCAGATAGTGAATTTAAATAACATTGAGAAAATTGTAATAAGAGTGGATTTTTAGAGAATTTTTTAGCTAAAGAGGTTTCTAGCTTTATTTTATGTGCATCAATTTCATCAGGAGTGTATAAATGTTTCATAATTAATTTATATTTTAACGCTTATTTTATCTTTTACCATATTGCCTTTTAATCCTAAGTTACTTAATATTCCCATAATGAGGGAAAAAAAAACATTTTTAATTGATATTGGCAATTCATTTTGTGAATATTGTGAACTTAATAGCAATGATGATTATAGTAACAGAGAAAGTATTCCGACAGAGTTATTAACACATGACTATGTTACAAGCATATTTCTAGATTCAACGTGTTATATTTCATCTGTAGTACCTGATAAGGATGATTTATTTAAGAATGTAGAAAACGTTAATAGCCACTTTGCTAATCATAACCTTGTGACTGATATAAGTATTAACTTATCATCACCTGATGAATTAGGGGCAGACCGACTGATTAATGCTTTGGGGGCTTTTTCTGTATATGGAGGCCCTAGCTTGATTGTTGATTCTGGTACTGCCATAACATTTTGTTTTGTAAGTGAAGAGGGTGTTTATGAAGGGGGGGCTATTTTTCCTGGAATGAGATTATGTTCATGGGCATTAAATAGGCAAACCGCTAAATTACCGCTAGTATGGGTAGAATCAAGAGACGATCTTTATGGAAAAAATACAAAAGATGCAATTGAGGTAGGATTGTATCAAAGTTTTTATGGTCTTATAGATCATATGATTGGCCAGTATCGAAGTAAGTATAAAAATATCAAGATAATTGGAACAGGAAAAGGGCTGTCTGTTTTTAAAAAAGAGTTATCATTTGATTATATTGATAATAACTTAATTTTTCATGGATTAAAGCAGTTCGCATATACAAACCATGTAGTTGATAGTGCTTTGTAAATAATAAATTTTATGATGATTTTTAGATGATACTAGGTAAAGTTATAGAAATATGCTAGAGTAAAAAAGTACAAAAAAAATATAAATATCCAGATAAATGATAACTAAAGAAGACTATAGGAAAGCTTATTTAATTAATCGATTTCCATTTACTATTGGCAATATTAGATGGAATTGGAAAAAGCCTGCTTGTTTTATATTAAAATATACAAAAATGATCTAGAGGAATATATAAATTTTTACGAAAATTTTATTAAATACCCTAGGTTGTTAACAAAGGCATCAGTCATCATGATGTTGTTGAGTGTTAAATAAAATCTACACAAATTATAAAGACAGAGTAAAGATAAAGGGAGAGAAAGATGATTCAAATAGTGACGACAATAAAGAGTGGTATGACCAGTATTGTCGGATGCAACAAACAAAAAAAGAAGGCAATGGAAGAGGTTAGTGAGAAGATTGATAAGATACAACAAGATTTAAAAGTGGGGATTTCTGACAGAGATAAGAAATCTG
>NZWE01000007.1 GCA_002697535.1 Actinomycetota bacterium | reverse complement strand
TTTATTTAGTTGCAACATCGTTAGGGGCGGTGTTGGCTGTTCCGTGTTGTAAAGTGCTTCAAGGAGATGATTGTTGTTTGGCAGAGGGTGGGTGTTGAGGATGTTTTTAAATTAATTGAAATTTGTTGTCTCTAAAACACGATAACTCTATAAAAGTTAGAAAAAATGTAACAATTTTTTTAGAAAAGGAAATTAAAATGAGCTTATCAAGTACATCAGAAGTAATTATTCAAAGAGCAGCAACAAAAATTCAGGCAATGGTTCGAGGTCATCAATTAAGAAATAAACAATTATTAGAAGCTGCTAGTAAAGTAGCAATTCAGGGAAGCAAAAAATCAAAGGGATACGCTAGATTAGAGCAACATATTAAATTTGCACTTAATAATGGAGCTGATATAAATGCTACAGATTCAAAGGGAAGGACAGTACTTCATTTCGCAGTATACGGAGGTTATGTAGATCTTGTTAAATTAGTACTTAATAATGGAGCTGATATAAATGCTACAGATTCAAAGGGAAGGACAGCACTTCATTTGGCAGTATACGATGGTAATCTAGATATTGTTAAAGCATTAGTTAGCGCGGGAGCTGATGTAAGCCTTAAAGATCATCATGGATGGACAGCCCTTCATGAGGCAGCAGATGGAGGTTATAAAGATATTGTTCAATTATTACTTGATAACAAAGCCGATGTAAATGCTATAACTTCATCTAAAAAGACAGCACTTCATTATGCAGCATGCGGAGGGCATTTAGTTGATCATAAGGTAGATATTGTTAAAGTATTACTTGATTGGGGAGCCAAGGTAGATGCTGTAGATGAAAAGGGAGGTACATCACTTCATTGGGCAGCAAGATACGGTCAACTAGAGATGGTTAAAGTATTAGTTAAAGCTGGAGCTAGTATAAATGCTAGAGATAATGAGGAAAGGCCAGTACTTTATTGGGCAGCAGTCAAAGATTATAAAGATAGTGTTGCTAAATCTATAAATAGAGATAGTGTTGTTAAAACTATAAATAGAGATAGTGTTGCTAAAGCTATAACTGATGGAAAAAAAGATTTAATTAATTTATTCAATGCAAAGACCAAGATAGCTAAACACCTAGAAATGCATCTAAATTCTGATGTATCAAAAAAGATTATTGCACATGTTGATATTAACCAGTTTCAAAAAACTCAAGCAGAAAAATACATTAAAGAAAGAGAACAAAAATTAATACAAGCTGCTAGAAATGGTGAGTTTCAAAAAATTCAAAATTTCATTAAGAATGGAGTTAATGTAAATGCTAGAGATAAAATTGGAAATACAGCACTTATTGTGGCAGCATACAATGGTTTTGCAGAGATTGTTAAATTATTAGTTAAAGCTGAAGCCGATGTAAATGTTACAAATAAATATGGAAATACACCACTTCATGAGGCAGTATACAAAAATAAGCCAGAGATTGTTAAATTATTAGTTAAAGCTAGAGCCGATGTAAATGTTACAAATGAATATGGAAATACACCACTTCATGTGGCAGCATACAAAGGTCTTGAAGAGATTGCTAAATTATTACTTGATAATGGAGCCAATGTAGATACTGCAGATGCAAAGGGACGTACAGCACTTCATTTTGCAGTACACAAAGATCATGTAGAAATTATTGACACATTAGTTCAAGCTGGAGCTAATATAAATGCTAGAGATAATAAGTAAAGAATAGCACTTGATTATGCAGCAGTTAGAGAGCGATTATGAAGCATAAAATTTTTTGAAAAATAAACTGTAAATTAAAAATGTAAACTAGATTAAAATCTTGGAAATATATTACAAAAAATAATTTTAAAAGAAATACTTGTAAAAAGGGATATAAGGTCTTTTCGTAGTTGGGTTAGGAATTAAATTAGATTTTATTTGAATTCTTAGGATATATTATTTACTTCTATCGATTAGAACGAATTTGACTACAGGATCTTTCTTTTTTAGAAAGATCCTGCAGCTTTTTTGTATTCTTATAATACTTGTCCTTGATATGTCATTGAATTAATGATGGTTCTAGCTTTTGATACCACGGATTCTGGTAAGGGGGCGT
Source organism: Actinomycetota bacterium (assembly GCA_002697535.1). GTDB lineage: Bacteria > Margulisbacteria > Marinamargulisbacteria. The sequence goes on along the minus strand of NZWE01000007.1, from coordinate 23,033 downwards.
ATTGTAATGGTTGTGTGTATTGTTGTCCTTGTGTAATCATCCAAGTAAGCATTTTTTGTGTTGCTAAGGCTTGTTCTTTCGTTCTATTGTTAATGCTTTGGTCTTGGAAGGCTAAGATCCATGTAAAGCCACTAATAGGATATCCATCTTTTGCACTTGTGTTTGTAATAGATGCACGTGTATCAGTTGGAATGGTTGTATTAGCTGCTTTTGATACTGCTTCTATGGATGGACTGATGTAGTTGCCACTTTTATTTTTGATACTAGCAACAGGCATTTTATTTTGTGTTGCATAAATATTACTAACGTAACCGATCGATCCTGGTGTTTGAGCTATTGTTCCTGCCACACCAGCATTTCCTTTTCCTCCAACACCATCAGGCCAGTTTACCGCTTTTCCTCGTCCTACTTTTGTTTCCCACCCTTTATTTACCTTGGTTAAATAATCGGTAAAAATAAACGTTGTTCCACTTCCGTCGGATCGGTGAACACTTAATATATTTAGATCAGGTAATTTTTTATCAGGGTTAATGGCTTGGATAATTGGGGTATTCCATTTTTTTATCTTACCTAAAAAGATATCCGCTATGATGTCTGATGTTAATTTTAGATCAGTAATACCAGGTAAATTATATGATAACGAAACGGCTCCTAAACAAGTGGGGATATGAAGGATGGTGTTGTTTTCATAGTTTAAATCTTTGGTTTTCATGAATGCATCAGATGCTCCAAAATCAACAGTTTTATTTTTTAATTGACGAACACCAGCGCCTGATCCCACAGATTGATAATTTATTTTAACATTACTTTGTCTAAAATATTCAGTGAACATTTTTGAATATAAAGGATAAGGGAAAGTAGCCCCAGCACCTTGTAGTTCGACTTCTTTTGTTGATGAACAACTGGTTAATAATAGTGTTAATGAACCTATTATTAATGTTTGTTTAATGATTGATTTTATAGTTTGTTTTTTCATGATTGTTTCCTTGATTATAATTTTTTAGAACTTAACGTTAAAATCTAGTTGAGCTAATGATTGTGAATTGCTTGTTCCATCAATAACATCCATCATGTAATAGTCTAATGCTACAGATATGTTTTTGCTTAATCCATATTTTAGAATTAGTTCTAAGCCTTTGGTATTCGTTGCACCGCCATAGGCATCGGAATCGGGTAACATATCTAACCAAGCGTCAGCTTCAAGGTAACGGTAGATTATTTTTGATTGCCATGACCCAAAATGTTTTACTTTTTTATTACCTACTGTTAATCCAATTAAGCCCCCTCTATTGTTTGAATCAGCATTATTGTTAATCACTAATTCTCCAAAGGGACGTAACAATTCTAATCCTAATTGATCAGTTAGGTCTGCTTGAGCACTTAATACGATTGGAGCAAATTCGTTTGGTAAGGCAGTTGTCGCACCTGTATTGGTTTCAGCTGTATGCGTTAAGCTTGCTCCTTTTACGTGTTGAGTTAGGTATAGGCCAATAGCATTTTTAATTTGTATTGCTGGGGTTAAGTTCCACTTTATTTGAGGTTGGATGACGGCCATTATGGGGTCTTTGTTTGTGCTGTTAACGTTTTCTTCAAGTATTAATAGAGCTGATGTTATGTTGTAATGTGCTTTTTTGTATTGGAAGCTTACACCGTTTGGATTAATATCAGAATCCCATAAGAGGTCTGATGGTTTCCAGATTGGATTTTTCATTTTTCCAGCTCTTAAAGATAATTGATTGGAAAGTTTTTGATCGATATAAGCATAATCAAAGCGAATGTCAGGGGTTTCAAAGGTATTATCAAAGGTTTGGTTTGTGGATCTTAGATCATTGGATCCTGTTGCAAAACCAAATTTTACAGTTGTTTGCTCAGATAATTCTTTGCTTGCTCCCAAACGAAATCGAATTTTTTCTTGTAGGCGAGTATCTTCTCCTTGAGTTTCATATTGAGTTCGTAGTCGAAGATCTCCTTTGAATTTTAAATCGTTTTCTGCTTGTAAAATGCTAGGAAAACTAATTATTAATGTTGAAATGATAGCATGTTTAAAAATTTTTTTTATCACGTTAAGTTCCTTGTTAATCAAATTTTGAAATCAAAAAAAAATGCTAGAAAGATGTATATAATTAGTTGTGGATGTTCCTCCTAAATAAGAGTGGGAGAAGATGGATAAAAAGAATGGTATTAGATAAAATTAACATTTGTTTTATGCACCTTTTTATTTTTAAAGTTACATAAAAAAGTATTTATATTATAGAGAATTTTTTTCGTCAATGATTTTTTTTTGAGAGAGTTTTTTTTTGTAGCTAAAATTTAGGTGTAATGACTTTATTTTAAGTAATTAATTTTAATATTTGATTATTAAAAAAGTTTAGTTTTTTTTAAGAAGTTTTTAATGGGAGGTTAATAGGGTTAGCGAAAGGATAGAATTGAGAAGGGGGTAATGTTTTTGATAGTGTATTTTATGACTATGTTTGGTAGCGGGGGCAGGACTCGAACCTGCGACCTTCGGGTTATGAGCCCGACAAGCTACCACTGCTCCACCCCGCGATATTGATTAACATCCTACCAAAGCATTGTTTTATATTCAACACTAGGGATCTTTTTTTGTATTAAATTCCTTATTATGGCTGTGTTATAATGAGCAGAATGTCTGAAGAAGAATTTGAAGAACGTATTATTTCATCGAATCCACAGGTTGATGATCACCAAGAAGGAAGTTTAAGGCCTCAGCTTTTGAATGAGTTTATTGGGCAATTTAAGTTAAAGAAAAATTTATCAGTTTATCTCGAAGCAGCTAAAATGAGAAAAGAATCTATTGAACATTTAATGTTTTATGGGCCTCCTGGTTTAGGAAAAACAACGTTAGCTAATATTATTGCTCGAGAAATGAATGTTAATATAAAAATTACTTCAGGTCCTGCCATTGATAGGGCTGGGGATTTGGCTGCTATTTTAACGAATTTAGAAGTAGGGGATGTGTTGTTTATTGATGAAATTCATCGTTTAAATCGTAATGTAGAAGAGGTTTTGTATTCTGCTATGGAAGATTTTGAGTTAGATATTGTGATTGGGAAAGGGCCTGCGGCTCGATCTATTCGACTTGATATTTCTCGTTTTACGTTAGTAGGAGCAACAACGCGTATTGGATCACTTTCAGCGCCTTTAAGAGACCGTTTTGGTATTATTGAGCGATTAGAGTTTTATGCTCCTGATGAGTTACAAACAATTATTACGCGAGCTGCAGATATTTTAAATGTAATGATTGATGATGATGCAGCACTTCAAATTGCAAAACGATCGCGAGGTACGCCACGGATTGCTAATCGTTTGTTAAAACGCGTTAGAGATTGGGCTCAAGTTAATGAAATTTCTGTTGTAGATTCAAGTTGTATTGGATCTATTTTATCGGAATTAGGTGTAGATGATATTGGGTTAGATGATATGGATAGGCTTTATTTGGATACTTTAATTGGTAAATTTCGGGGTGGCCCTGTTGGTGTTGAAACAATTTCTGCTAGTATTTCAGAAGAATCTGGTACAATTGAAGATGTGGTTGAACCGTATTTGCTTCAGTGTGGTTTTATTGAAAGGACTCCTCGCGGAAGACTTGCTACCCATTTAGCTTATATGCATTTAGGGTTGGGGGTTCCACAATCTAAGGTGTCACAACAGTCACAATTGTTTGAATAAGTTTAGGAGAACGTATAAATGAAACATATGATTAGAAAGAGTAGTATAAAACGAGCTACTAATGAAACAAAGATTGATTTAGTATTTTCTGTGGATGGAACGGGTCAATCAACTATTAATACAGGGATTGCCTTTTTTGATCATATGTTGGATTTATTTACACGACATGGTTTATTTGATTTGCAGTTAACTGTTAATGGTGATTTAGAAGTTGATTATCATCATAGTGTTGAGGATGTAGGAATTTGTTTAGGACAGGCGCTTCATCAAGCGCTTGGTGATTGTGTTGGTATTACTCGTTTTGCTGATGTTACCTTACCTATGGATGAATCGTTATGCCAATGTGTTATTGATGTAAGTAATCGATCTTATCTTAAATTTAATGCTACTTATTCTCATGCTAAAGTGGGGCAATTTGATACAGAGTTAGTTCAAGAGTTTTTTCAGGCATTTGTTAATAATGCACGGTTAAATTTGCATCTTGATTTGTTTGATGGGACAAATACGCATCATCAAATAGAGGCTTGTTTTAAGGCATTTGGTGTTTGTTTGGATAAAGCTACCATGATTGATCCTCGTAAACCTGGGGTGCCATCTACTAAAGGAGTTTTGTAGAAGGATGGCTGTTATTCTTAATGAATTGCATATTCAATCTCATATTCATCGATTAGCAACTGAAATTCATAATACTAATTCAGGGCCATTGGTATTTCTTGGATTAGGGGATAATGGGGTTATTTTAGCGAAGCGACTTGCAAGTTATATTTTAAAAGAATTTGATCAAACAATTTTAGTGGGGCAATTGGATGTTACGTTATATAAGTCTCATGATCAAAGAGAACATTTTGTTACTATGGGAAAGTCTGATATTAATTTTTCAATTCAACATAAAACGGTTATTTTGATTACGGATCAGGTGAATACAGGAAAGACAATGATTGCTGGTTTGAATGCTCTTTGTGATTATGGTGAGCCTAATGTTGTAAAGTGTTGTTGTTTGGTTTTTCGTGAATGTATTCGTCGTCCTATTCATTTTGATTATATTGGGGAGTCTATTTCTACATCTGTTTCGTCGTCTCTTGTTTGTTGTTTTTATGAAAAGGATGGAGAAGATCTTGTTAAGGATGTTACTAAAGAACATGTTTAATAAACTATGTTTTAAGGAATGTATAAAGTAATATTCAATATGTTTAATATTTAATTTATGTTGATAAATTTAGTTGATAAATTTAGTTGATAAGGAGATAATATTTAATTATGGCAGTATCAAAAAAACCTAAAAAAACACAGCCTGATAATAAGAATTGGAAAAATACGGTATGGTATTTTTTATTAGGCTTAATGTTACTTTCTATTGTAACAACTTATTTTAATGAGCCGGTTGGTCCATCTCAGGTTAATTTTTCAGATTTTATTCAGGAATTAACTCAGGGAAATATTCAGGAAGTTACGATTCGTCCCTCAGAGTCTATTATTATTGGTCAGACGGCATCTGGAACTATTTTTAAAACATATTATGTTAATTATCCAGAGTTAATGAAGGAATTGCGGGATCATGGTGTATCTATAAAGGTGAACCCTACTGATAGTGGTTGGGTTTGGGGCGTATTTTTGCAAGCTTTTTTACCTTTTTTATTAATTATGTTGTTATGGTTTTTTATTTTTAGGCAGGCTCAAGGTATGAATAATCAGGCTATGTCATTTGGTAAGTCTAGAGCAACTCCATGGAATAAAGAAAATAAACAAAAAACAACATTTAAGGATGTTGCTGGGGTGGATGAAGCGGTAGAAGAATTAGCTGAAATTGTTGATTTTTTAAAGAAGCCAGATCGATATAAGGCTATTGGGGCAAAGATTCCAAAAGGTGTTTTATTAATGGGGCCTCCAGGAACGGGAAAAACGCTATTAGCTAAAGCAATAGCGGGTGAAGCGGATGTTCCTTTTTTCAGTTTGTCTGGTTCTGATTTTGTTGAAATGTTTGTAGGGGTTGGGGCATCGCGTGTGCGTGACTTATTTGGGCAGGCAAAGAAAAAGCAGCCTTGTTTGATTTTTGTTGATGAGATTGATGCAGTTGGAAGGCATAGAGGTGCTGGTTTAGGTGGTGGTCATGATGAACGTGAACAAACATTAAATCAGTTACTTGTTGAAATGGATGGGTTTGACCCGACACAAACAATTATTATTATTGCAGCTACTAATAGACCTGATATTTTAGATCCAGCCTTGTTAAGGCCAGGTCGTTTTGATCGACAAGTAACGGTTGATAAGCCAGATTTAAAAGGTCGAGTAGAGATACTAAAAATTCATTCTAAAAAGAAAAAGTTTGATAAGGATGTCGATTTAGAAATTATTGCGCGAGGTACTCCTGGTTTTACGGGAGCTGATTTAGCTAACTTAATGAATGAATCTACCTTATTAGCTGCGCGAAATAATCAAAAATTAGTTATGATGAAAGATTTACAAGAAGCTTTAGAGCGGGTTGTTGCTGGGCCACAACGAAAATCTCGTGTTATTAGTAATCATGAGAAAGAAGTGATTTCTTATCATGAAGTTGGCCATGCTTTAGTAGCGGCTTTTGCTAAGAAAACAGATCCTGTACATAAGATTAGTATTTTGCCGCGTGGCAGAGCATTGGGGTATACATTGCAATTGCCTATTGAAGATAAATTTTTAATGAGTCGGGATGAAATTTTAAGTAGTTTGGAAGTCTTGATGGGTGGTAGAGCGGCAGAAGAGTTAGTGTTTGATGAAATTACTTCTGGAGCTTCTAATGATATTGAACGAGCGACTCAAATGGCACGTTCTTTTGTGTGTACGTATGGGATGTCAAAAAGTTTAGGAACTCGTAAGTATGGAGGGAATCAAGAGCAGGTATTTTTAGGCAAATCGTATGGGAGTGATAGTAAAGATTATTCAGATGATACAGCGACGTTAATTGATAATGAAATTAAGGCTCTTATTGATATGGCTTATGATAATTCTATGAAGATATTAACAAAAAATCGTAAGAAGTTAGATGAAATTGCGAAGTTGTTATTAGAAAAGGAAACGATTGGTCGTGATGAGTTTTTAGAGTTATTAAAGACAAAAAAACAATCTGTTCGTAAACGTATTTCGAAGGTTGTTAAAGATGTTGTTCCAAAAAAATCAGATTCTGAGCCACCTATTGGGTTAGCACCTGCATCGTCTCCTGCTTAGTTTAATTTTGAATTTTTAGTTAATAGATTTATTTTGGGGGAGGGCTGGGTAATTTTGGGATTATTATTTTATTTAGTTTGTCTGCAATTGTTCTAACACTGTATGAATATGCAAATGATCCTAAGAAGCAGGTTGTTAATTGCCCTAGAAATGAACGTTTAAAAATATTATGAGATTGTTTGTCAATTATCATGGTTCCTATTAAATCAATGGCGCGAGATGCTACATATAGTGATGCACCGCATAGATTATTTATTCTTGGATTTTCTGAAAATTGATATGTTAGAGCTGGAACAGAAAAACTATTTCTAGCTAAGGCTACAGAAAATTTTTTTTTAAACTCTATAGGTAATGTAGGAAAAAGTTTTTTAGTGCTTATAGGTGATTTGTTATGGCTTGAGTTAGAGGTAAATGGGCATATACAAGCTCCTGACACTGCCCCTAGGAAATAGCCAAATATGTTGGCTTTAGTTTCGATATTATTTGTATTTGTAGTATTGTCTTTATAGGCCTTTATTGCAGTAAGAGATATTCCTGTTTCTAAGAATACCATTGAAAATGTGGCTCCTTTTTTTGTGAAACAATTAGTTAGAAATTCTTTATGGTTTTGTTTTATTTTATTGTTTTCTATTAATTCTGTTATCCTTTTAAAAGTGCTAGTGTCTCTTGCTGCTACTCTTAGAGGAGATGCGATTGAACTTACTATTGAATAAGTGATTGTTGTTCTAGCAGTTGGTCTGCTTTTGGGTGTCGAATAAGAATTGTTTTTCATAAGTGCAGTTTTAGCAATTTCTATTGGATGTGAAGGGGGGTGGAAACGTAGGGTAGGATTAATCGTCATGTTTGTTTTAATTTAATTTGAAATGCCAAAAAAATAAGTATATACATATTTTAAGTATTAATTTAATAAAAATTTTAATATGAATATTATTTAATAAATTTAGTATTTTTTTTGATCTTTAATTTTGTGCTTTTTTTTGAAAAAAAATAACAATTATGTTTTTATTTAAACATTTTTGTTTGTTAATTATAGTTAAATTTTGATTTTTTAATTAATAACTTGGTATTTTTATTTACATTATTTTATAAATTTTGTTGGAGTGGGTAGTGTTTAGTATGGGTTTTGGTCTTTATAGTTCTATTTTATTAGTAAATAACTATGGTTTAGATAGCGTTAGATTCCGATTTAAAGATGATCATGTTACTTCTTCTTTAAATGCTAATAATAAATTAAAAAATAGTACATTAGGGGGGGCTTTACAATCTGATGGGGGTGGGCAGTCTGGTTCTGATCGGGGTGGGTTTTTAGTTAAATCGGCTTCAATTTTTTTGCCTGCTTGGGGGTTTTCAATTTTTAGAAATGGCTTTCGAGAGCAGCCTGGGAGCACTCAATCTTTAATGTTACGGTGTTTTGGAAAACAAGCCGTTGCAACTGGCCTTATGAATTCTTTTGAACAGGGAGTGGTGCGTGGGGCGAAAGATAAAGGTTTATCAACTGAAGCATCACTTTTGATTGGAGCTTTGTCGGGTGCTTGTATTGATCCTTTAACTTCATCAATGTCTGTATCAAAGTATCCATCTTTATTTTGTTTAGGATTGATTCGAAATCTTGGTTGTGTTCCAGCTGTTTCAGGTGTTCGTTTTCACCAAGATGATACTATGGATCGAGGTATAGCTATGGGTATTTATGGTTCTGCAAAATTGGGAGATATTATAGGAAAGCAAGTTATTGAAAATAATTTTATAATGCCTAAACTTAATTTTCTAAGAATAGGAGGCTTTTTGCCGTGTGTCATGACATATGGAATACTTGTTCGTGAAGGTTCTAAGATGCTTGAATCTCGATGGTGTTTACAAGTTAATACCGGCTCTAGAAATAAGTGAAAAGGTAATGTTTTTTTCTGTTTCTTCTTCAGTACGTTATAAAGCTGCTCACGCATTATGTTTTGGGGGTGTTAGTGGTCTTGCTGTTTGTTTATCTTCACATATAAAAAATATTGAAAATAATCCGGATACTAATAAAGTTAAAAAAAATTTATCATTTGCACATTTCTATGATTCTTCAGTGCTTGCTTCTGCTTTAAGATTTAAGGCGATACATTATATGAATTCAAACGTACCATTTTCTTACGGTATACCACAAGTAAATCGACATGCTTTATTTTATTTATTGGAATCAGGTGGTTGTAAATTAGCAGAAGCACGTATTTATCGTTTTTTTAATGATGTGTCTAATTTGTCAGTTGGATTAAAAAAAATTCTTAGTGGGGCTTTGGCTATTGGTTTAGTTACAACTTGTGCAGTTCCTTGTGATGTAGCTCTTACTATTGCTCAAAATTCATCATCAAATTTTTCATTTTCTAATATTTTTCGAATTGCATATACACCTCATGTTCTTTTGGCATCTAATGTGAGGAATTTTCTTTTTACAGGTTTTACCGTATGTTCAAGTTCTATGTTAGGAGTATTGCCGGATACTTATCGAGATTCTATTGGTGTAAATGTTTTAACTGCTTCTATTTGTGGGGCAGTTTCTACCGTTCCTCATCAAATATTTATTCAGAATGTTAGAAGACTTGCTGATGGAGAAATAGCTTCGTTTTGTTTAAAGGATTTAGGTAATGTTTCTGGAAGGGCTATGGTTTGCAGAGGCCTTTATTCAGGAATGATTGTTGTTGGAGCTAATGCTTTATATACGTTTTCACCTGTTTTGTTTAGCGTTGTTAGTAAAGAATCCAAAAATAATAATATGAATAGTAGTGTTGAAGTATTTGGTTTTTCTATATCTAAACAGAATGATTTAGATTACCTATTATACTTTTCTAGAGATACTTAGTATCCAATTTTTAATAATTTGTGATACATTACTAATATGAAACCTACATTTGATATTGTTGTTGCTCATGATGCTAATCTTGGAATTGGTATTAATAATAAATTAGCCTGGCATTTACCGGAGGATATGTCTTTTTTTAAGCAATTAACAATGGGGGATGGGCTAGAAAAAAAATATAATATTGTTATTATGGGTCGTAAGACCTATGAATCTATACCAGATGCTTTTAGGCCACTTAGTAATAGACTTAATATTATTTTAACTCAATTAGGTTATGATGAGGATCATGAGGATGTTAGAGTTGCTTCTTCTGTCGATGAAGCTTTATTACAAGCTTGGAAACTTGTTCAATTAGGTGAGGCAAATAATATTTATTGTATTGGGGGAAAGTCTATTTATGAAAAAATGATTGCTTATGAAGGGTGTCGTTATCTGTATGTTACTTATCTTGATAGTGTTTATAATTGTGATGCTTTTTTCCCATCTTATGAGGATATGTTTACATTAGTGGAAAGATCAGATATGAAAAAAAGTAAAAATGGGATGTCGTATCAGTTTAAATTATTTCAATCAAATATTTTAACTTAGTTTATTAATTTTTGATGATTGATAGGGATAGGAATTGATTCTTGAAAACTATCATCAATAATTTGAGGCGTGATTGCTATGACTAACTCTGTTTGATCAGTTTGTGATTTTTTTGATTGAAATAGGGGCCCTAAAAAGGGTAGTTTTGATATGAATGGAAATTGGGATTTTGTATCTGAATCAGATGAATTAAATAACCCTCCAATCAAAACCGTATTTCGGTTTTTTACATATACTGTTGTATCTACTTTTCTAGTTCTTAATACAGGGATATCATTATTTTTTCCTCTATAACCATTAATGTAACTTACTTCTGGTATAATTTTTATTTTTATTTCTTGTGTAAAAGCGTTTATCTCGGGGAGGATGGATAAATTAATTCCTGCATTGGCATATTTGATTGATTCAGCTACTGATCCTCCTGAAATGGTTAATTCTGTATAGGGTATTCTATCGCCTATAAAAATAGTTGCTTCTTGTCCATGAATAGCTTTTATTTTTGGTTTGGCTAATACTTTTGCTTTTCCATCATTTTCTAATAAATTAATGACAGCTGAAATACCTGAAATAGTTGATTGGTATTCAAATTGCCCAGCTGTTTCTGTTATATCCATACCAATTCCATAGTTATCAGACCAAACGACGCCTAAATTATCTAGTACTGATTTTGTTATTTCTAAAATTTGTGCTTCTAATATAATTTGAGGTACTTTTTCCGAATCAAGTTTTTGAATAATATTGGTTAGTTTTTGCATTTTTTTTGTATCTACAGTTAATATAACTAAACTTTCTTGTGTTTGGATAACTTCTCCAGCTACAAGGTATTCAGCTAATATGGGTTTAATAACATCGGATTGAATATTATTAAGTCTAATAATTTTGGTTTCTAATCGAGAGGGTTGGTCTAGGGCGGCTTTTCCTCCTATCATAATGGTTGAATCAATTATTTTATAGGCCATTCCTTGTGAGTTTAATACAAAGTCTAAGGCGTCTATAATTTTTACTTCTTGTAATGTAATGTATATTTCACCTTGTAAGGATTTATCAGTTACTAGATTTAGATCTCCTTTTTGAGCTAGGATACTAATAATGTCACGTAAATCTGCTCCTGCTAAATTTAGGGATACTTTTTTTTCTAATTTTTTATTGAGTTCGGAACTATCGTCTTCTTTTTTGGTTACAATTTCTTTTTTTGTTTCGTTTATTCGAAAGATTTTTAATAAGGATGTCGTATTGAGTCCTTTTTGTCCAATTGCATAAATGTTAAATAGATATTTTCCAAAAGTTTCTAATTCAAATACTTCTGAGAACCCTCCCTTTGCATCTAATTTAACGATTCTATTATTGATAAATAGTTCTTTTGTATGTTTTGTTTTTCCTGTGACTGTGATTAAATTTTTATATGTTACAAAATTGTTTTGAGGTGTTTTTATAATAATTTCTGGAATTTTATAACTTTCTTCAAGGGGTATTTCCGAATCTGATAGTTGTATGGGTTTATCAGATTTAAAAAATATGTTTCGTGATATGGATACTTGTTTATTTTGTTTATTTGTTGCAACTAAAGTAAATAAATTATAATCATTTACTTTTCGTAGGGTTGTTGTATAGGAAAACCGTCCATTTTCAGAGAATTGAACGTCGATATTATTAATGGTAAATTTTTTGGCTCCGGTTAAGACGCCAGTAAATGTAATGATTGTTTCTGATGAGATAAAATTATCATTTGGTTTTGTTAACATGATTGATAGGCCTTCCATATCTTTGTCTCTATAAAAAATATTTCTGCTAATAGATGTTTTACTTTTGTTGTCTTTACTTGTACTAATTAAGAAAAAAGTTTCATAGTCGTTTATTTTGGTTAATTTGTAGGGATAGTTAAAAAATCCTTCTTGTGTAATATTTACACTGACACCATTAATTGTTAAGTTTTTTGATCCTGAAATTTTTCCTGAAAATGTAATATCTGGTGATGTTGTAATTAAATTATTTTGAGGAGAATTTAGTTGGATAAGTGGTTTTTTTATATTACTTTTTGTTTCAACTTTGTAAAATACTTTTCGTGCTAGTTTTGTAATTTCTCCTCTAGGAGATGTTGCTGTTAAAATAAAATAATTGTATCGATTTATATTTTTAAGTTTTTCTTTTATAAAAAATTGCCCTTTTGTATTAATTGTTATTTCTTTTTCATTAAGTGTTAATGTTTTTGTATTGGTTACCGTTCCTTTTATTAACACTTTTTCTTTTGTTGTTACTGTATTATCAACAGGTGAAAATAATGTTATCGTTGGTTCTGCTCCATTTGTTAATGAATAACTTAGTAGAAGTGTTAGTAATATTGTAAAAAATTTATAATTTTTTTTCATTCAAATATCTTTTCCTCACCTAATTTTACCATGATTTTATTAGAAGAGGTTGTTAATTCAATATATTTTTTTGTAATAGTATTTATTTTGTAATTATTAATCCTACTTCCTATGTATACAATTTTTTTAAAGCGAGGGAATTGTATGACTGCGGATGGGTTATCTTTATCCCAAATAATACCTGTGAGTTTAAATGAGGTTTCACTAAAATTTTGTTTTGTTTCTATTGTATTGATGGGATTTGGATTAAATGGATCTCTTGGAAATATTATTTTTCCATTTTTCGCATTTAAATGAGAATAGGGTAATATTATTATTATGATTATAAGATATATAATTTGATTCATTTTAATCCTTCTAATGAAAATAATTCTAATGTAATAGTTGTGTTTAGCATTACAGGATTTAATGATTTTCGTGTTAATTTTATGGTTTTAATATTAATTGTTTTTTGTGATTCTTCTATTTGGTATATAAATTGCATTAAGTCAAAAAAATTGGAACTTGCTTTTATGCTTAGAGGGTATGTTGTTAATCCATGAGATAATTTTTCTGATTTTATAAAATTAACATTGGTAATATTAATTTTAAATTTTTGAGCAATTTTTGGTAATTCACTAATTGAAAACTTTTCGACTTCTTTTTTTGTGAAGAAGAGATTTTTTTTGTTTGATAGTAATGTGTTTAATCGATTTTCTTCTTGTTCAACGTTTTCTTTACTAGCAGCTTGTTTTTTTCTTAAGTTTAGTGAACGTGCATATTGGTCTAGGGCTATTTTTTTACGTGAAAAATTTTGGGTGCTTGGTAAAATTAAGCTAAAAATTAGTTGTAATGCTATGATGATTGTTAATCCAATAAAAAAATATTGTTGATATTTTCTAATAATATCTAATTTTTCATCAAGGTTTTCTACTCCTATTTTCTCTTCTAAGTTTAGTTTTTCAATTATGCTCATTTTCTTTTCCAGTCAAATTCAATTGTAAAGGTGTTTATTGTTCTTTTTTGTTCTTTTTTTGTTGTTATTTTTGATAATGTTACTTTACTGTAACGTTTTTCAAGTTCTGAAAAGAAGGTGTATATGGAGTCTTGGAATAAGGCAGATCCTTTCAGTGAAACTTGTTTGTTTTCGTTAAATGTTAAGGATGTAAATGTAATGTCATTCGGTAAGATCGAGATTAAATTGTAAAAGAATAAATATTTTGAATCTTTTTGGGACCGGATTTCTTCGTAAAATTCAATTGTTTTTCGAAGGCTTCCTAATTGTGTTTTTTGGCCTCTTTTATTACCACTTTGAATGATATTTATTTGGTTTTTTGTTAAAGATAACTTTGTTTCTATTGAATTAATTTGTGTAGTTATATAAACATTAGTTGCAAGGATTGCTCCTATTATTAAACTAAATATAAGGCCACTTTTTATTAGAGTTTCTTTCTTAAAGATAGGTGCTAGTTGTTTTTTTACTTTTGTGAGGCTTAATGTTTTATTTACGGGTTCATAATATTTTAAGGCTAGTCCTATAGATGGAAGAAATAAGTTGTTTATTTTGTTTATTTTTTCTTCAGTTAATTCTTGATTTTTTAATGTAACGGTTTGTTTTATATTATGTTCTGTAAAGGTTATATTGAGGTCTTTTGCAATTTGATTTAATAATATGTCTGGCTTTATATTTCTGCTGTGATAAGTAGCTTTTGTGGGGAGAGGGAATTCTGGATATTTGTTAGAGAATTCTAAAAAAAGTTGTTTGATAGTTGTTATATAGGCATCTAATCTTAATTCTTCTTCTTCTAATGTTTCGATGTTATTTCGTAGTGTTCTCGCTAATAGAATATTATTTTTATAGGTAAAGTTTATATCAATAAAATTATAATCAAAAGCGATTAATAGATTAGTTTCTTTTTTAGTGTTTGTTTGCCATTGTAAGGCTCTTAATGTTCCTAATGGGATTAAATCTATTGATACTAAGTTCATATCAAGAGATTTTGCTAAATCTTCTAGATTATCAATGAGTTCATTATGTAGTGCTGCATATAAAATGATATCTTTGTCTTTTGTTTCTTTTTTTTCATCATTTTCTGATTCGTTTTTTTCTTCGTTTTGTTTTTTCTTAGGGCTAAATTTTTGAAAACTAACTTGAAATTCTTTGTTTTGTAATAGGGGAGAGGGTTGGCAGAGATTTTCTATTTTTAGTTGTGTTTCAGCAAGGGGGATGTGATTTGATATGGTAGTTTTTTTTAAAAAATCGTTGGAGTTGAGTGCAATTACGATATTAGTAGCATCGAAGTCTCCATCTTCTATTGTTGTTGATATTTGATCTGCGATTGTTTCTGGATCTGCAATTAATCCATCTATGATAGCTCTTGGAGGCATATTGATTTGTTTAGATTGGGTTAAAATATAGGATTCATCTTTTTCGTTTATTTGGGACAGCATAATGTATTCTTCGTTAATTTCTATTCCAATTACGTTTTGTGTGAATTCTTTTGCCATGTTACTTTTCTCTTAAGGAATGGATTATAATTTCATTATCAAATGATCGTGTAATAGATGCTATTAAGCTTTTTCTATAAATTGAATTTTCGGTTGTACTAGAAACTCCTCCTGTTGCATTGACTGTAACAAATCCATTGTTAATATCACCTATTATGGTTACAGAAAAACTAACTGGATATTCAAAATAAGTTAGGGATCCTGTATTAATATTTGTTTTATAAAATGTTGTGGGATCTGTTTGGGTCCAGTTATTATTAACCTCATCAATGTCCCAGTTGTTGCCTCTTCGAAATTCATATATTGCATCTTCAATGCCTGCTCTTGCTGCATAATAAGCTTGTGTTGAAAATTTTTTTTGTGTTATTAATTTAATACGAATTTGTATTAAGTTCCAGTAGGTTACGGATATCATGGTGATAGCAAGGATTAAAAATGTACTTAATATTAAAAGGCTACCATTTTCTAAATTTTGGTATTTACGACTGTGTGTCATTTGGATTAATTTGTGTTTTTTGATAGTGATTGAATATTTTTTAAGAGTATATCTTTTTGTGATTGGGTAAAATATTTTTTGTTTAAACTTTTTACATAGGCTTCAGTTTCTTTGATGTCTATTAAGCTGAGATCTAAGATTTTAATGCATTGATCAATAATAGGATCGCTAACTTTAATAATAGGGGATTTTTTTGCAAATTCTTTTTGGTTAATTTTTGGGAAAACATATTGTAAGGATTTAAAAAAGGTATCGTCAAACAGGGTATTAATAGTTTGGTAGTAGTTATGGTCAAATTCTAACGTTCTAAAGGCATTAATAAATATGATGGAACGGAATGTGTCTAGGGGTTCGGTGCTTAAGTTAATGGTTTTATTGTTTGATACTATTGCTTGATCGATGGTTTTTATTTGGTAAACAGTGTTTGATCCGTATGCAATTGTTAGATAATAATCATATGATTTTTTAACTTTGTTTGTTTTAAATTCCCATTCTTTTTTTGATGCATTAAATTTTCCTTCAAATTGGGATTCTTTGCCTGATATTACTTTTATTTTTTGTTTATCGTATATTTTTCCTTTGTATATTATTGTTTCTTTTTTAGGTTTTTCTGGAGATGATGTTGTTATATTTTTTGTTGTTTGTTTTTGTTTTATTATTTCAGATGAAATAGAGCTTTTTCCCCAAGCTAAGTCATGGACTTTGTTTTGTTTGTAACCTTTTAATGAAAGAACAATAGGGTTTTTATCATTAAAATTATTTTTTAAAGATAGGGGTTCTTTAATTAGTAACGGGGTGTTTTTGGTAGTAGGTTCTTCAGTTTTAGTTGTTAAGGTAATATTTTCAACTTTAAAGCTTAGAGAAAATGTTGGTTCTTTTTTATCACTTGATGTTGATTGTTGTACTACTTTTCCGCATCCTGACAATGTTATGTAGGTGATTGTACTCATAATAAATAATAATTTAGTTATTTGGGAGATCATTAATATAATTATAAATGATTTCAAAATATGCTGCTATAGAAAAACCTTAAATTATTAGCTTCAGCTTAATTTTTGTGTTTTATTGTATAAATCATAAAAATTAAATACATTATTTTTGTGTTTATTTTCGTATAATAATTAGTATGAATCAAATAGAGTCTAATTTTGATATTAACCGTCAAGAAAGCCAAGAAAGGTTAGGTTCCGTAAAGTCGGGATCAGAAACGTTAGCGCGTAGTTTTGTTGATGAATTAACATCGATGGGTTCTGGTTTAAAAAAAATGTTTCAACATGGCTTATTAGATAAACTTCAGCAATCTGCTATTGCTTTATCTGATGCGTCACATTCAAAATCAAATTATAATAAATTTTTGCAGGTTTCAGATGATTTAGTGGCACATTTAGTTGAATCTCATCCTGATTTAGTTGAAGAGGTTTTGCCAGATTTAAAAAAATTGCGTAAAGATAATAAGAAAATGAGTGTATCTGATTATTTTTCAGTTATGTCTCAGTTTGCTTTTTCATATTCAAAAACAGACTCTTCATCGTTATCTAAAACTGGTATTCATACTAGTTTTTTGTCTTCTATTTTATCTGCTAAAGATCGTTGTGTTGTTTTAAAAAAGCCTGTGGAATCTTTTTTTAGTAATCAACATTTGCCTTCTATTAAAGGAGATGATTCTTTATTTTCTTTAGTGGCATCATTTAGTAATGAAGAGCTTATGCAAATTATTCGGTCTATGTTGGAAAATGGTTTAGATTCTATGGATGATTTATTTACGTTATTACAGTTAGTTGGAGAGTTAGGTTTGTTAGCATCGGCGACGTTATTATCTTCTGTTTCGGATGCTATTCAATCATTTGTTGAAACGCAGGCGACTATGGTTTCTGATCCATTAGAATTGCTTCGCTTGGCTCGCCTTGTTAGAGAATTTTCTCAGGGGGATTTTGTTGAAGGGATTAATATGGATTCTTTGGAAACTAAATTAATGGATTTAACGTCAGGTTTATCTGGTTCACAGCAACGTTCAGTTGTATCTGAAATCAGTGCCTCTTCTCTAAATATAGCCATTGCACCATCTTTGGATGAGTCACCTATTGTGACTAGTGAACAAGAAGGGGCAGCATCTTTAACTGCAGAACAAATGGCGGGTTCTCAATCTTATAAACAAGAAAATATTCGAGATAATTTAACGTATCAGGAACACCACGATGATGCTATTGATATGGAACATACAAAAGTTAGTGAAATTAAAAAGTCCCTATTAGGGAATGAGTCTGAAGATCAGTTTGATTCATCAGATTCTTTAGATTCAGAATTATTAGATTCATATACATCTATTATGAAATCTTTAGACGATATTTTAGAGCATAATAAAGCTGAATTTTCTGAGCAGATGTTAGGGTTAATTCAAGCTGTTTATAAGCATTCGTTAGATGGGGCTTTGGATAGTTTTGATGATTAAGATAATTTTTTATAGTCTTTTAGTTGATGACGTAATTATTTATTTTGTCTGAGGGGTTAGCTTTTTTGATAAAAACCGTTCAAATGAATATTGTATTCTAGCAAATAATGATAGTGTTTTATCGATTGGTTCTACTAATATATTATGAATTTTTAACCAGTTTCCTAGCACAATATCTTTAAAAATTTGGTCACCTATAATGGTACATTCTTGTAAATTTAGGGAGTAGGTTTTTGCTAGTTGTTTGGTTGAAAATGTAAATGGTTTCATGGCTAAGTAAATGCCATTACATTCAATTTGTTTAGCTGCTCTTTGGACTCTTTTTTTAGAGCGGTTATTTGATAATAAATAAATTTGAAACCCATTATCTTTACATTTTTGAAGCCAGTTTAGATGTTGAATAGATAAGTTTCTTTGTTTATTTGATAGTAATGTATTATCTAGATCTAATAATAATGTTGTAATGTTTTTTTCTTTTAGGGTTTCTAGATCAATATCCCAGACTGACTCATAGGATTCTTTTGGGATTAATAGTTCTTGTAATATTAATTTTATGTCGTTTATTCCTATAAACCGTTTGATCATTTTAAATTCTCGAATTAATATCGCTAATTTCTTTGTAATGAATTTTCATTCCTATAGGATTTGCAATTAATTGTGCTGTTGATTCAAATACTGTATCGAGTTCAATTAAATTGTGTTCTTTTAATGTTTTTCCAGTTGCCGTTAAGTCACAGATAATATCCGATAAGTCTGTTAATGGCCCTAATTCAATAGCCCCATAAAGTTTAATTATTTTTACTTTTTTCCCAATTGCTTCAAAATATTTCATGGTTGAGTGAGGATATTTGGTTACTACTTTGCAGTGATGTTTTAACGTTTTGATAGATTGGCCTTCTAATCCAGCAATTACTAATTTACATCCTCCAAATTTTAAGTCTTTTAAGGTATATACGTTAGGTTCTTGTTCTAATAATACATCTTTACCAACAATTCCTAGATCTGCAGCGCCCTGTTCAACATAGGCAGGGACGTCCCATGGCCGAACCGTTAATAGTTTGAATGTTTTGGATGTGTCATATGTAAATAAGCGTCTTGATTCTTCAAAATCACTTGGAAAATGAATTCCAATGGCTTCAAATTTTTTAATGGTTTCTTTTAATAAATATCCTTTAGGGACAGCTATTGTAATTTGTTTAGTCATTTTGAAATCCTATTTCATTTAGGTTAATTGCAAATCCTACTGCGGATATGTCATGCCCAAACTTTGAGCATAGATTATCGTATTGTCCACCAGATGCAATGATATTGCGATTATGTTTACTATAAGCTTCAAAAATAATTCCAGAGTAATAGTGTAATCCTTTTACTAGTCCTTTATTAATCATGATAGGGATTGATGGAGTTGTTTTTTTTAGACTCGTTACTAATTGGGTTAAGTCAGTATTATTAGATTCAATGGATTCTCCCCGTTCTGGGATTTTTCCAAAGGTAATATAATCACCTTTTAATAAGGCTTCTTTTTTTTCTGCTGATAACCCATCGATAAAATTGATGTGGCCAATATCAATACCAATGTCGGTAACCCCGAGTTCTTCTAATGCGTTTATGCAGGTTGTTATTATTTCTGCAATATTTTCAATGGATGTATACCCAAAGGTTTCACACCCTGCTTGAAAAATTTCGGTATCACTATGATTTTGATTTGATTTTCTAAAAATAGGTTCGGTATAACATAGTTTTAAAGGTGTGTTTTCGGTGTTCATGCGAGTTGCAACAGTTCTTGCTATAGGGGTTGTGTTGTCGGGTCTTAATAGTAAGCGATTGCCAGAAGGGTCAAAAAATTCAATAGATTGTTTTTTTTGATTTGGGCCTAATCCTTTTTCTAAGTTTTCAGCAAATTCAATAGTAGGTGTTTTAATTTGGTTAAAACCATTTTTTGCAAACAGGGATTGTAGTTTAATGATTTGTGCATTTAATACTTTTGTATCATTTGGTAAATAATCACTAATCCCTTGTGGCGTTGTGTATGTTGTCATAAAGGTAGTTTAACACAAATCTAGTAATTTTTTAGAGATATATTCTGAATTTTAATATTATATTAAATTGTTCTTTTTTTAGTTTTATTGATTTGTATAATTATTTATGACTTGTTACACTAATGATCCCTTGTGCGCGTGTGGTGAAATTGGTAGACACGCTAGACTTAGGATCTAGTGCCGCGAGGCATGGGGGTTCAAGTCCCTCCACGCGCACCAATTATTTATTTTTTGCTATTCCTTCTACTATAATTTTTATTTCAATATCGTTGCCAATAATTAAATCACCAGTTTTTAAGAGTTTATTTTGATTAATATTAAACTCCATTCGTTTAATTAAGCAAGTGGCTTCAAACCCAATACGTTCATTATCCCATGGATCTGTAATAGGCCCTTTAGTAATTAAAGGACATGAAATGGATTTTGTAATATCTTTTATTGTTAGTTCTCCTGTTAAAATATAGGTGTTTTTTTTGTTTTTGTTAGCTTTAATGGATGATGATTTAAAGGTTATAGTGGGGAATTCATTGCTATGAAAAAATTCTTTTGCTTGTAAATGGTTATCGCGCTTTTTGTTGTTCGTATCGATAGATGTTACATTGATAGTTCCATTAAGGTATGACTTTTTTAATTTTTTTGGGTTCCAAAACAGCTCAGCAGTTACGTCATTAAAGTGACCATGTACGGTGCTAACAACCATGTGTGATACTGAGAATCCTACTTCAGAATGTGCTGTATCATAACGATATGTTTTTGCGTGGGACAGACTCGTTATGCTTAAGCATAATATTATGGAGAGTAGACTATATTTGATATGTTGTTTCATGATTATATTATTTTAGTTTATCATTTTTTTATTTGTTTAGAATATAGTTAATAATGTTATCAGATGCATTTTTAGGCGAGGTGTTATTGTTTGATAGAGATGTTTTTTTGATGGTTTTAGTTAATGTTGTTTGAATATCATCAAAATTTCTTTTTTTACATATGATTAAATGATTACCCATTAATTTTTGTTGTTCTTGAAACCGTTTTAAGGTTGATTGAGGACCAAATCCTTCAAAACAAATGACGGGTTTTTTAAGATATAGGGCTTGTTCATTTGCTGTTCCTGCTAATCCTATTATGCAGGTTGCTTGGTTGATTAATTCTTTAAAGTGCGGAGTTATGTAAATGTGGCAGCTGTTATTAGGGGAGGTTAAATATTTTGATTGAGGATTATATGTCCAGGAAGTTTTTTGGGATATTATCTGAATGTCTAACGTATGTGGTAGTGCACATGCAAATATGGTTTGGGGGTTATTTTTATGACATTGTTCGCATAATTGTATCATGTAGTTTAGGTTGGCGTAGCCTTCTTTTCGTGAGCCTGGTAGTAGTACAATGATGGGTAGATTATTAGGATTCTCAATGATTTTTTTTGTTGTTTGTAATGAATCCATCATGGGGTTTCCAAAAAATGATGCGGGTAATTTATGTTGGATAAAGCTTTCAGTTGTTTGTTTGTCTCTTGGGAATGAGTGTTTTGCTAGTTTGCGAATTAAGTAACGTTCTATAAAACTATGAGGCATAAAACTATCCGATTTTGCAGTGGGTAGAAAAAAAATTGGGGTTTTATTAAAACTTGCTAACCAAAGGCAAAATACATCTCCGACAGCGATTGTAAGTGTATTATCATGGATGTCTTTAATCGTTTTTATTTGATATCGGATATGGTTAAAGAGCCCTGCTTTCATATCAATTATGAGATCGTTAAGAGATCGAATAAAACCTCCTGATGGGAATGTCGGATTTTTAAGTATTGTTTTTATCTGATTGTTTAAATAGGTTGTACCTTCTCCTACTAAAGGGCATGCCATTATTGGTGTGTGGGGATCTTTTTTTTGGATGGCATGAATGAGGTTTATTGCAATGGTATCTTCTCCATGTCCGTTTGAGACGATTAAAATTGACATAGTTAAAGTTTAGACTACCTGAAAGCTTGTTGAAAGTATATTTATAAGCGAAATTAATAATCATACTTTTTAATATGGTTATTGATTATGAGAAAACTTTAACATGCTATCTATTTGTCTTATTAGACCTTGGTTAAAATTAAAATATTTATTTTTTACATTAGGATCATCAAATGTTTCTAAAAGTTGATTCATAATATTCTTAAGTATTTCATTATATCTAGGTAGTTTTTCAATTGATGTTAAAACCTTGTTTAAATTATGATTGCTACAGCTTTTCAATGATTTTTTGAATTCATTACAATTAAACCCTTCATTTCCACGAGTCAGAATCTGAGAAGAGTCAGTAGGACTGGTTATTAAATAGCCATACTTATTATGATCCGGATTCTTTATATCTGTGTAACAAATAGCCTCTGTAGTATAAGGAATGTCGCCTACAAAAATAACCGGTACAATAGTTATATTGTTTTTAACAGCTATCAGTTCAAAGGTTTTATGCTGGGTTGCATCTTCATGATTAAATGAAACTATAGAATATTTAGATGGAATCCATAAATCGCCATCAGAGTTTTTTCTAAGATTCGATAATATATCGTTTATCTCATTTTCATTATGCTGAGAAAGATTAATACAACCATGTTGTTTAATTGAATTTATTTGTTCCCGTACTGGTTTTTCCCAATGGGGTTGTTCTAAATGGAGTTTTCTTTTTTTTGGTGGTAGGGCTAATAATAATATTTGTTTAGGATCTGTGGTTGGCCTTGATTCTTGTGTTACATCTGGTTCTGATAACGTTTTTGTTGACGCTTCACTTGATGATGTTGATGCCTCACTTGATGATGTTGACGCTTCGCTTGATTTCGATAATAAAGTGTTTAGATCAATTTCATTACCATCAAATAGGTTCCCATCATAATGGTTACTTG
>NZWE01000006.1 GCA_002697535.1 Actinomycetota bacterium | reverse complement strand
TTTATGTTGTTTTTATTTCGAGTTGCATTAGTGAGTCACTACATGTACAGATTAATTGTCTATCTCCTTGTGCTTGATTGATACGAGAGACAGTTGGCCAGAATTTGTTTGTTTTTAAGCTTTTTGTAGGGAATGCTGCTTTTTCTCTACTGTAATGATGATTCCAATTATCCGCACAGATTTCTGCAAGTGTATGGGGGGCATTGATTAATACATTGTCTGTTTTATTCATTTCATTATTGATGATTTCTTGTATTTCGTTATAAATATGGATCATTGCATTACAAAATCGATTTATTTCAGTTAAAGATTCTGATTCTGTTGGTTCAATCATTAGGGTTCCGTTGACGGGCCATGATAGAGTAGGGGCATGAAATGAATAATCTATGAGTCGTTTTGCAATATCTTCTACTGTAATATTGGCTTCTTTTTTAAAGTGTCTGCAATCAATAATTAGTTCATGTGCTACATGGTTGTGTTTTCCTGTAAATAAAATAGGATAATAGGGTTCTAATTTACTTTTAATATAATTGGCTTTTAAAATGGCATTTTTACTAGCTAATGTTAGGCCTTCATTTCCCATTAAAGCGATATAAGTATAGGATATTAATAAAATGCTAGCAGAACTAAACGGTGCAGCTGCAACACTATGACAATGACTATCCGTTAATGAAAATGATGGCAAAAATTTAGTTAAATGTTTTTTAACGCATATAGGTCCCATTCCTGGTCCGCCACCACCATGAGGAATAGCAAACGTTTTATGTAAGTTTATATGACAGACATCAGCATTAATAATTCCGGGACTTGTTAAGCCTACTTGTGCGTTTAAGTTGGCACCATCTAAATAAACTTGGCCACCATGTTGATGAATTAAGTTACAAATGCTTTGTACATCTTCTTCAA
Source organism: Actinomycetota bacterium (assembly GCA_002697535.1). Classification (GTDB taxonomy): domain Bacteria; phylum Margulisbacteria; class Marinamargulisbacteria. Next base: position 18,437 of record NZWE01000006.1, on the reverse strand, counting down.
AAACACCATGGGTTGATGGGTAGGTTAACATTAATAAGGCAATGTTATTAGAATACTGCTCACATTTTTTAGTTAAATCTTGTAAATCGATGTCTCCTTTTTCATTACATGTAATAGGGACAACATCTAAGCCTGCAATGACAGCGCTTGCTGGATTGGTTCCGTGTGCTGAGGTGGGAATTAAGGCAATGTGGCGATGGTGTTGATTTTGAGATTCGTGATATCGTTTAATAGCAAGGATACCTGCATATTCTCCTTGTGCTCCTGAGTTAGGTTGAAATGAGATGTCATCAAAATCGGTAATAGCACATAGCCATTCTCCTAATTGATTGATAATATCGGTATATCCTTGATAATTTTTTTGATGACTAAAGGGATGTATTTGTCCAATTTCTGGTAAACTTAAGGGCATCATTTCAATGGCTGCATTTAATTTCATGGTACAGGATCCTAGTGGGATCATGCCTGTTGTTAATGAATAATCTTTGTTTTCAAGTTGTTTCATATATCGCATCATGTCTGTTTCGCTATGGTAGGTGTTAAAAATAGGTTGTTTCATAAATGTTAATGGTCGGTTTGCTTCTTTTGTATTGATATGATCATCAAACTGGATTGATGTGTTGATGATGTTACTTATAATCTCACAGATGGTTTTACAATCGGTTGTGGTATGTGTTTCATCAAATGCTATTGAAATTGTTTGGTCATGATAATCGTTTATTTCAATGTTTTGATTTTGACAGGCTTCTTTTAATGCTTGTCTTATTTTTTTATCAGAACACTCAAAACAAACGGTATCAAAAAAATTATTTGACTTTAATTTTAAACCTAGTTTTTCTAAATGGTTATGGCATAACGATGCCAGATGATGAACGGTTGTAGCTATGGTTTGTAATTCTTTTGGACCATGGTACATGGCATACATGCCGGCCATAATGGCTAATAATGCTTGTGCTGTACAAATATTAGATGTCGCTTTTTCTTTTCTAATATGTTGTTCTCTTGTTTGTAAGGCCATTCTTAATGCTTTGTTATTAAATTTATCAATGCTTTCTCCAATAATTCTACCTGGTATTTGGCGGTTATAGGTTTCTGTTGTTGCAAAAAAGGCAGCATGAGGACCTCCAAAGCCTAACGGTACACCAAACCGTTGTGAGGAACCTACACAAATATCGATATAGGGTTCTGGGTTTTCAAAACATAAATATAATAAATCGGTACATAAAACGCTGGGGATTGTTTTGAGTTTTGCTTCTTCTATTAATTGTTTGTAATGGTTACATTCTCCAAATCTATTGGGTGATTGAAATAATATTCCAAATAAATTGTCGCTTAAAGATGTTGTTGTTGGTTCGATCATTTCAAGGGTGATGTTAAGATGACTTGCTCTTGTTTTTAATACGGCTAATGTTTGTGGAAATATATCTGTTGTCACTCCAAATATTGTTTTTTGTTCTTTGTTTCTTGGTTGTGATCGAAATAACATTAGCATTGCTTCAGCTGCAGCTGTGGCTTCATCTAACAACGATGCGTTGACAATGGGTAGTTGTGTTAATTCTGATACCATGGTTTGGAAATTTAGTAAGGCTTCTAATCGACCTTGTGAAATTTCAGCTTGATACGGTGTATACTGTGTGTACCAACCTGGGTTTTCAAATATATTTCTTTGTATAACGGGAGGGGTAATCGTGTTGTAATATCCTAATCCAATATGGGAGGTTGTTACTATATTCTTTTTTGCTATGGTTGAGATATGTTGAAAAAATTTATATTCAGATTCTATAGGTGTTATGGGAAGCGGTATTGTTTTTCTGATTGGACTTGGAATGGTTTGATCAATTAGTGTATCAAGTGAATCTATTCCGATACTTTGACACATTGTTTCAATATCCGTTTCAGTATCTGGAATATGCTTTTTGATAAATTTCGCTTTATTCATTGTCCTCTCCCTTTATTGTTTTGATAACACCATTACTGATAATAATAGAAATAGTGTGAGGCTGTTTTTTCTGAATAAATGTTGCATTAATGGTATTACCTATTTTGATAGAAATGGGTTCTATGTTAAAAATTGCTTTGCTTGCTTCATTAAATAATACATTGCATATTTTGGCATAGTTGTTTGGAAAATAGGTCATAATGGTTGTCGTTAAAGCTGATTCTGGTTTGCAGGATAAGCTAGATATGGTTTTGGATAGAATTAATGTTTCAATGTGTTTTATAGTAGGTGATGATTCTGTAGGCAGATAAATCCCGATGGATACTTCCTTAGGTAGTTTTGTATTTGTTAATAGGGTACATGTTTCTTCATCAATATACTCTAAAATTAAATGGCAATGTGTTGATAAAGGGGTTTTGTTTGCTTCTTGTAAAATAAATAAACATTCAGATAGTTGAACACTTGCTATATAGCAGTTTGGTGATGATTCTAGTGATTGATCATTAACTTGTTTAATGAGTTCATAGCTATCGATAATACGTATGTGAGGGCTTTCTTTTAATTGTGTATTCGGTTCTGTTTTTGAATTATTATTTTTAACAAAACAACCGATGTTAAAAACGTTATTGATAATTAGGTGATGGCATACGTTTATTTCTTCTATATCTTCATCATCAGGTAAATAACCTAAGGCTACTATTTTTTGATTTTTAATAGCAATATTTAGGATTTTGTCGGTATCGGATGTGGCTAAATCAGATGACAGTAGTTTGGCGTTTGTAACGGCTTGAATGTTAGTATTATTATTTGTTTTTTCTAAGTTCATAAGCTTATGATTTTATCATAGTATGGTTATATATGTGAATTTGTAGTTGTTTTTATATTTTTCTTAATAACGTGGAATTAATAAGGTCATACCTTTTAGGCGTTTTACAAAATTATAGGAATCATCAACGTTAGGAAGTTCTTCCCCTGGTTTTAAGGATGTAATGACTGCTTTTCCAATGATTTTTCGTTTTAGTTTGTCTTTGGTTCTTAGACCCCAAATATTATGAAAGATTAATGATTTATTTTCTTTTTCACCAATGTATAACATGATATGACCTGGAAACCATAATAATGTTAAGTAAGGGATACCATTTTCTATAATAAATTCTTCTTTTTGTTCTTCTTCCATTTGAGAAATATCAATAAAGACGCCTCCATGTTTTGCTTGTGCTTTTGAGTTTCGAGGTAACCAAATACTAAACGGTGCAAATAAATCTCTGATCATCGCTGAGCAATCGCGATTGTAATAGAGTTCTCCCCATCCATACGGTTGGTTGATTAAATTTTCACAAATTAAACCGATGTTTTTGTTGGTTAGCGCAAATGGTTTTCGTTTTGCTGAAGGTATTGGGATTCTTGCTTTATCGATATAAGCCCATCGAGTTGAGCTTGCTCTTGCTACAATGATTTCAAATGATTGTTTTGTTTTTTGTGTGATAGGAAATGTCATTCCAATGAAGCCTTGGTATAAATAGGTACCTGTTTTTGTTTTTATACCAAAATCATCTTTTGTGATGGCAATATATTTTTTTTGAGTTTTAAATGCTCTCATGAATTTTTTTCCAGTGTAGGCAATATCTCTAATGGGAACCCAGCCAAAAGCAAATGGGGTTTCTACTAAAACCCAGGCGTTATCAGCTGTAATATGGGTTATTAAGATAGGGGTATTTGCTGGTAACTTTGAATTTTGATTATTATCAAATGGATATCCATTTGAATTATCAGAAAATTCTTTAAAAATAGGTTTGTGTGTAGGTAATAACCTTAAATTTGTATTGGCAATGGTAATTCCTCTTTTTGTGTAATTGGGGTATTTGTTTAAATTAGCATTTTTTTTAAGTTTTTGTGTCCATGATTCTGAAATCTTTTTTTTGTTTTCACCTACCGTATCTTTATGCTGAAGTTTATTGAATTGTTTTTTGACAGTGTTTTTTGAAATACTTGCTTTTTTAGAATTCCATGGCGATAAAAACTTTTCACGATATTTTTTTTCTAGTGTTCTATGATACTCTTTAGGGATAATTAGTTTGTTTTGTTTACTTGCTGTTATATATTTTTTGTGATCTTGTTCAATGGTTAATAAGTCTTCAATGGTGACTTCATCTGTGAGATAGTCTTTGGATTTACATCCTGCTAAACTAAGACAAATAATAAGTATTAAAATAACGTTTTTTGAAAACATGTATCGTTATTATAGACCATGATATGCTTTTGTAATCAAATATTATTTTGAATTTTTTATCGTTGATATACCGTGCTTTTTTAAAAGTTTCGTTATTTAATTTTTTTTTTTTGAATCGTCTTATTGATGTTTTAAGATAATAATTGTTAATTAATATGGAATTGTTATAAACTTATTTTTTATGAGTAATCAGTTAAAATCTTTTTTTGTTGCAGCAACGCGGCAAAATGATGGGAAAACAATGACCTCTTTGGGGTTGTTTAATGCTATTTGTAAACGATTTAAATCGGTTGCTTATATGAAACCGGTTGGTCAACAATATTTGGTTGTTGATGATAAAAAAGTGGATAAAGATGCTGTTTTGTTTCAGCAAGTTTATGATTTAAAAGATGATTTTTCACATATGAGTCCTATTGCTGTTCCGAAAGGATTTACTCAGGGGTATATTGATCAACCTGATAATGAAAAGGCTAGAAAGGTTTTACAAGATTCTCACGCTAAGCTTGTTAAAGATAAAGATTTTTTAGTTGTTGAAGGAACTGGTCATGCAGGGGTTGGATCTGTTTTTGATTTATCGAATGCTGCAGTTGCAAAATTATTACGCTTAAAAGTAATTTTGGTGTCATTAGGAGGTATTGGTCGGTCTATTGATGAGTTAATGTTAAATAAAGCTGTTTTTGATTTACATGGTGTAGAGGTTTTGGGGGTTATTATTAATAAAATTCAGCAAGATAAATATGAAAAAATTAGTTCTTATGTGCGTAAAGGATTACAACGGCAAGGAATTGATGTTTTAGGATGTATTCCTTTTGTTCCCATGCTAACTAATCCTACGATAGAAACTATTTTTGAAAAATTAGATGGCGATGTTTTATCATCTAAAGTTGGCTTTAATAATCGTGTTGAAAAATGTTTGATAGGGGATATGGTACCTCATGATGCTTTGTCGCAATTGGAACCCAATACCTTGTTTATTGTTCCGGCTAATCGTGAAGGGTTGGTTATGGCTGCTTTATGTGGAAATCTGTTAGATTCAGAGGTTGATTATTATGTTTCTGGGATTGTGTTTACCTGTGGAAAAGTATTGCATGAGCGAATTTTAGAGTTAGTAAAACGTACACATATTCCTATGTTATTGGTTGAAGAAGATTCTTTTACAGTTGCTAATAAAATTACCCATATGTTAGTAAAGTTACGTTCTAATGAACCCGATAAAATAAAAACCGTTCAAAATTTAGTAGAAGAATATGTGGATGTTGATGGTATTTGTGAGCGTTTATAGTGATGAATAAATTACTTATGTTTTCATTAATAAAAAAAGATTTAGATTGTGTTAAACAAACATTGGAAGATGTGCTTTTATCACGTGAAAATAGTGATTCATCACCTGTTATTCGTCACCTTTTATCTTCTCAAGGGAAATTGCTTCGGCCAACACTTGTTTTTTTGTCTACCTATTTAGTGAAGCCTGATTTAGATAAGCAATCGCATCGTAAGTTGGTGTTATGTGCTACGGCTATAGAATTAATTCATATGGCTTCTTTAGTTCATGATGATGTGATTGATGATGCGGATCTTCGACGTGATTCTGAATCGGTGAAATCAAAATTTGGTAATCCAGTTGCTGTTACTATTGGAGTTTATTTATATTCAGTTGCCTTACAATTAATCTCAGATGTTGGTTCGATTCGTATTTTAAATGAACTTAGTGTTACGGTTCAAAAAATGTGTGAAGGAGAGTTGTTACAATATTCTTACCGTGATAAACAAAGTTTTGATTTAGAATCGTATTATTCTGTTTTGGAATCAAAAACAGCTGTTTTATTTAAGATGGCTTGTTTAGTAGGGGCTTATTTATTTGATTTTAGCCAAGAACAACAGGATTCTTTAGCTTCTTATGCGATTGAGTTAGGTTACAGTTTTCAATTGTCAGATGATTACTTAGATATGTTTGGATCGAACAATGATTTGAAAAAATCAATTGGTCAAGATTTTATTCAAGGACAATTTACCTTGCCTATGATTTCTACTTTAGAAAAAGTATCAGAGACTGAAAAAGAACATATTATTCAAGGTTTTAGGAATAAAGATTTAGCTAGTTTTAACTTGTTACGTGATAAGGCTGTTACTTATTCTGTTCATGATGATTTAGCCAGTCTTATTAATCAAAAAATTGACCAATCTAAGCAATCGTTATCTTTATTTAAGGATAGTAATTATAAAGAATCTCTTTTTTTTATCGCTGATTATGTTTTAAGTCGTGTTAGGTCTGAAGAAGCTGCTATTTGATAGTGTTTTCTTTCTTTTCAATTTTTTTTTAATGTGATAAAGTTCTTCTACTTATGAAAATTCACGAATATCAAGCTAAAGAAATTTTAAAAGAAAATGGTGTTCCCATTCAAGATGGTTTTGTTGTTGAAAACGAAGCTGATATTGAATCTACGATTGATAAGGTTGCTAAAGAATTTAAATGTAGTCAGTTTGTTGTTAAAGCTCAAATTCATGCCGGTGGTAGAGGTCTTGGTGGTGGTGTTAAGTTTTGTCCAGATAAATCAAGCGCTATTGAAAAATCAAAAGAAATTTTGGGTATGACCCTAAAAACTCATCAAACAGGACCTGAAGGACAATTAGTTCGAAAAATTTATATTACTGAAGCACTTGATATTGAAAAAGAATATTATGTTGCTATTACTTTAGATCGTACTCAATCGAAGCATGTTATTATGGCTTCTTCTGAAGGTGGGGTTGATATTGAAGAAGTTGCTGCTAAAAATCCAGAAAAAATTATTAAGGTATGGGTAGATCCTAATCTTGGTTTTCAAGCTAATCAAGCTAGGCAGTTAGCATTTCGTTTAGGTTTTGAGGGTGATTCTTTTAAACAAGCTGTAAAGATATTTAAATCTTTATACAAGGCTTATGAAGTAACCGATGCCTCTATCGCTGAAATTAATCCTCTTGTTTTAACTGAACAAGGAAATGTGATTGCTTTGGATGCTAAATTTAATTTTGATTCTAATGCTTTATACCGTCAAAAAGATGTTGCTGGTTTGCGTGATACTCATGAAGAGGATCCTACAGAAGTAGAGGCGGATGAGTTTAATTTAAATTATATTAAGCTTGATGGTAATGTGGGTTGTATGGTTAATGGCGCTGGTTTAGCGATGGCTACTATGGATATCATTAAATTAAAAGGTGGTGAACCTGCTAATTTTCTAGATGTTGGTGGTGGTGCTAACGTTGAAACTGTGAAAAATGGGTTTCGTATTATTTTGTCAGATAAAAATGTGAAAGCTGTATTAATTAATATTTTTGGCGGAATTGTTCGTTGTGATCGTGTTGCTAATGGTATTATTCAGGCTGTTAGTGAATTGGATTTGTCTGTTCCTGTTGTTGTTCGTTTAGCTGGTACGAATGCTGAAGAAGCAAAAGCATTATTAGAAAATTCTGGAGTTTCAATTATTCCTGCAGAGTCTCTTGAAGAAGCTGCAACAAAAGTGGTTGAAGTAGTAACTTAGATTTGGAGGATTAGTACATGTCTATTTTAGTTAACAAAGATTCAAAAATTATCGTTCAGGGGATTACCGGTTCTGAAGGTTCTTTTCATGCTGAACAATGTTTAGCGTACGGTAATAATGTTGTTGGTGGTGTTACTCCTGGAAAGGGTGGCCAAAAAGCTTTAGATGGTAAAGTTCCTGTTTTTAATACTTGTTTTGAAGCGCGTCAACAAGTTGCTGCTAATGTTTCTTTGATTTTTGTTCCTCCTGCATTTGCTGCGGATGCTATTCTAGAAGCTGCTGATGCTGGTATTGAATTGGTTGTCTGTATTACTGAAGGGATTCCTGTCGCTGATATGGCTAAGGTTTATACATATCTACAATCTACTAATACACGTTTAATTGGTCCAAATTGTCCCGGTTTATTAACACCTGATGAAGCTAAGGTTGGTATTATGCCTGGTTTTATTGCTAAAAAAGGTTCTGTAGGTGTTATTTCTAAATCTGGTACTCTAACTTATGAAGCGGTTCATCAATTGTGTCAGGTTGGATTGGGTCAAACTACTTGTGTTGGTATTGGTGGTGATCCTGTTATTGGTACTAAAATGGCTGACTTATTAGCTTTGTTTGAAAATGATCCTGAAACTGAAGCTATTGTTATGATCGGTGAAATTGGCGGGTCTATGGAAATTGAAGCTGCTCATTTTGTGAAAAATAATGTTACGAAACCGGTTATTGGTTTTATTGCTGGTCAAACAGCTCCTCCAGGACGTCGTATGGGTCATGCTGGTGCTATCGTGTCTGGTGCTGATGAGTCAGCTGATGCTAAAAAAGCAATTATGGCTGAATGTGGTATTGTTGTTGTTGATTCTCCTGCTGATATCGGTGCTACAGTTAAAAAATCGTTAGCAAAAGTTACTGTTTGATATTTGTTGACTTTTCTTTTTTTTCATTAAACAATACTAATAGTATCAAAATATAAAAGGAGAGGGTTTTATGAAAAAAAGTTTGTCTTTGTTAGTGATTGCTTTGATGTTAGGAGGGTCTGTAACCGTTTTTGCCGGTGTTGCTGATATTTTTTCTTCCATTAATTATTCTGCAAATCTTGGTTTAGTGTCTGGATCTTCATCATGGGCTGAAGCGTCTGCTAGTAGCACTGATACGGATAGTAATAAATTAGGGTTTCATGCTGTAGCTCAAGGTACTTATGATATTAGTGATGCTTTTGCTGCTAATATAGGAATGGGGTATAAAGCTCTTAATTCTACTCAAACTGAAGGGTCTACCGATACGGTTCATAGTTCTAATTATCTCTATGTTCCTGCTACTGTAGCTTATAATGTTCCTTATGAGTGGGCTGGTTTAAGTTTTTCTGTTAATGCTGGCGGTTATGGAAGTTATTTGCTTTCTGCTGAATCAAAAGCAGGTAGTAATGATGCTATTGATGCTAAAGATTCTATCAGTGCTGGTGATGTAGGTGCTACTATCGGTGCTAGTATTACTGCAAATTCTCCTATCAATCAGTTACAAGCTATTACGTTTACTACTTCTTACGATTACGGTTTACGTGATATTGCTACTGATGTCAAAAATCAAAACTTTTCTTTTTCTTTATCAACTCAATTCTAACTTATTATTTTGTTTGATTTTAAAAAGCTCCCAAGTAATTGGGAGCTTTTTTTTGCTTTTATTTTTTATTTAAAGTAATTATTAGGCACGTCTAATATTATTGTGTATAATTAATCTTTAATTTTAGGAGTGTGTTATGCTTCGTTTTGTATCGTTATTTATTTTATCTATTATCTGTTTAACTCATCTAGGTTGTGACGGAAATTCAGCTAACAAAAAACTTTCTGTTATTAGTACTACTGGTATGATTCATGATATTGTCCTTAATATTGCGGGTGATATCGTTCAAGCAAAATCGTTAATGGGGCCTGGTATTGATCCTCACCTATACAGAGCTTCTGAAAGTGATGTTTTATCGTTAGCTAAGGCTGATATTATTTTTTATAATGGTTTACATTTAGAAGCTAAACTCGCTGACGTTTTAAAGGATATGTCGTCTCGTTCTACCGTTATCGCCGTAACAGATTCTATCAATAAAGATAAATTGCGTATGCCTAAAGAATTTGAAGGATATTATGATCCTCACGTTTGGTTTGATGTTCGTTTATGGTCTTTAGCTACTAATTTAGTAGAACAAACTCTTGTTCAACAAGACCCTAAAAATAAACAAGTTTATCAAGATAACGCTAATCGTTATCGTGAACAGTTAACTGCGTTAGATGCTTACCTTATTCAACAAACTAATTTGGTCTCTATTAATCAACGTGTCTTAGTTACTGCTCATGACGCTTTTGGCTATTTTGGTGAGGCTTATGGTTTTGAAGTTTATGGATTACAAGGTATTAGTACCCAATCTGAAGCGGCTATTTATGATGTCGATCAATTAGCTAACTTTGTCACTATGAGAAAAATTCCCGCTATTTTTGTCGAATCTTCTATCTCAAAACGTCAAATATTAGCAGTTCAAGCTGCCGTAAAAGCTAAAGGTTGGAACGTTTCTATCGGTGGTGAACTTTTTTCAGATGCTTTAGGTGATGCTAAGTCTTCTGCCGGTACTTATATCGGTATGCTAAAACATAACATCAATACTATCGTTAATGGTCTAAAGTAATTGTCATGAACGCTAAACTTATCGATGATGATTGTGCTGTTCTTGTTCAAGATTTAACCGTAGCTTACAGAGAAAAACCTGTTTTATGGGATATTGATCTGAAAATTCCTAAAGGTGTTCTTCTCGCTATTGTGGGGCCTAATGGTGCCGGAAAAACTACTCTGTTACGCTCTATCATGGGCCTTATTAAACCTGCTGCTGGGAATGTTTCTATTTTTGGTCAATCAATTCATCAACAAAAAAAATCTATCGGTTATATGCCTCAACGAGGTAGCGTTGATTGGGATTTTCCTACCGATGCTCTGGATGTCGTTATGATGGGACGGTACGGTCATTTAGGTTGGTTTAAACGTCCTTCCAAAACCGATAAAAAATTGGCTTTAGATGCTTTAGATCGCGTTGGAATGGCTGACTTTTCTCATCATCAACTTAATCAACTCTCTGGCGGTCAACAGCAACGTGTCTTTTTAGCTCGCGCTTTGGTTCAAGATGCTGATCTTTATTTCATGGATGAACCTTTTGTTGGTGTTGATGCTGTTACCGAAAAAACTATTATTGAATTACTTAAAGAGTTACGTAATCAAGCTAAAACGGTTGTTGTTGTTCATCATGATCTCCAAACATTATCTGATTACTTCGATTGGGTTTCCCTTCTTAATGTTAGACAAATCGCTTACGGTTCTGTTAAGGATGTTCTCACTCAAGAAAATCTGAAAACTACCTATGGCGGTCGTAGCGCTTTCTTAACAGCCAACCAATCCGCTCATAATCAATCATGATCGCTGAATTTTTTCAGTTTAATTATACACTTACTATTGTCATGGCTGGTGCTTTTATTCTCGGTATTAGTTCCGGATTATTAAGCTCTTTTGCCGTTTTAAGACAACAAAGTCTTCTCGGTGATGTTATCTCTCATGCCGCTTTTCCCGGTATTGCTATCGCTTTTCTTATCATGATGACGAAAGATCCTTTAGGTCTATTTTTCGGTGCCATGGTTTCCGGCTGGATTGGGACTCTCTTTGTTAATGCTATTGTTCGTTTTACCACTCTCAGCTACGATGCCGCTTTCGGTATTATCTTATCTGTTTTTTTTGGTCTTGGTATTGTCTTACTCAGTTATATTCAAAGAGTTCCCAGTTCCGAAAAAGCTGGTCTTAACTCTTTTTTGTTCGGTAGTGCTTCCACCATGCTTTATCAAGATGTTATTACTATGGCTCTATTTTCTTTAATTATCATCCTGTTTATCTTTCTTTTTTGGAAAGAATTTAAACTCTTATCTTTTGATCCTAATTTTATGAGCTCTTTAGGATTTCCTGTTCATAAACTTAATTTGTTATTAACTACTCTGCTCGTAATCAGTATTGTTATCGGTCTTCAAATGGTTGGGGTCGTTTTAATGAGTGCTATGGTTATTGCTCCTGCTGCCGCTGCCAGACAATGGACCAGTCATTTAGGTACGATGGTGCTCTTATCAGGCTTTTTTGGACTCTTATCGGGTGTTATCGGTACTCTGTTTAGTAATTTTATCCCTCACATATCTACCGGTCCTATGATTGTTGTTATCGTTAGTTTTTTTGTTGTTGTCTCTTTACTATTTGCCCCTCATCGTGGTCTCATTTGGAACTGGATTCAAAATTATTATTATCGTTCTAATATTCGTGCTAATAGTATGCTCGTGAATATGCTTTTATTCTCTGAATCTCAAACTGATCCTTACCATTGTCACCAATTGTCCGCTTTAACGGCTATCGGAAGAGGGCCTGCTCTTCGTGCTATGAAAGAATTGCAACGTCAACAATATGTTCGTAACCCAGAAGCAGATCTCTGGGGTTTTACCAAACGTGGCTACCAAAAAGCTCAACACTTACAAGCTACTTTATTTAAGGATGATCATGGGTATTGAACAACTCTATATCATTATCTTAGCTTGTATTGTAGCCGCTTCTTGTAGTTTATGTGGCGTTTTTCTTATCTTAAGACGGCTCGCTCTTATTAGCGATGCTATTAGCCATTCTGTTTTACTAGGTATTGTAATTGCCTTTTTTTTCGTTCATGATCTCAATTCTCCTATCCTTATTCTCGGTGCTACGCTTACTGGTGTTCTTATGGTCTACTTAACTGAACTTCTTATCTCTTCTAAACGACTCAAAAAAGATGCTTCTATTGGTCTTGTTTTTCCTCTCTTTTTTTCTATTTCTATCTTACTAATTAACCTTTTCGCTCATGATATCCATTTAGATCAAGATTCTGTTCTCCTAGGCGAAATCGCTTTTACCCCTTTTCGTCTTTTCTCCTTATGGGGACTTAATCTCGGGCCCGTTTCATTATGGGTTATGGGTGTTATCTTACTACTTAATATCGCTTTTGTTGCTGCTTTTTATAAAGAACTAAAATTGTCTACTTTTGATTCAGGATTAGCCACAATGTTAGGTTTTTTTCCAACTTTTATTCATTACGCGTTAATGTCTGTTGTTAGTATCACGGCTGTCGGTGCATTTGAATCTGTCGGTGCTATTCTTGTTGTCGCTCTTATGGTCGTTCCCCCTGCAACCGCGTACCTATTATCTCATCGTTTATCTCATATGATCGCTTTAAGTCTTCTGTTTGGAATTCTTGCCTCTTTACTAGGTTATCTCATGGCTTTTCTTCTCGATGTTTCTATCGCAGGTTCTATGGCTGTTATGACCGGTATATTATTCTTTCTCGCTTTTATTTTTTCTCCTTCTCAAGGTATCCTTATTAAATTTCTTCTTTACCATAAACAACGGCTCTTGTTTTCTGCCAATATGCTCTTAATTCAATTACTTGATCATGAAGGTACTCATACCGAACAAACTGAAAATACCGTTTCTAACCTAGTGATTCACATGCAATGGTCTTATAGCTTTGCTAATAAAGTTGTAACTTATGCCCTTCAACATGGTTTTGTGAATCGATCTAATGACTTTTTAACATTAACGTCTCTAGGCCGTGAAAAAGCTAGACATGTTAGTGTTATGGATTCTTAATTCTCTCTTAATGTACTAACGTCTTTAAAAATAGTAGATACTCTTCATGTGTCATTAAATCATCAAGTTCCTCTTTATTCTCAACTTGTATCTTGATGATCCACCCTTGCTTATAGGGATCACTATTAACAAGGTCTGGTTGGTCCGCTAATTTTTCATTACTATCAATAATAGTTCCTGATACGGGGGCATAAATTGATGATACCGTTTTAACAGATTCTATTGTACCAAATTCACTTTTTTGTGTTACTTTCATATCTTTTTGCGGTAACTCTACAAATACAATTTCTCCTAGTTCATCAATCGCATACTGAGAAACACCTATCGTTGCTATATCATTTTCTACATGTACCCACTCATGGTCTTCAGAATATTTTAATGTTTCTTCTTGCATTCCTTTCTCCTTATTTCTTTCTCTAGATATGTGCGTCAATTATACTGATTTGAATATACAGAATCAAGGTAAATAATGATATACTTTTTTCAATGTCTTTATTAATTGTTGACGGCTTTTCTTTAGCGTTTCGTGCTTTCTACGCATACCCCCCATCTCTGACCTTGTCTGACGGTCAACCTATTAACGCCGTATTCGGTTTTATGACTCTACTTCTACAATCTATCGATCAATTCTCTCCCTCTCATATTGTCGTTTGTTTTGATCGGCCTGAACCTACCTTTAGACATAAAACGTTTCCCGATTACAAAGCAAATCGCTCTCCCGCCCCTGATGAATTTAAGTCTCAAGTTCCTCTTCTCAAAGATGCCGTTCAAAAAGCCGGTATTTTCTTACTCGAAAAACCTGGTTTTGAAGCTGATGATCTTATGGGAAAATGCGCTCTTTTAGCTCAAAATAATAACCAACAAGTGTTTATCTATTCTTCTGATCAAGATACGTTTCAACTTGTCTCTGATCTTATCCATATTGTTTCCCCAAAAAAAGGTCAATCTTCTTTATTTACTTACGATAAAGATGCCGTTTTTCAAAAAATGGGGGTTTACCCTAATCAAGTCATAGACTTTAAGGCCCTTAAAGGTGATCCCTCTGATAATATTCCTGGCGTGAAAGGTATTGGCGATAAAACCGCTTCAAAATTGCTCGCTGAACATAAAACCCTCTCTTCTTTATATAATCATCTCGATGATATCTCTTCCAAAAGTGTTCGTGAAAAATTGATTAACCATAAAGATGATGCCCTTCTTTCCCAAGAATTAGCTACCATTTGTACCAACATTGATCTGGATTGTACTTTATCTGATTTTCAATGTTCTCTCGCTTGGGATTCCCTTCATACTCTTTTTACTACCTACCAATTTACCAATTTATTAAAAAAATATAATCATCATTTTAACCCTGACTCTCAACCTAATCCTTCTCTTGCTTCCTCTCAATCTAATCTCTCTTTTTCTTCCCATTCTATTAGCTCTAAAAAAGAGTTAGAAGATGCTCTTAGTCTCGTTACCGACTCTTTCGCTTTTGATGTCGAAACTACATCCTTATCTATTCATGATGCTGTTATTGTCGGAATCTCTTTTTGTTTTAATAACTCTGACGCTTATTATCTTCCTCTTTTATCGTCTACCATACCGTCGGCTACTTCTGATAACGTACCTCTATTTAATATCGAATCTACCCAAAATGATACCCTAAAAATTCCTCCTCTACTTAAAATCCTTCAACCTATTCTCGAAAATAATGCCATTAAAAAAATCGCTCATAACGGTAAATATGATTACCAAATTCTTAAACGTTACGGTATAACCATTCAAGGTCTCGATTTTGATACCATGTTAGCCGCTTTTCTTATCAATCCATCTCTACCCGTTGGCTTAAAACATCTCGCTAAATCATACTTTAATGTCGATATGATCGCTTACGAAGATCTTGTGTCTAAAGATCAGTCTTTTGCTGATATACCTATCAAGGATGCCACTAAATATGCTGCTGCTGACGCTTTCTACACATTTCAACTTAAACAAATTTTCGCTAAAGAGCTTCTCTCTCAAAAACTCGATACGTTATTCTACTCAATCGAATGTCCTCTACAAATTATTTTGGCCGAAATGGAATATCATGGCGTTTCTGTCGACTTAAATAAAATTCATTCCTTATCCGATTCCTTATCAAAAGAACAACAATCTAATAAAGATGTTATCTTTAAACTAGCTAACAAAACCTTTAATATTAATTCCACTAAACAATTGTCTGAAATCCTTTTCGATGACTTGAATTTGCCTGTCATTAAAAAAACTAAAACGGGTCGTTCCACCGATAACAGTGTTCTCGAATCCTTATCTGGTAAACACGATATCATTGAACGTCTCATTACTTACCGTACTAACGAAAAATTGCTCACTACTTATATCAACGCTTTACCTCACCTTATTCACCCTCGTACCGGTAAAATTCATACTACTTTTCATCAACATATTGTCATCACTGGTCGCTTGTCTTCCACTGCTCCTAACCTCCAAAATATTCCCATTCGTACCGAAAAAGGTGTCGCTATTCGTAGTGTCTTTATTCCTTCTCAACCTAATCATCTGCTCCTAAGTGTCGATTACTCCCAAATTGAATTGCGTCTTATGGCTCATTTTTCCCAAGATCAAAATATGATCGATGCCTTTAATCAAGGTCTTGATATCCATTCTGCCACGGCTGCCATTATGTTTGATTGTGACGTTAATGATGTGTCTCCCAACCAACGATACCAAGCTAAAGCCGTTAATTTCGGTATCATTTACGGAATCTCTCCTTTTGGTTTATCTAAAAATATCAACTGCTCTGTATCTGATGCTAAACTCATGATCGATAATTACTTCCTACAATTTCCCAACATTCAAGTCTTTATCAATCAAACAGTCGCTGATGCTCGGAAAAATGAATTTGTTACAACCGCTTTCGGTCGCGTTCGGCCTCTTTCTAACATCAATTCTCAAAATCGTTCTCAACGTCAATTCGAAGAACGTGCTGCTGTAAATACATTTCTTCAAGGTACCGCTGCAGAAATCCTGAAAATGGCTATGATTCGTATCGATTCCCAATTACGTTCTTTATCTCTTCCCGCTAACATGATTATTCAAGTTCACGATGAATTGGTTTTCGATGTTTCCCAATCTCATAAAGATGATTTAGCTCATCTCGTTACTTCAGAAATGGAATCTGTAGTCGATTATCGTATCCCCCTAACCGTTGATTTGAGTTTTGGTGAAAATTGGAAATTGAAATAACTTTTTTATATGGTATAACTTAACTAATGATTGATTTTTTTATCATATTTTTTGTTTGGTCTTAAAAAAAAAATATTATTCATAAAATTTTATGAAAATGTGATTGACGCGAACAATAATTATGATAGAATTCTCTCATTCAAAAAAAAAATGAAATTTTTTCTTATTCTTTAACGATAACAAGATAAGGGATCAAAAAAAGAATAATTAAAAAGGAGACTTTATGTCATATACATCAGGAAATAATTTGGAAACTACGGATTCTGATTTAAATAATATTGATGCTAATAAGTTTGTAGAAACTGTTTCTGATGGTGTTGATGAAAATGTTAAAGAAAATTTTGATAATGATAACCAAAATAATCAAAATGCTGATGCTAATTTTGCTCCCCCCCCTCAACCTGAAGAAGTTGATAAGTCCGTTTATATCGATGATTCCGTAAAAATGTATCTCCGTGAAATCGGTACTGTAAAACTTTTGTCCGCTGAAGAAGAAATTGTTCTCGCTAAACGTATGGAAGACGGTGACGATAAAGCTAAACAAAAAATGATTAATGCTAACCTTCGTCTTGTTGTTTCTATCGCTAAAAAATATATCGGTCAAGGTCTTCTATTTCTTGACTTAATCCAAGAAGGTAACGCTGGTCTTATTCGTGCCGCTGAAAAATTCGATTACCGTAAAGGTTTTAAGTTCTCTACTTACGCCACTTGGTGGATTAAACAAGGTGTTACTCGTGCGATCGCTGATCAGTCTCGTACCATCCGTGTCCCTGTTCACATGGTTGAAACTATCTATAAATATAAAAAAACCTCTCGTATGCTTATGCAAAAATTGGGTAGACAACCTACTGAAGAAGAAGTTTCCGCTGAAACCGAAATCCCCCTAGAAAATATTGTCGCTATCCGTAAATACGCCCAATTACCTATCTCTCTCGAAACACCTATCGGTCAAGAAGAAGGGTCCGAACTCGGTAACTTTGTCGAAGATAAAAATAGCGTTACCCCTGAAAAACGGACCGAAAAAAATATGCTTCGTGAAAGTATTCTTCGTTCTATGGACGGTCTTAACGAACGTGAACAAATGATTCTTAAACTCCGTTTTGGTATCGATGACGGTCGTCAACGTACCTTAGAAGAAGTCGGTAAGGTTTACGGTGTTACTCGTGAACGTATCCGTCAAATCGAAGAAAAGGCTTTGCAGAAGATGCGGAAGAGTAAGAAGCTTTCCCTAATCCATTCCCAATAGAACCATCGTAAAATAACGCTATGCGGCCATATTTTGGGGCTTAACTCCGCACCCTTCGCTGACGCTCCGAGCTCTAGAACCATCGTAAAATAACGCTATGCGGCCATATTTTGGGGCTTAACTCCACACCCTTCGCTGACGCTACGGGCTCGCGGGAGTCTGCACCCCAAAATATGACCACCTAGCGCTATTTTTCGACGGTTCTTCCTTTTGTATTTTTTTTGCTGTATCTTTGCTTTGCTGTACCTTCGCTTTGCTTGGTAGACGCAGGTTTTCTTTTTTTTTTACTTTTGCTTTGCTTGGTAGGGGAGGGGGGTATTTAATATGGCTGATTTATGTGGGATGTTTTTGTATCCTGTTATAAAAGCAGGTGTTTCAGAAGGAAGTAATAGCAATGCGACTATATAAAAAATATATAATTATGAACTAAATTCCAGTCATTGGAAAATCGTAAAAATTAAGTACGAAAGTAAGTGTTCTAGTTTATCCATATTTTTCCATGTGATATACTTGTACCAAATATTTAATTCAGATAAGGTGTATAAATAATTCAAAAAAAAACGGAAGTTTTAATAGATTATAATGTTTTAAGTCAATTTTTATTGTTATTTA
>NZWE01000005.1 GCA_002697535.1 Actinomycetota bacterium | reverse complement strand
TGGAGCGGGCAGTGCAGATAGTATATGTACGGATACGGATTCAGTATCAGGAAAAGTAACAAACAACAATGATGCCTGTCCGATAGATAGCAGTATTACAACGGTAATGCCGACATGGTATGAAGATTTGGATGGAGATGGATTTGGAAATGGCGATGTAAGTAAATCAACTTGTACCAGACCGAGTGGGTATGTATCGAATGCAGATGATAGTGATGATGTATGTAGCAGTGATGCATATCAAAACTGGTATGTGGATAGTGATGGAGACGGCTATGGAACGGGCAGTGCAACGAGTGTATGCACGGATACGGATTCAGTAGCAGGAAAAGTAATAAACAACAGCGATGCATGTGATAGTTATGCCAATGGTAATGCAACCGCATTACCAACATGGTATGAAGATGAGGATGGAGATGGGTACTCCAGTAATAGTAGTGAGGTATGTGAATCACCCGGTATTAATTGGAATTTAACAGCGAATAGTGGGAATGATTCCTGTCCGATAGATAGCAGTATTACAACGGTAACGCCAACATGGTATGAAGATTCTGATGGAGATGGATTGGGCAATGGCAATGTAAGTGAATCAAGTTGTACAAAACCGAGTGGGTATGTATCAAATGCAGATGATAGTGATGATGTATGTAGCAGTGATGCATACCAAAACTGGTATGTGGATAGTGATGAAGACGGTTATGGAGCGGGCAGTGCAGATAGTATATGTACGGATACGGATTCAGTATCAGGAAAAGTAACAAACAACAATGATGCCTGTCCGATAGATAGCGGTATTACAACGGTAATGCCGACATGGTATGAAGATTTGGATGGAGATGGATTGGGAAATGGCAATGTAAGTGAATCAATTTGTACGCAACCAATTGGGTATGTATCAAATGCAGATGATAGTGATGATGTATGTAACAGTAATGCATATCAAAACTGGTATGTGGATAGTGATGGAGACGGTTATGGAGCGGGCAGTGCAGAAAGTGTATGTATCGATACGGTGACATTGGATGGAAAAGTAACAAACAATAGCGATGCATGTGATAGTTATGCCAATGGTGATGCAACCGCATTGCCGACATGGTTTGAAGATGAGGATGGAGATGGGTACTCCAGCAATAGCAGTGAGGTATGTGAAGCACCCGGTATTAATTGGAATTTAACAGCGATTAGTGGTAATGATGTCTGTCCGTTAAATGCAGACAGTACAACAGTAGTAGCACTATGGTATGAAGATTCTGATGGAGATGGATTGGGCAATGGCAATGTAAGTGAATCAATTTGTACGCAACCAAGTGGGTATGTATCAAATACAGATGATAGTGATGATGCCTGTACAAATAATAGCTATCAAAACTGGTATGTAGATAGTGATGAAGACGGCTATGGAACGGGCAGTGCAACGAGTGTATGCACGGATACAGATTCAGTAGCAGGAAAAGTAACGAACAATAGCGATGCGTGCGACAGTTATGCGAATGGTGATGCGAGTGCGTTGCCCACGTGGTATGAAGACGCGGATGGAGATGGGTACTACAGCACAACTAGTGTGGGTTGTGAATCCCCAGGAAGTGCTTGGAGTCTATTAGTTAAACCAGCAAATAGAACAGAGTTAGTAGCAAAGTTAAATGAGACGGTACCAGGTCAATCTAATACGTATTATAACGGGAATAGTGCCGCTACATGTGGAGATATTAATACATGGGACACATCACTCATTACAAATATGAGTAGCTTATTTCAACATAAATCTAGTTTTAATTGTGATATTAGTAATTGGGATGTGAGTAACGTGACAAATATGTCTCATATGTTTCGTGACAATTCTGGCACTAGTATACCCATAGGTAGCTGGGATGTAAGTAATGTAGTTCATATGACTATGATGTTTGCATATTCACGTTTTAATCATGATATTAGTAATTGGAATACAAGTAAAGTAATACAAATGCAAGGTATGTTTCAAGGTAATACTGTATTTAATCAACCTATAGGTAGTTGGAATGTGAGTAATGTAACAAATATGTGTTGGATGTTTGCATTTAATAGTTCATTTAATCAACCTTTAAGTAACTGGGATGTGAGTAACGTAGATCTGATGTGTCATATGTTTCAAGAGGCTAGTGCATTTAATCAACCTTTAAATAACTGGGATGTGAGTAATGTGACTCAGATTCAAAATATCTTTGCATGGTCGTATGCTTATGACCAAGATCTTAGTTCTTGGGACACAAGCAAAATTAGAAGTGGTTATTTTGGTGGTTTTGGGCATCAAGCTGGGTTTTCATCTACTAATAAATGTAAAATTCACGATGCCTTTAAAAGTAATCCTGCTTGGACCGAGGATAGTAGTCAAAATCCTTGGTGTAATTAAAACCCACTATCAAAACGAATAGTAGCGTGCTTGAAATTGCTTGTAAAAGTATTAAAAAAATAAGTAACAGTGATAACATCGTATAACATAACACATCCTGGGTATGGTGTAGCTATTGATTCTAGTGGATATCAGAACACGAAGAAAATAATTACAAGATCAAGCAATAAACGTGTTAATAATTAATATCTCTTATTGAAGAAAAACGGCATTATGTTTTATAGTTAAGTTATTACATAACTATACAAATAGTGACGACTAATGGAGGACATAGGTCATGACTCAATTAATGACAGGAAAAAAAGGAATAATATTTGGCGTTAGTAACAAACGCGGGATTGGTTATGCCATCGCAAAAGCGCTACATGATCAAGGTGCAGAAATAGCGTTTACCTATGCTAATGAAACCATGGCAGCACGAGTAAGACCTATTGCTGAAGAAATGAATTCTAAGTTAATTTGTGAATGTGATGTTAGTAACGAAGATCAGATAGCAAGTGTTTTTGAAGAGTATAAAAAAAGTTATGGAACCTGTGACTTTTTAATTCATGCGGTTGCTTTTGCTAATCGAGATGATTTAATGGGTGATTTTTCTGATGTAACTAAAGAAGGATGGGATTTAGCTTTAGGTATAAGTGCTTATTCATTAATATCCTTATCACGAGCAGCAAAGCCGTTAATGAATGATGGCGGATCGATTATTGCCTTAACTTATTTAGGGGGCGAAATGTATGTTCCTAACTATAATATTATGGGAGTTGCAAAAGCTGCTTTAGAAAGTTCGGTTCGTTATTTATCGGCTGAGTTTGGATCGATAGGTGTTCGCGTAAATGCTTTATCAGCTGGACCTGTAAAAACCTTAGCATTTAAAGGCATTGCTGGATCAGACGTGTTACTTAAAATCAATAAATATCGATCACCTATGAAACGTAATATTACACTCGAAGAAGTGGGGTCTGCGGGACTTTATTTAGCCTCATCGCTATCCAGCGGAGTAACAGGTGAGACCCATCATGTAGATGGAGGCGTTCATTGTGTGGCTATTTCAAAAGAAGATGCAAAATATTATTTAGATGTAGACGTTAAGTAAATACGGACTTTAAATACTCTTTTACTGGTGTACGAATAGGCATAAGATAAGCATGTTGATTATAGTGTTGTGAGCATGCTAGTAAATCCTTGGCTAAAGACACATTGTAGGCCAGGGATAAGTCAAATGATTGTGGAAAACAAACACGATTAATGGTTTGCCAATACTCAAGAGATCGTTGCGATGTAACCGGCGAAATACCACAGAAAAATTGAGTTGATGAAAAAGATTTAAGAAAAGTTTCGAGTAAAGAAACATCAAAAAATGGCTGAGAAAACAAACCATCTGCACCAGCTGCCAGCTTTTCGTATGTATAACGACACTCTTCGTCAAAGGATTGTCGGTACGGATCAATACCACAGTAGATAATAAGATCAGAAAATGATTGTTTTAAATGTTTTGTAAGTATGGGAGGTGTAACATCATAAGACATAGTTGTATCATCAGGATCGCCAGAAATTAATAGTACATGTCTTAATCCATGTTGATATAAGCGAGATATCATACTTAGATGATCATCTAAAGCAGCGTCTTGGGTACGAATATGAGGAATTACTGTCATCTGATGTTCAAGCAAAGCATTTGCTGCTTTGGTGCTTCTAATGGGTAGGCGTTTAATATCAGGGATATTAATACCAGTAAGATCAGAAAAAGAATCTAAGTAGAGTTTAGAATCAGTGCATAACTGCTCAAGATTACGAGGAACTAATTCTAAGTAAATCATGAAAAGAGTGTCTCATGGTTTTAATAAAACTGTCAATTTAGCTAGTAAGTTTAGCTAGCAACTTATATAACTTGTTATTAGGAATAATTGGGATAATAATTTTCTTTGTCAGCTGGATTTAGAGTAAGAAGCTCGTCAATATCTAATAAAGGAGGTGATGGAGCTCTGTCAGGGGATGTAGTTCTTTGAGGTTGTGAATTCCCATTTGCAGTTGGTCTTTATAGAGGGTTCCTTGGATATAATGGGCGTCTTGACGATGCAGAAGTTAGATTGTTAGTTGCTAATGACAGAATATAATAGTTAGTTATTTTTAAAAAATTAAAATTTTAAATATTATTAAGAAAAAAAATAATATAGGCTATGTATTAATATAACGACTAGTAGGATAAGCAAGCGATAATGATGGGGTATTACCAAACTTTTTTAGTAGAGCTTCCCAGAATTCATGTTCACTAATTCGTCTTTTTTTAGGTGGGCATAAATATCTTACTGTCAAATTAATAGCGCTTTCTGTAGTGTTCGTATAAATAATAGGCTTTATATTTGGATACTCAATCATATGTTGCTGCATTGCTTTTTTTAATTTTTTCTCTACGTTTTGATTCATTTGATCATCTTGTTTTTCAATGATGTTCAAAATGATTTTTTTAGCTTTTTCCCAGTCAGATTCAAATGTCATTAAGACACTGATTTCATTCCAAATCCAATCAAAACCAGCTGAATAATTAAAAATAGTTTGAGTTAAAACCTGGCCAATTGGCATATAAACAAGACGACCTGTACTTTGATCATTATCAACCCAGTTACCTACTTCTAAAAGAGTGATTTGAAACCATTCGATATGTAATACATCGCCTTTAGTATCACCTATTTGAATACGATCACTAACTTGAAAAGGGCGACGGATAACAACAAAAATATAACCTGCTAGGTCTGTAACAATATCACGTAAAGCAAATGCTAAAGCAGCTGTTATTAAACCTAAAGATGCTGTAAATGAACCAAAACTAGAAAACCATAATAAGAGCAAACAAACAAAGCCAATTATCAGTAAAATAGAGTTAGTTGTACGTTTCCATTTGTAGATAGTTTTATTAGATTTAATACGTTTACGAATAATTTGATGAATCAGTTTTTTAAGGATAATGAGCAAGATGATTAAAGAAAACGATAAAAATATCTTTGATACAGTCGTAATAGACAAACTGTTAATGATATTACTAATATTAAAATTTTCTAACATAGCTTAATGCTACTAAGATTTTTTAATAAATCAAGTGTGATTTATTAAAACTATAAATTATAAAACTAATTAACAAAAATTATTAAATAAAAATAGGATTAATTATTGTAAATATTGGATAACATCATTAAAAGACGTTGTCGGTTTTTTACACATAAAATCATGACAGAAGTAAAACGTTGGTGTATCGTCTATCGCAACAAAAGAAGCCAATTGTTTTTGATTGCTAAGGTATGGTGAGTCTGCCAGATTTTGTATGACTAGATAGGGAAATTTTTGTAAGTCAGCGTGTTGTTGATCTGTTAAGGCATGTGTCGTTACTAAGATAGGAAAGCCAGTTGATAATAATTCATGAGCTTGGATCCAAAACGTATATCCCATAGGGTATTGGTTAATAGATGCAGCAAATTGTGAAATTAAATTTTGAGCTTGTTTAAATAAAGCTGGTTGATGTAAATAAGTTGAGAGATGCAGTAGATTAAAATAAGCAACACTATTAACCGCTGGTAAAGCACCATCATAACTATCATGTTGCCTTAGTAATAAATCATCATCTTGGCTAATGAGATAGGTATTATTAGAGGAATCCCAAAAAAGAGAATTAGCCTGTTGAAGTAAGGTATTCGCTTTTTCTAAATAATGATCATGAAATGTCACCTGATATAAATGAATAAGACCATAAATAAAGTAATGATAATCAAACGCTGTAGCGATAATACCGACAGATCCATCTCGATACCGATGATGTAATTTACCTGTTTTATCAATCATGCTGTGATAGATAAAATCAGCGCAATCTTCTGCAAGTTTGACATAGGTTGGGGTGTTCGTAGCACGGCCTGCCTGGGCAAGACCCGCTATGATAAGACCATTCCAGTCGGTAAGAATTTTATCATCTAAGCCAGGTCGAATACGTTTAGATCGTTTTTCATGAAGCTGTATTAAGCTAGCTGTTACTATAGAATCAGCTTCTTTATTGCTAAGTCCTAATTCATCAATAATGGATGCTTTATCAGGACTTTGATGAAAGATATTTTTACCAGTAGGTTTACGAGTCGCTTCATCTGTATAATTACCATTTGGACTTAATTGATAGATTTTTGAGATAAGATCAAAATTGTTTTTTTCTAGGATTTGCTTAACTTCATCATAGGACCAAACATAAAACGTTCCTTCTTCTCCTTCACTATCAGCATCTTCTGCACTAAAAAATCCTGCGTTATCACCTTGCAGATCACGTGTAAGATAGGTAACAACATTATCAATCGTGTTTTTGTAAGTAGTATTCTGAGTAATATCATATGCAAGGGAGTAGGCAGTGAGTAACTGAGCTTGATCATAAAGCATTTTTTCAAAATGGGGGGTATGCCAGTTGGCATCCGTTGAATAGCGATGAAATCCAAATCCTATCTGATCATAAAGGCCACCTTCTTGCATGGCATCTAAGGTTGTTGTTGCCATGCTTAGCGCATCTTTGTTATTGCTACGTTGGTGATAACGTAATAAAAATAATAAATGGTGAGGCATCGGAAATTTTGGAGCGTTCCCAAAACCACCATAAGTGTTATCAAAGGCTGATTCAAAGCTAGTAAATGTTTGTTTAGATAGATCATGAGCTACTTGTTCAGGGGCGCTTAATTGATTATGTTCAACTAGACCTGCCATAATTTTTTGAGTTGATACTAAAATATCGTCTCGTTGATTTTTCCATGCATCTGAAATGGCAGGAATAAGTTCTAGCATACCAGGGCGATTGGGAAGAGATTGTTTAGGAAAATAGGTACCTGCAAAGAAGGGTCTTTTGTCAGGTGTCATGATGATGGTAAGTGGCCAGCCACCAGATCCTGTTAATAATTGGCATACGCTCATATAAAGATGGTCAATGTCAGGTCTTTCTTCACGATCTACCTTAATATTAATAAAGGCCTCATTCATTAAGTTAGCAACATCGGGATCTTCGAACGATTCATGTTCCATAACATGGCACCAGTGACAGGTAGCATAACCAATCGATAAAAAAATAGGTTTGTCGTGTTCTTTGGCTTGTTTAAAGGCATCTTCAGCCCAAGGTTGCCACGCTACAGGATTATCTTTATGTTGTAGTAAATAAGGGCTAAGTTCAGAGTTTAATTGATTAATCATAACCGTATCATAGCGTGTCTAATCAGAGAATACAAAGTCCCATTGTTATGTGCTACACGTATGTGAAAAAACGGTATATAATATGTCATTCTGAATATTAAAATAAAAAGGATTAAATATGACAGCAGCTAAAGCAAGTTTAATTAATGCAATTTCTTTAATTATTGTAGGGTTATGGGGCTATCTTTCTGTCGTATCACCAACAGCCTTAATTCCGGTAGGGTTTGGTGTTGTAATATTGTTATGTAGCATTGTTTGGATACTAAAACCATCATTAACAAAAATAGTGGCACATATTGCCATTTTATTTACATTAATTATTTTAGCTGCTTTAGTAGGGATGCGATTACCAAAGTCTCTTGATATGGGTGGTTTAGGACTTGTACGAGTGTTAATAATGATCAGTACATCATTGCTAGCGATTGGGTATTTTGTGAAAAACTTTATCGATAATCGAAAAAATAAGGATTGAGATTAGCGTTATTAAGCAACTTTAGGAATCACTATCAGGAATCACTAAGTTTTCAGGGTTAAGATCCACTATCAAGTTAGACTGTTTTAAATAACAAGCAAGATATAAGGTTGCTGTTATGTTATTGCAAACAGCTTTATTATCTATACCATGATTACTAAGAAACGTTTGTACATGAACTTGAATGACGTTAGGATCCTGTACGTGTAGCTCTCCATTTTCTGATATATATTGTTCTAGATTCGCTGAATTAATTATACTAGATATGTCTAGAGTCGATGATGGAAATACCTTATGTAAAAAACTTTTAATATTTTTTGCAAGGTTTAGAAAAAAATCTTGAGCCCACTCATCATCATGTAATAAAATATCAGTACCTGCTTCAATAAGAGTTCGCCATCCCTCTTCAGGTAGTAGATCAGGATCAGATATCGTATCAAGTGTAGTCCCTGAAATAAAAGATGTTTTAATAGTTATATCGTTATGTTTTTGAAATACTTCGGGCAAGTTAAATGATATGTTGATACCAGCCTTTTTAAGGTTAACATTAATAGTTGGCAATTGTTCTTTTATGGAATTTGCAGTCTTTATTTCATTGGTAACAAATTGGAAAAAATTTATAAGACTCCATTTTATTCTTCCATCAGGGTTAAGGCGTTTATATACAAACTTGTTAGTCAGGTCTATAACAACTGAACAGCAATCTCCTTGAGTTGGGAGTTTACGAATATCCCCTGGGAAACTAAGAAAGGTGTTAGAAAAAAGATCATCATAACTGTTGAATGTTACTGGTATATTGTTCACTAGACATGTAAATGGGGCAAGTGGTTGTCTACTTCGTGGTGCACTTGGAGCTCTGCGGTCCTGGCGGGGTGATGAAGGAGGCGTAGCAAATGGATCTGGGGTAACAGCTCTCTGTTGTTCAATGTTCGGGGTTTCGTTATCTATCCGCTGACTTGTATTTGTCGAAGGGCTAGCCGGGGTATTATCACTAGAGCTACCCATAGCATTTGTGGGTCTAGTTTTTTTCGAAGGGGAAAGGTTAGTGTCTTGATCATTAGCATTTCTAGATCTTTTAGGACTATATGTGTTTATTTTTTGGATATGTGAAGCATTTAAATTCATGATAGTTACTCTTTATTTTTATTTTTTTTACATTTTATTATAGTTATCGAGATTAAATGTAAAAAAATTTCAAAAATTTTAGTAAATTTAACATAAAAAATAATTATTTCAAGTGCTTGTATAGAAAAAAAGATAAAATTTTTATAAAAAATAAAATTAAGATAGGTTTTTAATTTAAAAGGTTTAAGAAAGTACAAGGGTATATGAGGTAGAGTCTGTTTAATATCCAGATTCAATTAAATTGAAAGATCAAAAAAAAGAAAGGTTGTAAAAAGTAGCTATTAGTTAATAACTATATAATATTAAAATTCCTTAAATTAAATTAAGGTCTATTAATTATCATAATTAGTTTGAAGCAATAAAAGATTAGCTAGGTTTAGTTGGCCCATAGAAGGCATAAGGCTGTTTGCTTAAGCTTGCCCAAAATTGATTGCCATAATCAAAATGCCACCATTCAAATGGAAAGTTAGTAAAGCCAGCTTGAGTCATAACCTGATAAAGGAGTCGTCGATTCACTTTAATGCCATTCGTATCATTTTTATTAAGTGAATCTTCAAAAAAATCTGTATGAGCTTTGTTGGTAAAGCTATCAAAATGAGTGCCCATATTTAATGGGTTGCCGTTAGCATCTAAAATAGTTAAATCAATAGATCCTCCTGTAATATGGGGCGAAGGTTTTAACGGATTAGTTGATGGTAATGAAACGAATTGTTCAGTGAGTGTTACACATTCTAGCTCTGTTTTAGCAGGATGTTGCTGAGAAATAATGGTTTTATAATCATCAAATAAAGATTGTTGCACAGTTTCGGGACGCCAAGCATCATAAACTAGAAAAGAGTAATTAGGTTGAAGCGATTGCAATATATCCACGGCTACGATTAATTTAGAAAAGAGAGATTTTCGAACATAGCAGGTTGTAATAGCTCCTGTTATCTTAAGTGTGTGATACATAGGAGTATAGTGAATAGACTTATGACGATCACGAATATCAATCAAGGGATCATAATTCTCTTGTATGGGATGATGTTTCCATGTATCGGACCATGTTGATAAATCAAATGAGGGAATAGCAGAAAAACTTGAGTGATGATTATTAGAAGGCATTTTCTAACGCCATGCCACGAGAACCTTTAACCAAAAAAACATGATTTTGATACGCTTCTTTTTGTAAAAATAATTTTAATTCATTCACATCATGAACGTGATAGCAAGCTAATGTATCTTTAACCCCCTTAAACAAATGTCCGACTAAAATAATCGTATGAAATTCTTTGGTTTTTAGTAACGCTGCGATAGAAGCATGTTCTTTAGCAGAATCATCCCCTAGTTCAAACATATCCCCTAAAATGACACTTTTATTCTCAGCAGGATACTCAGAAAAGTAGTTAATCATAGCCGTCATACTACTAGGATTAGCATTATAAGCATCAAGAATAATCGTGTTTGAGTTCCATTGAATAATTTGAGAACGATTATTGTTAGGAACATAAGATTCGATGGCGTGTTTAATCATTTCAAGAGAAACCTTAAAATAAAGACCAATACAAGCAGCTGATAACATGTTATTAATTTGAAAATCACCTAATAAATGAGAGTCGATAGTAATAGAATGTGTCGTCATTGTAGTGTGATGTGATAAACGTAAGCTAACGTTGGGATACAGTGTGATAGCTGATCCTGTAGTTAAAACGTTGTCTATAGCCTGATCCGAATGTGCGTAATGAATAGTAGCAAGATCACTAACACGAGCATTTAGAATAGGATCATGATGATTTACAAAAATAGTACCATTAGTATCTCGTAAATAATCATACAATTCACAATTAGCATCGATAACACCTTCAATGGAGCCGTATCCTTCCAGGTGATCTTTCCCGCAATTTGTAATAATGCCAGCATGAGGTTGTGCGATGGAGCAGAGTAAGTGATGTTCACCTGGATGATTAGCACCCATTTCAATAACAGCAAACTCGCAATCCTGTGATAGCGATAAAATAGTTAAAGGAACCCCAATATGATTATTAAGATTTCCCTGAGTAGCCTGTGTTTTAAATGAAGACGAAAAGATAGCCTGAATAAGATTCTTGGTTGTTGTTTTACCATTAGATCCAACAATGGCGATAACCGTGGTAGTTGTGAGTTGAGTTCGGTGATAGCGTGCCAAATCTTGAAGAGCTTGTAAGGTATTATCAACTAGAATACAGCGAGAATTGATCTTAAAAGCAGGGTTATCAATAATGGCATAACCAGCGCCTTGCTTAAAGGCTGATTCAACATAGTGATGCCCATCATGATTATCACCAGTTAAAGCAATGAAAAGGGCATCTTTTTGTATGGTTCTAGAATCAATGCTAACACCAGAACAGTTAGAAAAAATATTGTATAGAGACATCATAAACGTATAAATCTAATCATAGGCAAGAGATAGGTGTCAATATTGGCAAGAATTAGAATGGAGAAATGATTGATATTTTTATCATCAGAAGACACAATAAACACTATAATGAAAATAAATAAACGGTTTGATGAAGTGTTATGGAAGGGGTTTAAGGATCCAACTCCTATTGAAGAAGATCCCGAAGCATCGCAAAATGCATTTGAAGCGAGGCATGTAGATGCCGCTAATGATGTATATAATCCTTATAATGTAAATGCTCAAGAAATAGCCTCAGAAGCAATAATCGCGATATCAGATGAGCTTGAAAATGAAACAAATACGTTAGGTATTTCTCGATCTTATAAACATATCACATTACCAGAGGCCTTATTGTATTGCTATTTAAATGATCATCCGGATCAGATAATTTCTGATGTAACGTTAAAAACAAAAGAGGCTACGTTAGGGAAAGGTAGTGTGTCGCTTAGTATGCAGATTATAAACCAAGAAAAAACGTTAGTTCAGTATGAATTAGAGTATCAGTATGCAGGGTTAAAGGTTGTTATTAAACAAAATAATAAGATTATAGGAAAGGTAACGTATATTTTGCGAGGTCAAAAATGTGAAGAAATTGAAGGGACATTGCATGGTAAAAGGTTAGTGTTAGACCCTGTATGGCACCCTAGTAAAAAAGGGGAATTGCGAGAAGAACATTTTAAGTATAATAACCGTCAAACAACATTAGTATATCAGGCTAATAAAAAACATAGTGGGTTTAATATGTATGGGAATAAACAAGCTTTATCCATGACACATCATGGTGTTAAACAACATAAAAAAATGAGAATGGTAAGTAAATCTGTCAGTTGTTATAACCATCATTTCAAAACAACGTTATGGTTTCATGCAAATATATTAATTCCTGTTTCTGGAACTTGGACTGTAGTAACATAATGGTAAATGGGGTTGTTAAAAAATAAACTAATAAATTATGCTTCGGATCTAAAAAAATTATTAAAACCAGCTCATTCGCATCGCTACCTCTTTTTTTATGTTTCAAAAGGCTTAGGCCTGATATTTTTGATTGCCTTTATATCATTGTTAATGCAAGTATCAGGGCTATATTTAGCTGATGGCATTTTACCTATTGCGTCATTAGTAAAGCAAATAGGAAGTGAAAAGTGGTTGTCATGGCCCCATCTATTTTTTCTGACATCAGATACTTATATTCTTAGTGTGTTATGGATAGGTGTACTTAGTAGTTTAGCATTAATTGTTGGGTTATGGCCTTTGGTAGCAACAAGTTTATGCTGGGTTATTTATCTTTCATTTGTTAATACAGGATCCGTATTTATGAGTTTTCAGTGGGATATTTTGTTATTAGAAGTTGGATTTTTATGTTTATTAGGAATGCCTTGGGTAAGTGTTTGGAAGCCTAATTCAAATTATGCACCTCCTTATTATGTAATTATAGCTGGGTATTGGTGTTGCTTTAAGTTAATGTTTGCCTCAGGTGTTGTAAAATTATTGTCGGGAGATCCGTTATGGTACTCATGTAAAGCCCTCAGTGTACATTATGAAACACAGCCTTTACCTCATAGGCTAAGTTGGTATGTTCATCAACTACCAGCAAGTCTTCATCAGCTATCCTGTATGATTATGTTTATCATTGAGCTTATCATGCCAATTTTAATACTAATTAACAGAAAAACACGTCAAATAGCAGGCTTAAGTGCTATTGCTTTAATGGTGATTGTAATGCTTACAGGTAATTATTGCTTTTTTAATCTGATAACCTGTTTATTAGCATTGTTTTGTTTAGATGATAGATTCTTTCATAAGCAGATCATGGATGAAGCCTACCAACATAGTAAACAGTATTATCTAAGAGGTATCGTGGCCTCTATATTGCTGGTGATGACGGTGATAAATTTAAGTTCACAATTAATGCCATCATTACGGCCATTACGTGCTATGACACAGCCTGTAGCAGGTTGGCGCCTGTCTAATACTTATGGATTATTTGCCAATATGACAACAAAAAGAGATGAAATAGAAATTTGGGCAAGTATAGATAAACAGTCATGGAAACCGTATCTTTTTAAAGATAAACCCAATTCGGCTCAAGAAATACCAGGCTGGACATGGTTTCATCAACCTAGACTGGATTGGCAGTTTTGGTTTGTAGCCTTACGAGGGTATTCACAGTATTCCTGGACAAATGCTTTAATAACACGATTATTTGAACAATCACCAGCTGTGTTAGCTTTGTTTAAAGAGGTTCCTTTTGAGCAAGCACCTAATTATATCGTGATGGTTAAAAAGAACTATCATTTTTCTAATGGGCAAGAAAAAAAAGAAACACAATCGTGGTGGCGTGTGGGCAAGCCAGAACAATTTTCTCCTGTATTTCAGAAAAAAGAAAAATAGTTATAAACTAATTTACTAAGATTGAGAGCTATTTTATACCCTGATTAAGCCTATCAATACAAGATAGAGTATTTTAATGCAACTGAATCATAATGCTATTACAACAATAACTATGCAAAAAGAGAAGATTGTAATTAACTGAAATTTTTTGTCTCTAAAATCCGATAACTAGATAAAGCCTTGATATAAAAAGGAAATTCAGTTATAAGAAAATATGTTAACAAAACAAGAATTTAATGAAGCTGAGATTTTACGAAATACGCCTTTTACTAAGGGATCTATAAAAAAAAATAATAAAAAATTTATTGCTAAAAAAACTTTAATGGGGAGATAACACCATGAAAAAAAGAATGATTTATTTACTTATACTTTTTTTGTTAATTTCATTTGAAATTATCGCAAATGAAGAATCCACCGTAACTGTTAAAAAAGTTCCTAATATTAACTTTCACGGGATTAATAGTGAGAAAATTAAAAATTTGGTTGAAATGAACGCTAACGTAAAAACAGGGGAATTACATCAATTTATTGAAAAGATTGAATTGATTCATCCTGAATGGAAAACTTTTTATCGATTATTTTCTTCAGATTTTGGCCGATACGAAGTTATCGGTGAATACGAAGAGGATTTTTATCGTCAAAGATATGGAATGGGTAGAAATAATGAAATTATGTATGATCTAGGGCTCTATTTAAATGATTTTGTAATTAAAATATACCCAACACTTCTTACATTAAATAACAAACTTTCTTTTAAATTAGAGCAACAAGAAGAATTTCTTCTTGCAAAACAGTCTGCAGGAAGCGGTGATGGTGTAATTTTAGATCATTTTGGCACAGTTAAAAATAATGTTAGACAACTAAATCAGGAAAAAGAAAACTATTTCAAACCAGCCTACTACAATAAAAGTTATGATTTTAGTATAGATGACAACAGACAGGAAATTATAGATTATCTAAAAAAACATAATCTTCATTCTGGACTTAATTTAGAAGACCCATCTCTTACTTTAAGAGGAAATAAGGCTTTTCTTACAAGAACCATAAAGTCAGTAAATATAAAAGTAAGTGTTAAAGAAAATAATGAGTGGATATACTTGGACACATTTTATCTTATATATCATAAGTAATTGATCTATTCAACTAGTCGATTATAAGCAGGGCATACACCAACAAGGGAGCCTGAAAGGGCTCCTTTTATGTTCCAAACCAAAACAAGTAAAAAAGAAGTAAATCCATTTTTAAATAGATTCTCAAATACGCCTAATCTCACTGTCACCTAACTCATGCACAAAACCTCGTTTAATCGGCACTTGTACTGTCACTCAAACCGCCGGGGCTGTTGAAAAAGTCCCATTTTGAAAAAAGGGGTCTCTTTTTATATAACAAATTCATTAACATCATCATGATATTGTGATTTAAGAGCATTTTGATCCCATGTTTTTTTCTTGGATTTTGAGTCGATTTTTAATTAAGGAGTTTTTCAACAGCCCCCATCGTTTATGGGACAAAAAAAGGGGGGATTAAAAAATAACTGAAATTTTTTGTCACTAAAACATGATAACTCTATAAATCCTTTACATAAAAAGGTAAAATAAAGAAGAAAAGATTATGTTAACAAAACAAGAATTTAATGAATCAAAAATCGTAAGAAAAAACAAAGTATGTACAGGAGCTGTGATCTTTGATTGGACACCGCCTGCCTTTTTCAATATGACTATTTCCCTATTCTAGGGGAAAT
>NZWE01000004.1 GCA_002697535.1 Actinomycetota bacterium | reverse complement strand
TAACCAAAAGGCGATTCTTGAAGCTGGTGCAATTGAACCTTTAGTTAAGTTGTTAGATGGAACAGATACACAAAAAGAAAATGCAGCTGGGGCTCTTTGGAATTTAGCATGTAATAATCTAGATAACAAAAAGGCGATTCTTGAAGCTGGTGCAATTGAACCTTTAGTTAAGTTGTTAGATGGAACAGATAGACAAAAAGAAACTGCAGCTGGGGCTCTTATGATGTTAGCAATTAATAATCCAGATAACCAAAAGGCGATTATTGAAGCTGGTGCAATTGAACCTTTAGTTAAGTTGTTAGATGGAACAGATAGACAAAAAGAAACTGCAGCTGAGGCTCTTATAAATTTAGCAGCTAATCCAGAAAATAGAGTGTTGGTTATTAAAGCTGGTGCAATTGAACCTTTAGTTAAGTTGTTAGATGGAGCAGATAGACAAAAATGGATTGCAGCTGGGGCTCTTAAGAATTTAGCAAGTAATAATCCAGATAACCAAAAGGCGATTATTGAAGCTGGAGCAATTGAACCTTTAGTTACGTTATTAAAAGAAGGAGAAAATACTCAAAAAAGATATGCAGCTGGGGTTCTTAAGAATTTAGCAAGTAATAATCCAGATAACCAAAAGGCGTTTGAGGAAATTAAACGTTTAGTTACATTAGTAATGAAGGGATCAGATAGACAAAAAGAAAATGCAGCTAGGGCTCTTCGGAATTTTAAATGGATACAGTCAATCTAGTTATGTCTCATAAATAATCGTTTATGCGACAGCCATTCTCACGTTGGCACCTTTTTCAAAAAATATTCTCGCGTTGGCACCTTTTTTAGGAAAATATTCTCGCATTGGCACCTTTTTTACTAAAAAACATTCTCGCGTTGGCACCTTTGAACTCAAATTTGCATCCATTTTAAAACTTGGCACGAAACATTACTTGTTATAGGTATCAAAATCTAAGGAGCCAAATACTATGCAATTAACGTTTAATCCCCATCACTATAAAGGAGATGATTATGTGCCCTCTCATACAACACGTAAGAACATTGCACTATGTCTAGAACCTCATAGCTCAGTCAAATCTATGATGCGTGATCTTATTAAACACGATTTTTCAGACTATACCCTCATTCATCACGATATTCCTTGCTCTTGGATGTCTAACTTTTCTGAATTTGAAGAAGAAGAACTCTATAAAATGATTGTTAAATATAAGCCGTCATTAATGATTTTAGATGACAGCTTTGCCTCTAAAGTGTTTAAAGATTTAGATGACGATTATCGAGATTTTCAAGAAACCTTTAAACTGGAATCGCTTTTTATTATTCATAAAAAATCTGGCAATTTTAAATCAACGCCATACCTTACGCTAACACAGCCTGATAAGGTCTCTAAACCGTTTCTTAAACGTTTTTTAAAAAAGAAATTATCACTAAATCACTTGGAGGTGGGGCTATGAAATACTATTTAATTTAATTGGTTTTTAGAAGGAATGTTTCATAAACCATCGTTTATGAGACACCTCTTCTAACTTCCTGTTAGGAATCTTCGTTCTTTAGAGCGGAGAGGATGTCAACTATGGGGATACACAGTGTTCTCCTATAAAATATTTTACACCACTTAGATGATAAGCTTTAAAAGTTTTAGCATCCTGAGGGCCTGATCTTAAAAAATTCCCTCCATTATAAATATAGCGAGCTAAAATTGCTGTTGCCAAAGCTGTGACAACGCCACCAATTGCAGGATTTACAACTTCGTCATTGTCATAATTTAGTGCACTTCTGAGCAATCCTAACCCAGCAGCCCCCAATACACCAAACTGACTTGACAAAACTCCTAATGGGAACCCAATTCCAGAACACTCACCTATAAAACCTCCCATAATCACAGATGGAGTATAAATTGATGATAATGTATTAAGCGATGGAGACCCTATTATTTTCGAAAACATAATTTCATCAATACGTGCTTGGTTACGCGCAATAGCAGTATGAACACCTTCTCCATTTAATAAACCTATCATATTATCTACACTAGAGGATGTTGCCGCTCTTAAATATTCATCCAATTGACCACATGTGCCAAGTGGGCCAGATACAAAAGCGGACATCATTGCATTAAAGCGTCCAAAGTTATCACTATATGTATCAAGCGCAGAAGGTGTGTTAACATCAACTTTTTTTAATGTTAGATCATCTCCATTTTGACTAACAATTTGAAATAAATTAGCTCTGAAATGCCTTTCATTTAAAATTCCAAAAGATTGCAGCACATTATCTTTGCTCCTTAGCATGAAATCTAAATCCATATAGGAAAATGCTTTAGCAGTTCTTTTGTCATCTTTTTGTTTTCGAATATACAAGAAAACCTCGTCTTTATTAACTGGATTTTCAACAGTAAGATTAAAACTTTTACCCTCTTTTATTATGGCTGTGTATTTTTTTTCTTTTATGTCAATTCGGTTACATTTTGGTATAGGCATAACTCTTGTATAAAGTAATTTAGGTACCTTCATTAATAGTTCTTGCATAATAATTCTCCTTTCATATTTACCTATTAACTAGATAAATATGATTTAATTTTTAATTTATTTATTTTTTGATGTGACAAAACAAAAAACACTGAATACCAGTGTTTTTTAAATATTTGGGATATAAAACAATAATGGATTAGTTAGCTGTCATGTTGGTTCTAAGAAAAATTATTTTATATCCCTAAATTGAATCGGATAAATGTTTACAATACCAACGAAATTCTCCTCCACCAATTAGAGGAGTAAAATGTTCTGCTAAATTATAGTTTTTCATATAAAAATTATTTTATTTTGTTAGCATTGTCTTATTCGTTTTATTTTATATCGTTTTTACCTTTTAATGTAAAGACTTTATAGAGTTATCGTGTTTTAGAGACAAAAAATTTCATTTAGCTGGGTTTTATCTCAAAAACAATCGTTTATGGAACAAATTTTTGAGTTTAAAGTTAATGTTGAAATAGAGTTAATTTTCTTATTATAGTTGATCGTTATCTTTCGTTTTACTTTTTACTAAAGTGGGTATTACATTATTAGTATGTCCTGTAAGAAAAAAAATCCGAACGCGACTCCTGCTCAGAAGGAGCTTGCATCTCTACTTGATAAAACGTCTATTGAAAGCATTTTTTTACCTACATTTGACTACTTAAAAGAACAATTATTTGCCGTCATTAAAACGCAAGCTGGCCTTGATTTTTTTAGTATTTTTGAAACAGTTTTAGATAAAGCTCATGCTTGTCGTCAGCAAAAAAACACAGACTTCTCGATACTGGTTACATATATCAAAACCTTATCTTCTGAAAACTGTAGTCTATTAATTAAATCATTAAACTTGTTTTTTCAACTTAGTAATTTAGCAGAAGATCAATACCGCGTTTCTGTTAATCAGGCACGTCGTCTTGAAAAGAATGCTATTTACCCAAATACGTTTAAAGAGTTATTGCAGTTTGCCAAAACAAAAGGGGTCGATCTTACTACATTTTTGGGTTATCTTGAAAAAATTGATCTCTCATTGGTTTGGACATCGCATCCTACTGAAACCACAACCATGAGCCACATCACAAGCTTTCAAGCAATTATTGATCTTATTCAAACTATTAACAATACTCCTTTAAATCAAAAAGTAGCCGATCATATTAAACGTCATATTACACTTTTATGGCAAAGTGAAGATGTGCAAAAAGATCGTATTAAAGTCATTGATGAAGTTCGTCGCAATTTATATTATCTTGAAACAACGTTGTTTCAGGTTGTTCCTGAAATTTTAGATGATTTTGCTTACTTAATTGCTGATACTTACAACGTTAAACGTAGCGATATTCAATTACCTTCATTTTTATTTTTTAATTTATGGTCAGGGGGTGATCGAGATGGTAACCCTTATGTTACGGCTCAAATGACACAGTATGCATTATGTTTACAACGTCGCAATACCTTACGCCGTTATCTGGCCTTGGTTAACCAACTTTTAAAAGAATTTTCATTATCTAGCAATAAAGTTAGTATTAATGCTGCGTTAGCTGCTAATTTACGTGATGAAGAATCGTCTTTCCCTCATTTTTCAGATATTAGCCAAAAACTAAACCCTCAGGAACCTTATCGACGTAAGTGTGATTTAATGAGACTTAAACTTGAGCATAACTTAGCACTTTTAGAACAGTTTTCAGCATCTATTGGTCTTGGTAAAACATTAGTTGGCCATTCACCTCAGTCACCCTCTATTTCACCAGGTCCTCATTACGAAACGATGGATGCCTTATTAGCCGATTGTTATCTTATTAAAGAATCGTTAGCTGAACATGATAGCAGCCTAGTTAGTTTAGGATCCTTACAAACGCTGATCGATACTATTTTAACCTTTGAGAACCTCTATTTAGATATTCGCCAACATTCAGAGGTACACCATAGCTGTATCAAAGAATGTTTTGAACACATTGATTTACAAGCTAAGAAAAAAAGTGATTATAGCTTTTTGCTACATACTGAACTGATTCATAATCGAACCATGGGATACACTAGTTTTTTAGCTAAATTATCTAACACGTCTCAGGAGCTATTTAATACGTTAGATCTTATCAAAAATCCCGCTTATTGTTTTTCTGATAATCCCATTCGATCTTATATCATTAGTATGACACAATCAAAAGATGATATTTATGGCTTAATGTTATTGTTTAAAGAAGTGGGTTTATTACAGGTCTCTAATCGTTGTATAGATCATGCTATGATTGATATCGTTCCTTTATTTGAAACCTTAACAGATTTAAATTCAGCTGTTTCTATTATGCGCTCCTTATTTGAAGATCCTTTTTATCGATCCTATCTTGCAAAACGTGATGATGTACAAGAAATCATGCTTGGTTACAGTGATTCTAATAAAGATGTTGGCCCTTTAACATCGCAAATTACCATTATGCATGTTCAGCAAGATCTTCAGGCTTGTGCTCAAGAATTTGGTATCACCTTACGATTTTTTCATGGTCGTGGTGGGAGTATCTCTCGTGGGGGTGGCCCTATGAATGAATCTATTCGTGCCTTACCATCAGGAACCCTTACCCATCTTAAAATCACCGAACAAGGTGAAAAAATTTCTATCAATTATCTTAATAATGGGATTGCCTATAGACACCTAGAACAAATCATTCATGCCGTTATCTATCATCATATTCAAGATGATAATACAAACACTAACGTTATCTTAAATTCTGATGATAAAGCTATACTTCATTTATTAGCTGATGCAAGCCGTGAAAAATATGAAGCCTTAGTTAAACATCAGCCTGGCTTTAAAGCTTTTTTTCATGATGTAACCCCCATTGATTTAATTGAGTACTCTACAATAGGATCTCGTCCTGCTAAACGTGTTAATGTTATTACTGAGGATTGTGATTTAACAACCGTTTACCGGGCCATTCCTTGGGTATTTTCTTGGATGCAAACACGACTTTTAATTTCTGGATTTTATGGCATTGGGACAGCCTTAGATCGTGTTCAGCATGACTATGGTCTTAGCACACTTGAAGACTGGTATAAAAATTGGCCTTTTTTTCATAACCTTATCCAAAATTTACAAATGGTTTTACTAAAAGCCAATATGCCGATTGCCGCTACTTATATGAGCTTAGCTCATGATCAGAAAACTGCTCACACTATCTTTACTACTATTCAAGAAGAATATGATCTTTGTCTTAAACATATATTACGCTTAATTCACGAAAAAGAACTGATGTACAAAAATCCAAAAATAAGAGGTCGAATCTTGAGACGAAACCCCTTTGTTGATCCACTTAATATCTTACAAGTACAATTACT
Source organism: Actinomycetota bacterium (assembly GCA_002697535.1). GTDB lineage: Bacteria > Margulisbacteria > Marinamargulisbacteria. The sequence goes on along the minus strand of NZWE01000004.1, from coordinate 10,169 downwards.
ACAACAATGGCGATCCTCTTTAGATCTAGATCCTCATAAAAAAGATGCCCTGCTAAAACAACTTGGTGAAACCGTCAATGGAATTACCGCCGGGGTTCGAAATTTTGGTTAACGTGATGCTTTTAATGTATCACTCTTAGCTATTAAATAAGGTGTTTCTAAATTCATATTATATGAATAACTATCCATAAAAGCATGAACACCTTGCATTAAATCATCATACGTTTTGCTAGGTGCTATGGTTAATGATTCATTATCAAAACGTCGACACGGTTGTAACTGATACACGTTATCCTGCAATGATAATCGCGTGGTTGATACACAATATAATGCTTTTAATTGACTAACATCTTCATAACGTAACGATGACACTCGGTGTGATATCTGATTTTGTTTGGCAACATGTTGTAACATTGCAATGGTTGTACTTTCTAACACATATCCTGTATTTAAATCATCTGCTTTACTATTATTGCCATGTAAGGGAATAAAAACACAAGTATCATCTTTATCAATACCCAATAACGAAAAGGTGGATCCTTCATATAAATAGGGATTTTCATCCTCTGATACAAATATAACTTCATGCCATAATTGTTTAAAATAAGCATCATATTGTTTGTTTAATTGCTTGACTTCATCATAGCCTAGCGATTCAAAGACAGGTAAATTTTGGATATCTTTAGGATATAAGCTTTTTATTTTTTGGATATCACTTGCTTGTGTCATTGCCCAACAATCATGACAAAGACGACGATAACTATACTGATCAAACTCATTAAGTGCTTGGTAACTTTTATAACTTACATCTAAGGCTTGTTCAATGGAACACGTATGCTGAGTTTTAAATAATAACGCTGCTGTATTTAAAGCATCAATAATATGCTGACCTTGTACCCCACCTAAATAATGACTGGGTTTGGCAGTCGCTAAAGGTCGTTGGTATGGCATTGTAAGTACATTAAGACCTTTTTCGTAACACCAACTTGGTTTCGGCTCAAACTCATTTATTACCATTACTAATTCTACTAAATCGCCTCCAAAACCATTTGAATAGCGCCCATCTTCAAATGATTGAGACTGTGATTTTCCGGCGACACAACTCATAATACAATGTAAATTTTGTTGCTTACTATCTTTATTAGCAGCTAATAATTGATCTACATAGTCTTTAAATTGTTCATAACTTAAAGGAAATATAGAACGCTCAAACATACGATGATACGATCTGATAAATCGTTCATAATGCTTATCTAAACACGTTACAAAATGTCCTTGATTATTTTTAATTGTAAAACTTGATGTAAAAAAGGATTGTCCTCGAAAAATAGTTAAAGAATGATGATAGGATACCGTTACTGATTCTGTAGCAACTATATTTGCTGTTTGTGTCTTTAAGTCTATCACTAAACTTTTTAATCCCATTCGGTTCTCCTTTAAATCTATGATGTAATAGTAACAAGCCCCCTGTTTTTGAGCAATAAGGGGACTTGCTTAAAAATAATAATTAGCTCTTACAGATCACTCTTTTAAAACAAGTCAACTATACTAGTATAACTAACAGGTTTTAATCTAAGAGGAATATTATTGATACTTTTTTAACTTCTTTTCGTATTTCTTGTTAAGTTTTTCTAACTCTTCATGATAATCATTCATAATATCATCGACTTTTTCTTGATTCTTAACACTTGTCAGTGATTTTAGCATACTAGGTTGCTTACTAATTTTTTCTAATTTGCCTTTACTTGAAGAACAAGATGATTTCTTTTCACACGATGAACATTCTGATTTTTTTTCTGTCACTTGATCATGAGCATGACTTGTATCATCATGAGAATGGTCTCCGCCACAGCCACCGCACCCAGCAAAGGTCTGTCCTGAAAAAATCATCAAACTTACAATGGTTACTAACACTATCTTCTTCATCTAAAAACTCCTTGTTTATATGTGTTTAAATATTCTGAGAATGCTTTAAGTATAATGCTCTTAACAAGGTTTCTTCAAGTAATACTCCAAAAATATAACTGGCAAAAAACAGCTTATCCTCGGTATGATAAATTATATGAGCAGTTCTAATAAAACCTATCTTCAGGACTATGTTAGTAGGCCAGATTCCCTTCGTTATCATTTATCAAAACATACTTGGCAAGATGGCCTTGATACCTTTTTTTCGCATCGTGTTCCCTTTTCCTATTCCACCAGTATGGAACTAGCTGAACGATATCTGGCACTCATTGAAAGCTATTATCATGATACAAAAAAAGACTCTATTACAGTTGTTGAACTAGGCGCTGGGTTAGGCTTGTTAACCTATCATATCTGTGAGCTTTTAGAACAACGCAATCATCACCTTTTCACTAAAACAGTCTTTATTATTACTGACTTTAGCGATGATTTAGTCTCAACAATTCAACAACACCCCCTCCATGAACGGTTTAAAGATCGTATTCGTTGGCAGGCTTTTGATTGCTTAGGTGATGATTATTCTCTAATTAGCCAAGCATCTGTTGTGATTATGAACTATCTTTGCGATTCATTTAGTACCCATCATCTTGAGTATCGTGACCAACAGCTGTATGAATGGCAGGTTGCTAGCTATGTTAATCAGGCTGATTATTATATTGATACGGATGTATTCCCGCCTCGCTTTTTAAAAGATAAAGACTTACATGATTACTTGATATCTCTTCAGAAAAATCTATTTTCAGGTAAGCCTCCTAATAGCTTATTACGCTTATCACATTTATTACAGGAAGATTGGCACTCTATTCCTGCTCAAACATCTTTAAATCAAACAGCTCTTGAGAGCATTATGTCATTTATCAAACAAGCTAATATGCCTGATAATCAACGATTTAATTTTTCCTTTGATGTTGAGGCTGTCATGCAGTCGCTTTTACAATCCTTACCTGATGATGGTCTGGTTTTAATTTATGATTTTGGGATCACGACTTGGGCTGATAGCATGGCTCCTAAATCACGATATTTAGCAGCTTATGGTATGAACCATTTCTATTCTATTTGTTTTCCTCAAATTCACGTTTGTGCAAATGCTTACCATTACAATCATTTAATTACCCAATTCAATGATGGTCATAGCCAGTTTATGGTGCTTTATAAAAATAAGAACTCTCAGGAATCTTTAACCGATACTTTTAAAACTATCTTTGCTCAACCAGGGTACCAAAAATCAACTACCTTTATTGCTAATGTTAAGCAATCTCTTGCTAAAAATACCTCTCTTGATCTTTCTGATTCTATTAAAAAGGCTTATTCAGCTTTATCTATGGTAGAACAACACTCTTATAATCTTTTAGTATCTATTGCTGATTTATTAATAAAAAACCAGCATTTTGAGGATGCTTGTTACTACCTTGACTTACTAGAAAAATATTATGGCACCTTTGCCAGGGCTGGCTTTTACTTAAATCTCAAACAGCTTAATCAACAACAGCGTTATCAGGCTAGTCTTGATTTTATTAGCCAGCATCAACTAGAACACTCGAAACATTCTGGTATTCTTTATGAGTATTTACTTGCCTTATGTCATAGTGAAAATTTTTCATCGTTTCATGATACCTTTAAGCATTATTTAACAATTACCGATTACTTTATTCCATGGCGATTCTTTCTAATTTTGATTTCTATTTTTAAGCACTCAAACGCCCATGATGAGGCTACCCAACTTGTCCAATGGCTTAACACTATTAATACAGACTTTCCTGATCTACTACCCCCGCCTATTCAAAAGGATTTACTTGCTTTATAAACTGTGATCAATTGATAATTTTTGTATCATTGATTGCCCATATTTTACCGGTGTATCTTTATGAACGTTTAATTCGCTCACATCGGTTTCTGGAAACAATAATAAAATACTAGATCCCATCTTAAAGTAACCTAACTCTTCTCCTTGAATAAATAAATGATCGGTTACATGATCAGATGGCGTTGATCCTATTCCTTTTTGAAAGGATTCTAACCATGGCAATTTAATACCTCCCACATTTAAGGCCGCAATTAAAATCATATACCATAATTTTCCATCGGTGTTCCCTGTTAACACAACCCGTTCATTTTTTGTAAATACCTTTGGAAACAAAAATTGTAAGGCAGGGTTTACCGGAGAATGCGCACCAGGAATATGACGTACATTTTCTATAATACCGGCAATGGGCATTACAAAACGATGATAATTATGCGGCGCTAAATAAATATTAATGCCTAAACCTTGTTTACAAGGTAATGTTTCTTTTAACAAATCATGCAAGTGATACTCTACTCCCTTGATGTAAAGAGGACGTTCGTCACTTAATGAAAATGTATCCATCACTAAACCATCTGCAGGCGAAATCACATCTGATTCGGCTGCAATATGTCGTGAACCTGGTTTTAGTTGTCGGGTAAAAATATCTTGAAATGAATAATAGCCTGTTAATGGCTTTTCAGCTTCTAATAAATTAATACCAAATAAGCGGCATAATGTACCTAAAACTATCATATTAAATGGATAAGGCCATCTTATCGAGGCAACAATCCATACTATTTTAGAGGTTATACTAAATATTAAACGAAATAATAATCCCATACTCACTGCCCTATTAATGATTGCATATACTATGTATAATTATACACTTACTTATGAATAAAGAAAAATCAGCTATTTGGTACCCTTACCGTCAGCACAAACATCCGTATTCACCTTTAAAAATAGCATCGGCTAAAGGGGTATATTTAACGCTTGAGTCTGGAAAACAGCTCATTGATGCTATTTCATCTTGGTGGTGCGTCATTCATGGCTATAATCATCCTGATATTAATGCTGTTATTATCGATCAAATTAATACGCTTCCTCATGTTATGTTAGGTGGATTAACTCATGATCCCGCTGAAAATTTTGCCAACAAATTGGTAGAGATCACACCACAAGGATTAAATCATGTCTTTTTTGCTGATAGTGGGTCTGTGGGCTGTGAAATTGCCTTAAAAATGGTTTTTCAATTTTGGATGAATCAAGGTAATACTGAAAAAAAGAAAATCTTAGCGCTTAATCGTAGTTATCATGGTGATACCTTTGGTGTGATGGCGGTTAGCAGACCTGATGATAGTTATCCTAGTATGCATCGGATGTTTAAAGGGATTCTTACAGAACATCTTTTTGTAGCCGAACCAAAAATGGGCTTTGAGGCAGACCCAAAACAACTCGCTAGCGATATTGACTTGTTTCATGACATGATTAAAACCAATCATGAGCAACTAGCGGCATTTATTTGTGAACCTATTATGCAAGGTGTGGGTGGTTTTAATTTATATTCACCTGCTTATTTAGAGAAAGTGGTTTCGATCTGCAATGAGTATAATGTACTGGTTATTTTTGATGAAGTAGCCACTGGTTTTGGTCGAACCGGCAAGCTGTTTGCTGCTGAACATGCTCAGGTTACTCCTGATTTAATGGTGCTTAGCAAGGCATTAACCGCAGGTTATTGTGGGCATAGTGCGACGCTAACAACCAGTCCTGTCTTTGATGGCTTTTTAAGTGATTCCTTTGATCATGCCTTTATGCACGGCCCCACATTTATGGGTAATGCAACAGCCTGTCGTGTGGGGATTAAAAGCATTGAGTTATTTCAAGAAAATCACACTTTAGACAAAATTGCTACTATTGAAACGTGCCTTAAAACACAGTTAGCCACGTTTTCTCATCCCAAAATAAAAGCTATTCGTGTTTTAGGAGCTATGGGAGTCATTGAAGTGCACGATTCAAATGATCTAAAGGGCATGCAAGCGTATGCGATTGAACAAGGGGTTTGGATTCGACCCTTTGATCGATTTTTATACGTAACCCCACCTTATGTTATCACCAAAGAGCAATTACAACATGTTATTGATGTGATGATTTCTTGGTTTTGATGGATACTTGCTTGGTTTTATGGGCAATTTGTAAAATTTGGTAAGTAGGCGTTGTCTAGTCCTGAATATTGAGAAAAAAGATCGCAGGATGTTACGCTAGAAACATTCCAATTACTTAGATCTTGATTAAAGGTATTGGCACTATGAAACATTTGAGTCATATCAGTTACGTTCGTAACATCCCAATTACTTATATCACAATTAAATAAAGTTTTTTCATGAAACAACTTATTTATATCTGTAATTTGATTGGTATTCCAATTATTAATATTTTTACAGGCTTCTGGTGTATTTGCTTCATAATAATTTGCTAGCATTAGTTCTAACTGGGCTTTAGTATTAGGAGGATTATTAGGATCAGAGCCTACTGAAACTTCTTCATTATCTCCTAATCCATCGCCATCTGTATCGACACTTTCAGTACTATCTAATGGAAACGCATCACTTGTATCATACATCATCATCATCAGTATCTGCGTTATTTCCTACCCCATCTCCATCTGTATCGACACTTTCAGTACTATCTAATGGAAACGCATCACTTGTATCATTTACACCATCCCCATCATCATCGGTATCGGCATTATTTCCTATCCGATCACTATCTGTATCCACCGTTTCAGCTGCATCATTGGGGAATACATCGGTATTATTTCCTATTCCATCACCATCTGTATCCGTCTTTACGATTTCTTAATAATCTATATTTATTACGATAATAGCAATCGATTGTGTAGCGATTAGTTCTCCATCCGAAACCGTTACACTAGCTTGATAATTTTGGGTAGCGATATCTGCAGAAAGATTAGGTGTTACTGTAAATCTTAGTCTCTCATTTACAATCAAAAAGGTATTAGGCGTTACTGTATATTCTAAAATATCATTATCTGGATCGGTTGCACTTACCTTTCCAATCAACCGTGTTTCATTATCTCTTAGTGTAAAAAGATAGTTTGATTTTTTAAACTTAGGGGCGATATTAACTTCTTCTAAATTATCTTTGCTGGCTATGCCACACCCTGTTAGATTATATATAAAAAGTATTAAAATTGTAATTTTGATTAGGTTTAAATTAAATGCAAACAAAATTTCCCCCTAGCTATATATTTATACCCTTTTTTATTTTTTTTTAAACAATTTTTGGTATTTTCTAATTATTTATATAACAACCATTTGTACTTTAATCGCAATGAATGTAATTGATGATTACGATGCTAATAACCTAAAGGGAATAATAGTTTTTATAAAAGTTTGTTTCTATACCCTGAGCTAACGGCTCTAACCTACCAGCTCTTTCTTTCTTTGGAGCAGGTGGTGGCGGTGGTAATTCTAGAGATCGTGAAAGTGGGGTTTCAACACTTCTCAATGACGTATTACTATCTTTATCTGTTTTTTGCGTTACCTCTTGTATTGGTGATAGCTTTCCTTTAGGCTTAACTGTTTTAAAGGCGCTTCTTTTTGATTCTACAAATTTATTTTCCAATTTTTTTGACTGACCTATTGGGAGGAGTTTTGTTGCCCTTGTTACTTTTTTTTTTCCCCTTGTTACTTTTAGTATTCTTGCTGGAGTCTGTAGATCCCTACTAAAATTTCTTGGACTGTCCAATTCCTTCACTATCTATTTCCTCAAATTATTATTAAATAAAGATAAAAATTTACATTAACAATTATTTTTTAAATAGTAAATACTATATATTCTGTTAGGTTTTAAACTTATTTTTTAGGGTATAATACATATTATGGACACGATAAAAGTACTTATTGTGGGGGCTGGTCCATCTGCATGTTATGTCGTTGATGCTCTAGCTAAAACTGACCTACCTCTTTCTATTGATATGATTGATCGTTATCCGCAACCCTTTGGTTTATTGCGTACAGGAGTTGCGCCTGATCATGAACGGATTAAGTCACTTGATACTTATTTTGGTAAAATTTTAGACCAAGCGCCTCTTAAATTTTACGGAAATATAAGTTTTGGTTCTGATATCACATTAGATGATGTTAAGGATGCTTATCATGCTATTTTCTTTTGTACGGGTACAGAAAGTGATAATGATGTTCCTGGTTTAGATTATAGCCTTAGTAATGTTGCTGGTTCTCGTGATGTTGTTGAATGGTACAATGGATATACATCGCAACGTACTCATTTTGATCCCCTCTCCTTAGGGAATAACGTTGGTATCATTGGAATGGGTAATGTTGCTTTAGATATTGCGCGAATCTTTTTAAAAGAACCCGTTGATTTAGCTAAAACAGAAATGCCACAATCTTGTATTGATATTATTACACAACAACATATTTCAGATGTTCATATTTTTGCTCGTCGTGGACCTGCTCAGGCTAAATGTACGCCACTTGAATTAGCTGAATTATTAGAACTTGATACTATTCAAACGCTTTTAGACCCTTCATCTATTACCTTATCTGACACTGATATGGTTGAATATAATGAAACAAAGCGTGTTCAAAAAAATGTTGATATCTTAAAAGAAGTCATCTCTACTAAGTCTCGATCAAAACGACTTCACATTCATTTTTGTTCTCAATTAAAAGAAGCTCATGTCAATGACGGTGCAGTCAATGGGGTAACAATGGCAAAAACAATTTTGTCAGGGGATCCTCATCAGCAACAAACAACGCTTACTGATGAGTCTTACCATGTTCCATTAACCTCGCTTATCTCATCAACTGGTTACAAAGGAGCTGCGTTACCTGGTATCGTATTTAATGAAAAAACACATTGTATTCCTCATGAAGCAGGTAAAATTACGACTCAACCCAAATCGTCTGCCACTTATTATTGCGCTGGTTGGATTAAACGTGGACCACAAGGTGTTATTGGCACCAACAAATCGGGAGCCAAAGAAACTGTTGATAGTTTTGTTGCTGACGTTGCTAGTTTTTCTAGCAAGTCTCTTCAACCCTTTGATTTAGCTAAAACACTCAAGCAACGTAATCATACTTACTATAGTTATGATGATTGGAAAACTCAAAATGACTTTGAAATTTCTGAGGGTGAAAAAAAGAATAAAAAACGCTTTAAACTTACAAAAATTACCGATATTGAACATTGTTTAAAGACTAATTCGTGATACACTAACATTAATTTTTAATACGTATATTTTAAGGAGTTTCTATGGTTTTGTTAGAATCATTATCATTAGATTTAGGTCATCACATGCCGGATTTTACATTAGATGATCCATTTGGGTATTCCTATAACAATAGCGATTTGATGGGAGATAAAGGTTTGTTGGTTATGTTTACTTGTAATCATTGTCCTTATGCTATAGCCATTTGGAATCGACTCATCCAATCACGAAACTCATTTGTTGAATTAGGTATTCACATGGTTGCTATTAATCCTAATATCAATCCAGATTATCCCGATGATTCACCCGAAGCTATGAAATCAAAAATTGAGCATGATCGTATTCCCTTCCCTTACCTTATTGATAATGATCAAAAGATAGCAAAGGCCTATCAAGCACAATGTACGCCAGATCTATATTTACTTAAACCAGATATGACACTCTTTTATCATGGGCGCCTAGATGATAATTGGAAAGATGAATCAGCTGTAATGCAACACGATCTGTATGATGCTGCTACCTTATTATCACAGAATCAATCACCTCCTGATATTCAACATCCATCCATAGGTTGTTCTATAAAATGGGTCGATTAAAGCCAGCATACCGCCGTCTTATTTTTTATCTCATTGTCTTGTTAGCTGTAATGGGTTTATCTCGTATGATTCAAACGAATAGTGATTCCTTTTATAAAACATCACTTGAAATAAAAGAGGCAATCATTAGTAAATCAAAATTTACTATTATTCCCTATGTCTTAGAAAATAGTATTGAACTGTCTATTTCAATAGAATCTTTTGAAAACCCGGATATACTATCTCAAACTATCACCGACTTTTGTTTTATTAGCTTGTCTGGTAATGCTATAGAAAACCTTCATTGGGATATCAAAAAAGAATCTCAGTCAAAGGTTGAAGGCGTGATTCTATTAGAGCCAATATCTACAAAAGAAGGAACCAAATTAGAAATTGATTTGTTTTTAGAATCAAATACCACATTTACCTGGATATTATAAAAAAACGATTTATTGTTTGTTATAATCTATTGTTTTATTTTCTCGTGATGCTCCCGATGATTTTTCTTGAAAGATTTTGTCACACCCTTCTTTTTGTAATACCTCAACTTGGGCTTCTAGATTTTGATCCATTGTTGAAACTCTGGCATAAC
>NZWE01000003.1 GCA_002697535.1 Actinomycetota bacterium | reverse complement strand
TATATCGGCTATAGCAGGGATATCATGGACAAAAATAAATATAAGTGGAGCAAACTATAATTATGATGATAGTGGAGGTGGGGAGTCTCATATAGCAGGATTAGTACCACAACCAGCAAACGAAGATGCAGATAAGTTTTTAAATGCAGCAAATGAATGGGCTTTGGTAAATTCAGCAGGGATACAAGATGGAACAATCACAAGTACAGATATCTCAGATGGAACAATAACAAATGCTGATATACAAAATGAAACCATTGGTGCGGCAGACATAGGTGTGGGAGCAGTAGGTACATCAGAGCTAGCAGATGGGTCGATACAATCAATAGATATACAAAATGAAACGATTACTGCAGCTGATATAGGAGTGGGAGCAGTAGGTACCTCAGAACTAGCAGATGCGTCGATACAATCAATAGATATACAAGATGGAACAGTTGTAAATAGTGATATATCGGCTATAGCAGGGATATCATGGACAAAAATAAATATAAGTGGAGCAAACTATAATTATGATGATAGTGGAGGTGGAGAGTCTCATATAGCAGGATTAGTACCACAACCAGGAAACGGAGACGCAGATAAGTTTTTAAATGCAGCAAATGAATGGGCCTTGGTAAATTCAGCAGGAATACAAGATGGAACAATAACAAGTACAGATATCTCAGATGGAACAATTACAAATGCTGATATACTTTCTGGAACAATAAAGTCATTCAACATATATGATGGAACAATAACAAATGCTGATATACAAGATGGAACAATAATAAATAATGATATATCAAATTCGGCTGCAATAGCATGGTCAAAATTAAATATTTCAAAAAGTAATATAACAGGTTTAGGAATATCTGCTACGAATCATACACATAACTACATTTCTAATCCTGAAGGTGGAGGTGACAGTAATATGTTTTTAAATCAGCAAGGAAACTGGACAACCCCAGCGGGAAATTACATAGGTAGAAGTACAAATACTTGGCATAGCTCATCTAATGATAGCAAGCCTAGATTTTATTTTGGGAACAATCATACAACATATTTTAGATCGGGTCATAACGGAGATAATTTATTTGAATTTAGAAATAGGGATGATACTGCTAAAGTGAGAATTGATGGCGCAGGAGATATATGGACAAGTAATTATGGATGGTTAGATCAATATTTTTCAGAGTCAGGTCATGGGCATTCAGGATATTCAACGTCAGGTCATAGTCATGGTAGTACATCACATACCCATAATGAAACCGACCTTAATGGGATTCCTGAATCAGGGGGTAACTCTAGTCTATTTTTAAATCAGCAAGGAAACTGGGCAGCCCCATCAGCACCATCACATGGTCATAGCTATATGAGAGATGTTTATCATATATCGCAATCTGGCAATTATTGGTCGAACATTAATGCCTCAACTATAAATAACTATTGTAAAGATAATGATGGGTGTATAGTTAAAATTACCTACAAAAATGGTGCAACCATAGATATCGAAACATTTTCGTTAGATTACAGTGGTAATCATTGGAAAGCTTCAAATGGGAGAGGTGGAACGGATAACAATAATACTATTAACCCAATTCATAATACTATTGCTACTCGTTGCTTTTTACAAGACAGTGACGTTTATGCAGGTTGGGAATGGGAAGAATGTATGGATATAACGAATGGAGATTGGGAATTTTGTGATTGGGAGTTTATGAGTTGGAATGATACCGGTATAGGCTGGACATTGAGGAGGTCAGCAGCTTCTGGAACTTGCCACTTATCTATAAGAGATTAAAATTTAGTGTATCTCAATATCTTTAAAAGCCTGATAAATGACTTTTTAAGATGATTGACTATTGAGGAATTCTTATCGACGGACCACAAGATTAAATTCATATCCTTGTTCATAAACTGTAAATAAAAACATGTTAGAAGACTCTACGATACGCCGATAATCGTCTAGAGAACGTATATCACGATTATTAATTTTAGTAATAACTTGACCTGGAACAAGCCGATAATGAGTAGCGATACTACCCTTTTGAACTTCAGTAATAAGTAAGCCTGAGATATGTTTCGGAATATTAAAATCACGACGATGATTAGTGTCAAGTTTTGTTACCGATAACCCTAAAGGATCCATAGTCCCAGCAAGTGATTCATAATCACTAAATAACGTAAAGTCTAATCGCTTTTTCTTGTTGTTACGAATAACAACGCAGTAACTTGATTCATTTAATTTTAGTTCAGAAATCCGTGTACGTAATGCTAGATAATCAGCAACTTTTTTACCACCTAATTCAATGATTAAGTCACCAGGCTTAATACCAGCCACATCAGCTGATGAACCCGGTTTTACTTCTAATACGTAAGCCCCTTCTTTAGTAGGTAAACGAAGATCACGAACTAATGTATCGGTAACAGGTTTAATCGTAACACCTAGCATACCCCGTTTAACACGACCATAAGAAACAATATCTTCCATAACACGTTTAGCCATATTAATTGGAACAGCAAAGCCAATACCCATATAGCCACCACTTTGTGAAAAAATAGCCGTATTAATACCAATTAATTTACCATGTATATTTAATAAGGCTCCGCCAGAATTACCCGGATTAATAGCTGCATCTGTTTGGATAAAATCAGCATAATTATCAACATCTAAAACACCCGACCTACCGGTAGCAGACACAATGCCAACCGTAACAGTCCCAGCTAAACCAAATGGATTTCCAATAGCAATAGCCCATTCGCCTACAGATAATTGATCTGAGTCCGCAAAATGAATAATAGGTAGATTTTTAGCTTTGATTTGTAGAACAGCAATATCAGTTTTTTTATCCGTACCTACTAACGTCGCATCAAATTCACGGCCATCACTTAATGTAACCGTAATTTTATCAGCTTTTTCAATGACATGATGATTGGTTAAGATATGACCATGTTTTGTAGCAATCACACCAGAACCTAACCCCTCACGTTCTTGATTGGTATAGGGATTGTAATAATTAAACCCATAAAAACTAGAATACGGATTACGTTGAACGGTTGTGACGGTGCTAATACTAACAACCGCTTTGGTTGCATGAGAAGCAACCATTTGAAATGATTCACTTGTTTTTACTAGCGTATCAATGGAATTACCAAAGATAGGCGATAAACCCAAAGTAATAAATAAAATTAAAAAAAAACAGCGATATAAAGTCTGTAAAAGCATATAAAAAATGGTACCAAAATTTAATAAGTATCGGTAGATCTATAATGTAGATAGTAAATAGAAGGTTTAGGTAATAGCAAAAAATTATTACTGAAGATAAAAAGAAAAGAATAAACGTTTCAAAATAATAGAATATGGGGAATAAATTAATATGAAAGGTAGCTTAAAATAAGGATTGTCTAATGATTTATAAAAAATGGATAGGAGTGGCAGTAGGATTAATACTAGTAATGGGCGGATGTGGAATGGTAGAAGAACCTGTAGAAAATACACCAATTACAGAAGTGCATAACGAAATTATTGAAACATTTAATTTGTTAGATAATTTAAGTATACAATCAAATACAGCAACAGGAACGGCGGTTCCATCTATTATTCAAGGATTTAATACAAATCAAACTAGTATTAAGGATAAGTTTAATGAGGTGATGAGTAATCTATGTTTAGCAGGGGTATTGCCTATTGATAGAGATGAGAATAGTTATCCTGTTAATGGTATTTATACATTTTCAATAGATTCAAGTATTGCTGAAACAATACAGAGAATGTGCGATAACCGTTTTGTAAGTGCTGTGGATACGGTTACAATCACAGTTCAAGATACAAGTTCAGAGATGAACGATACCTATGTTAAACATCTAATAGTAGATTTAGGGGATGGTGCTATCATCCATTATGATATCCGACATAATAACTCAAACATAAATATTTTAATGACAGAAACACAAGCAGAAAGTAATACACAAGGTTACGATTACCGAACAATAATTGATTATGATCCAAAAAATAATATATTAAAGTCTGAATTTATCGAGATATTAGATACAAGTAATAACAATAACGTCTATTTTTTTAGAACCTATATTGATTCAAATAAATCATTTGTAGCATTTTATGATGATAATGCTATTTATTCAGCGGCTGCATCTGATTCAAGATATGAATTAAATACAGATGAAAAGAATTGGTATGATTCTCAGGCGGCATGCGTTAATAAGGGAGGTTATTTAGCAAGTGTTTTAGATACATCAACACTATCAGACTTAGCAAGTAAATGTTCTGAGAAAGGTAGCTCTAGTGATTATTGGATTGGGCTAAACGATATTGATAACGAGGGATACTATAAGTGGGCAGGGCCAGAATCAGCAACAGATTATTCAGCTATTAACTACACTGACAATTTAGAGCTAAGTTGGACATATGGGAGGGACTGTTTTAATTTAGAAAAGTGGTATGTCTGGAAAGTGGTTGAAGGGCAGTTTTGTACTGAAATAGCTAACTATATCTGTGAATACCCAATAGGTACAGAAACAGCAATTTCCTATTTAGATATAGCAAATAACGAACCATCAAATAAGTGCATAAACCGTACGACAGGTAATGATGGTCAAAGTTTTCCATGTGGAGCTTCTACAAAGGAAGCCTCCGTTATTCAAATGATGATAAACAATTTTGATAGTAGTGCTGGTTGGATAGAAAGTAAGTATAAACTATCATTTGATGGAGATTCCATATTTTCAAACTCAATTAGATGATAAGATTCTCATGAGTTAAAACAGCGACAATATGTGACTATAAGGATAGGGGAGACAGTCAGTCTAAACTATTTTATAATTGACGCATGGTAGCCGAAATTTTAAATCAATTATTAGCGATTCCGTCGCCAACATTTCAAGAACAAGCAAAAGTAGCTTATATAAAGCAATTCTTATTAGAAAACTGTATGCCTAGCACATTAATAGAACATGAAGATAATCTTATTTTTCAGAAAGAAATAGATAAGCAGTTACCAACCATAGCATTAATAGGTCATTCTGATGTTGTACCAAGTCATAAACTACCGTTTGAAAAAGACGGTAAACTCTATGGAGCTGGAGCATCAGATATGCAAGCAGGATTAGCTTGCTTTTTAAGTGTACTCAGTACATTACAAGAGCAGTTAGCTTATAATATACTATTAATTGTATACGCAAGAGAAGAAGGAACTCCGTTAGAAAAAAATGGGTTAGCTAGCCTCATAAAAGCATATCCAGAATTAATGCGTTCCATTGATTGTGCTATTGTAGGTGAACCCACTGATAATACCATTCAGCTAGGTTGTTTGGGGTCTTGTCATGCCAGTGTAACCATAACAGGAAAAGAAGCTCATTCAGCACGACCCTGGAATGGAGAGAATGCACTTTATAAAGCGCTCCCCATTATACAAACATTGCGCGATTATACCTCCAAAGCGGTAACCATTAATACTTTAGAATTTAAAGAGGTAATAAGTATTACTGAGTGCCAGGTAAGTCCTGGAAGAACCAGTGTGCCAGCAGAGTGTAGCTTTAATATCAATTATCGATTTGGACCAGATAAAACGTCTGAACAAGCATTTGCTCATATTAAAGAAGTTGTCGCATCATCTGGGGTACGTGATGTGAACTGTGAGCTAACAGATAGTGTTTATGCTGGAAAAATTATCGAGTCTAACTTTGTAGATCAGATAATAAAGAAAATAAATAAACCGATTCAAGCAAAACAAGCTTGGACAGATGTTGCTCAGTTAGCTGAAAATGGGATTCCTTGCTTTAATTTTGGACCAGGATTACAATCTCAGGCACATAAAGAAGATGAATATGCCGATTTAATGTTATGTGAAAATTATATCGAGTCACTACAAAATATCTTAAAAAAAGGAGACTAACAAATTATGACAACTAAAATGTATATAGGAATTGGAATACGACGAAAAAGAGATGATAAAACATTAGATGTGTATTATCCAGAAATCCTTGTTAAAGATAATGAACCTGTATTTGCCTCATCAGAAAATAATATATTAACAAAAGAATCACTAAGCGATGAACAGCGTTTAGCATTAAGTGGAACCTACAGTGAGCAGATCTTAAATATGACTGTAGATAATACCCAAAAATATGCGAAAAGTGATATTGTGATTAGTGTCTATTCTAATTTAAAAGACGATGTCAAAACAACGGAAGAAGCTTATTTTAAATTGCAAATATTATCACAGCGGTTACAGAAACCTCATGATATTAATTTAACAGGTTTATTTGGGATCTTACATAATATTGCATGGACGAATCAGGGACCTATCTTGGCTGAAGATTGTGAACGACAACGGATAAAAGCTTACGCTCAAGGTGAGCAGTTAATCGTCACCCATGTCGATAAATTTCCTTATTTAGTTAATTATCATATTCCGAAAGGAACGCGTGTTGCTTCTGGATCTCAAGTGAGACTAGGAGCCTATTTAGGAGATGGCACAACCATTATGCCCGCAGGATATGTAAATTTTAATGCAGGCACGTTAGGAAAAGCGATGATAGAAGGCAGGGTATCAGCTGGTGTTATTGTGGGTGATGATAGTGATGTTGGAGGAGGAGCCTCAATTATGGGGACATTATCTGGTGGTAACAATGCTGTTATTGAAATAGGAAAATCGTGTTTGTTAGGTGCTAATGCTGGTACAGGGATTTCATTAGGGGATGGTTGTACAATTGCAGCTGGTTTATATGTTTATGCTGGTATGAAAGTAAGTTTAGTAGATCATGATAATAACCCTATTGATAAAAACGGTAATAAAGTAGAGTCTGGCAAAAACATTATTAAAGCAAAAGAGTTATCTGGGCAAGCTAATCTATTGTTTATAAAAGATTCACAAACAGGAACTGTACTGTGTAAACCTAATAATAAACAAATAACATTAAATGAAGCGTTGCACACGAATGATTGACGTTTCTTATCCAACTTATACGTTGGCAGATGCCATCGATTATTTAAAAGCGCATCAGTACAGTATTGTAAGATCTATTACAACAGAACAGTTGGCAGGGGTTGTGGCAGAAGATCCTAATCATAAAAAACCAATTTATCAATATGTATCGGTTTATTTAAGAAAAGATAAAGCAGATTTAATTCATTTGATTCATAGTAATTTAGGGTACATGTTTTTTAATAATCATGATGTGTTAGAAACGTATAAGTTAGATAAGCCTGAGTTTTATTTTGATATTCGTGTAGATGGTTTAGATGATATGTACCAGCATGATGACATTAAGTTTACAAGAAATTGTGATAAACAATGGAAAGCAACGTTTGATTATTCAACCATATTAGACCATTTTGGTTTAGCAGGTAATGATGATTATGCTCCTTTTGTTGGTTTTTTTATTCAGAGTTAAGTGGTTTAGACTCGGATAAGGTTTTAATATAAACGGTGATAGCATGAAGATCAGTAATAATGAGTTTTTTGCCATACCCTCTCATATCGCCAGCTCCATGATAAATAGTATTTAACATAGCATTATAAGACGAACCGTAAATCCAAGTAGAATCATTTAATGCAACACCATGATATTTACCAAAAGAGTCAATCCCTTCACCATTAAAACCATGACATTTGTAGCAACGCAATTGATATTGAATTTTACCTCGATATGTAACAGCAGGATCCTCGGCAAGTTCAGACCAAGCGGAATCATTTAAGAAAGTAAGTGGCGATAGGGGGCGTTGATTGGAAACGATAACACGAAAAGAAAAAAGTAATGCAAAGACAAGACCTAAAAATATAATTGATACCAGTATTTTTTTTATCATGACAAATTTATAAATGATAAATCTAACTAAAACAAGTTTAAATAAAAAAAACAGAAAAATGAATTTTGAAATAAATATAAAATATGAATATAATTTAATTTAGTCTAATGAAAAAGAAAACACTGTTTAGTTTAATATTTACTCCATTTCTGCTAGTAAGTTTAGCAGTTTGTATCACTGTTTTTTTTCTTTTTAATGAAAGATTTAAACATGATGAAGCTGCTTTATTAACAAAAATAAGTTCTCAAATTAACAAAAATATTATTGAGAAAACAACTAATTATTTATTACCCGCAATATTAATATCAGAATTATCTGTAAAATTATCAGCAAGTGGTGTAATTGATATAAATAATAACGGACAGCTAGAGTTATATTTAATAGAACAGATAAAGGCTTATCCCCAACTATCAAAGGTGTATTTAGGAAAAGAAAATGGAGATTTTATTATGGCGTATAGAGATAATAAATCCTTTGTAACTAAAATAATTTATCAGCAAAACAAAAAAGAAGAAGTTAAGCAATATAATGTTTTCGGAGAGTTAACATCAGCAACAAATCAAGAAACAAGTTTTGATCCAAGAACACGAAGTTGGTATTTTCAAACAAAAGAAGAAGAAAAGGCAATATGGACAGATTTATATATGTTTTTTACGGGTAAGCGTCCTGGTATTACAGCATCTTATCCCTTATTTAATGATAATCAAACGTTTGAAGGCGTATTTGGTGTAGACTTAGAGTTATCTGAAATATCAGAGTTTTTATCATTTCAAAAAAAGTACTACAACTCTAAAATCATCATCTTAAATTATAAAAATGAAATTGTAGCTCAATCAGGAAATATAGTATTTAAAACACTAAAAGATGGGCAGATTGTACCCATGCATATTAATGAGCATGGTGATGATTTAATACAAGAATCATATGAAAAAATAACAAGTATCCAAAAAAAAGATACGGCAACGAATCAAGTCACGTTAACCTATGATAATAATAACTATTTAATTTCGTCGATTAGTTTTCCTTCTTATTTTGGTAAAAATTGGAAAGTAATGACGATATTACCAAAAGAGAAATTATTAGATAATAAAGTTCCTGCCAATATAATTTTTTATATTATGTTGATAGGTATTACATTGCTAATTTTGATAATAACTATGTTGATAGTGAGATCCATAACAACGCCAATTAAACAGTTAACATTTGATTTGCAACGGTTACGATACAAAAATGTGGATGGAAAAATCATAAAATCGTCTGTTATAGAAGTGAGTGAATTAATTCATGTTTATTCAGATATTAAAAAATTATATAGTAAAACATTTACAAAAGAAGAAAAGTAAGTTTAAAACCAGTTAAAAAACGGTATATTTAACTGTTTCATATGGAAGATTTACTTATTTATATTGATATTGCGTTAGTTACAAAATCAGTTGTAGCCTGTCTTATTGGTTTTGCAATAGGATTAGAACGTGAATATAGAAATAAACCAGCTGGTATCAAAACATTTGCATTGATATGTCTAGGATCCGCATTATTTACACATATTTCTATAGCTTTTCAAGGTCCAGCAGATCCCAGTAGGGTAACGGCTCAAATTGTGTCAGGACTAGGGTTTATTGGAGCAGGAACAATTTTTCAGTCACGCCATATGATTACGGGGCTAACGACAGCAGCAGAGTTGTGGGTGGTGGGAGCATTAGGGGCCTTGTTAGGTTTAGAAAAATATTCAGAAGCAATAAGTTGTTTAATTATTATCTACATCTACTTTATAGTATCTCATTTGATTCAAAAGATAGTATTTAAGAAAAAGAAATATTTTTTAGAAATCACTTTAGAGGCCAAAGAGAATATTCCTATGATTGAAGAATTGTTTAATGAAAATAAAATATATTTAACACAACGAAATTGGCGTAAAAAAGACAAGAAATATAAATTTGAATGTTCTTATAGCGTAAATCCCGTAAAAAATCAGGAAATAAGACACAAGTTACGTATGATAGAGTATGTAATTGGGATTATTAACTAAGACTTGTCCTTAAATGGTTTTTTTAAAAAAAGAGTTGAGTGATTGATAATTATAAATCTTAATCTGAAGCAATATCAGTAAAGAAACTCACGCATTATTCGTATCGCAAAAACTAAGCTCAGCATCCCCACCTGGCGCAATACATAAATTTGTAATGCGCCATAACCTTCATCAACTTCAGGGACTAGAACAATTATTGACTGCCTTGATTCCAAATGGCATCTATGCGCCCAGCTTTCATTATTTCAGTTAATAACTCCAGCATATCATTTACGGTACCTCTTGGAACATAATCGCCAGAAAGAGAATCAACATTCTCTGCAATTAATTGATTAACAACGCAATTAGTGACACTAATGCCTTTTCCTTCAATTGAATACCCATGTAAGGTTGGGATTGTATAGTTTAAATCTGATATGTTTTGAGAGAAACTAAATGACGCATCGCTTGAATGAATTATAGTACTTTCAGGGATTTCCTCAGACATTGGTTGAATAATCGGATTAAACACACCATCGGATGTACTAGCAGGTTCTTCTAATGATATATCTGCAAGTCCTGTTATACCGCTGGTATCAGGAGAGTCGATAGTACCAGGGAGACTAAAACTTCTCCAAACAGGTCTGATTCATCATCACTGTCATATTCGTAACCACGGCCGTATTGATAGTGTTTAAATTCGTCCTCAAATTCGTCTTCAGTACTTAATCCAATCTCACTTCTCACTAGTATGTGAAAATGCTGTTTTTCCTTGTTCAAACAGTTCCTGATCCTCAAAAGATAAAGTTGAAATTAACGCGTCATTAAATTTTTCTTTTTTATACATTGCTGCAACGTTTATTTTCAAATCATTTAACTGAACTTCTAATGCCTTGATTGAGTCTTCTGCTTGATTTACCGCTATGCTTTCAGCTAATACACTTTGTTTGATATCTGCTAATTTCTTATCTTGAAACTTAGAACTGATGGTTCAGATTGAGATAAAGGCAGTTCTGGTGGTAATCCTTGTATTGGTAATGTCATTTTTTTATCCTTTTTGCACCCCTACCGATGTTTTTTACTGATTTTATGTCGGTATTCCATCCTTATATGTATTAGATAGATATATGTCTGAATTTAGAATCTTGCAATCATTATCTAATGTGATCTCTTTTCTTTCTGCATATTCAGTATGATCGAGCGGATTTTGTCTAGAAATATCAAGGAAAATTTTATTATCATCATCTCGCATTTTAATTGCAACATCTACAATTCGACCAATCGTATTCATTGAACCTGCATAGCCCTTATATGTATTTAGATTACCATTTTGAAATGATTTAAAAATCAAATTATCTTCTGTAGCTTTAACTGTTAGCGTGCAGTTTTTTGTTGTAAGCTTTCTTTCATGGTTTATTTGTTTGGAAAGTGCAGGGAATGCCTTACTATATTGTAATGATATAAATCCAAGTATAAGTGTTTTCATTTTCATATTCTCCTTAATTTTTATTTAAGCTACTACGATTTTTGCTTCATTAAATTCTTGTTTTGTTAACATAATCGTTTCTTTTTCATTTCAATGACTTGGTTCTATACAATCTCTTAAAAATTTTATAATTACAGGGAAATCTTCTTTAATATAAGAGATATCAGATTCTAAATTGGATCTTTCATATATTAAAACGTTTAATGTTCTTGTAAGAGCATTTATAACATCATCAGCAATATCAAGTTCTGAACGAATTATTTCTAATTGTTTAAATATTGATGGTTCAGTTAATCTT
>NZWE01000002.1 GCA_002697535.1 Actinomycetota bacterium | reverse complement strand
GCAAGCTTGTTTTTTGCTGTACCATCGCTTTGCTTGGTAGGTGCAAGCTTGTTTTTTGCTGTACCATCGCTTTGCTTGGTAGGTGCAAGCTTGTTTTTTTTGCTGTACCATCGCTTTGCTTACGCTTTGCTTGGTAGGCGCAAGCTTGTTTTTTTGCTGTACCATCGCTTTGCTTGGTAGGTGCAAGCTTGTTTTTTTTGCTGTACCATCGCTTTGCTTGGTAGGCGCAAGGTTGTTTTTTTTTTGTTGGTTTTATTATTATTAATTTGCATAATTAAAAGACATTAAGGGCTAGTAAAACAGTCATAATTCAGTGATACTAACGATTATTGCTAAAATAATTGAAATATTATTACTAGTTCTTACGATAACTAAGTAAACTATTTAATAAAAATAAGATTATTAAAAATAGAATATAAAATTTAAGAGAGTTATTATGATAAAAACATTTGAAGATAAAAAAGAAGAACAAGTTGAAACTCACAGTGATGTAACATCCTTTGATTCACTAGGCTTATCAGAACCTTTACTAAAAGCAATTGCTTATCATGGTTATAAAAAACCATCAGCAATTCAAGCCAAAGCAATCCCCTTAATTATGAATGGTGAGGACGTTATGGCTGCTGCTCAAACTGGAACAGGTAAAACAGCTAGTTTTGCATTGCCAATTTTAGAATCATTACTAAACAAAAGACAATCATCGCAAAGACAAGCAAGAGTATTGATCTTAACACCTACCCGAGAACTAGCCGCTCAGATTTTAGCTAGTTTAGAAACTTATGGAAAATATGTGTCTAGTCGTACAGCCGTTGTATTTGGCGGTGTGAATATCAATCCTCAAAAAAATAAATTAAAGAATGGAGTAGAAATTCTTGTTGCTACACCAGGCCGATTACTAGACTTATACCGCCAAAAAGCAATTAGATTCGATGAGTTAGATACCTTCGTATTAGATGAAGCTGATAGGATGCTTGATATGGGCTTTATCCATGATATTCGAAAAGTAATTTCTTTATTACCAAAAAATAGACAAACATTATTGTTTTCAGCAACATTTTCAAATGATATTCGTAAATTAGCTAAAAGTATCATCAAAAATCCAACAGAAGTATCCGTAACACCACGAAATACAGCCGCCGCAACCATTAGCCAAGCCGTATATAATGTCAAAAAATCACAAAAATCAGCACTATTATCTCATTTAATATCTCAACATTCTTGGGAACAAGTACTCGTGTTTACCAAAACAAAACATGGAGCCAATAGATTAACCGATTATTTAAAAGTAGCTGGCTTAAAATCTATGGCGATTCATGGTAACAAAAGTCAATCTGCAAGAACAAAAGCCTTAGCTGATTTTAAGAAAAATAAAATCCGTATTCTAATCGCTACAGATATTGCGTCACGTGGACTTGATATCGATCAGTTACCTCATGTAGTAAATTATGATTTACCTTATGTAGCAGAAGATTATGTTCATAGAATCGGACGTACGGGACGTGCAGGCGCTATTGGAGAAGCTATTTCATTAGTTAGTGCCGATGAAGCGAAGTTATTAAAAGCCATTCAACGATTAATTAAACAAGAAATTGAAATTAAAACATGTAAAAATTTTAAATTTGAAAAAGATGACACAAAACAGAACCCCAATCAAAACTTTTTTAGAAAACCCAGTAAAAAAAAGCGTTCTAACTATTACAAAAGATAAATAAAAATAAGATAAACAGTTATAAAACGTTTAATAGCCTTAATTATTAAAATCTTATAGATTCAATTTAAACATTTCATCATCTTCCTCAGTATTAGCTTGTGCTTTATCATCCTCTGAAGGTGGGTTGTTACTTGATGGTCTTGTTGAGTGCCATGTTTCCATTTCTCGGAGACCTTTGTCTCTGTTACATTCTTGTTCAAAGCTCCTCAGTGAACCAGCGATACGATCCTCTCTCTTAGTAGGGTTCTCACTGTTCATAGTTTTAATAATTATTGGTGGTGATTGATGTAGAGATGGAGGTGTAGATGGTGATGGAGGTGTAGATGGTGATGGAGGTGGAGGTGTAGATGGTGATGGAGCTGTAGATTGTAATGGACGTATATGTAATCTAGGTTTAGGTAGGTTATTAGGGCCCATTGTTTCTCCTTTATTTTGTTAGTTTAACAGATGAATGAATAGCTATTACCCCTTTGAATTTATATTCAGTCTGTTAATAGTGAAAAAAACATAAAAAAAACATTTTTTTTTATAAAATAAATATACAGTGGCTTTATTTGAAAATCAAGGACATGAAAAGTGTTATAAATAAGGCTATCGTAATACTATAAGGACCCTATTATCAGGATCCTTGCAGTTAACTATCAATAAAAAATATGAAAAAAGTAATGTCAATTCGTTTTATAAGATTTTGCTAAGTGCATTAAACCCAATATCCAAGAGTTGCTAATAAACAAAGAATACCAACATTAATACCAAAAAATATAAATTTCTTATGCATATCATTATAAATACTGTCTTTAAGCTTTACTTTTGATTGTCTCGCCGATAATTGATAAACACTATACGTTGATTGTTGTTGCATGATTTGCTCCCTTATTATTTAAATATATCTATATGACGATTCTTTTTAAAAGCTTGATGTATCGAAAAATATTGGTCTATTAATAGTAAAAAAGTACTAATAGCAATAACTATAATCAAATACGTTTATAATGAATAATTTTGTGGAATAGCATGGTGATGTCTAAATACAAAAATATAAAACGACTTACTTATCGATTAATGCATGTTGCCGAACCAGGCGATACACCTAGCTTTATGGTTGATATCTTTATCCAGATATTAATTGTTTCTAACGTTATCTCTGTTATTTTAGAAACTATTGAACCACTATATCAGCCTTACAAGCTGATATTTGATAGCTTTGACCTGTTTTCTGTGATCATTTTTTCGATAGAATATATATTGCGAGTATGGAGTTATACTGAAGATCCAAAATATAAACACCCTTTAAAGGGACGTTTAAAATTAATTAAAGAGCCGATGCTAATTATTGATTTCTTAGCAGTAGCCCCGTTCTATTTAATTCAATTTGTTCAAATTGATCTTAGATTTGTAAGAATATTAAGGTTATTTCGCTTACTTAGAATACTAAAGATGGCTCGATACATAAAAGCTATGCAAACACTTTTACAAGTGATTGTGCTAAAAAAAGAAGAACTATTTATCGGAATATTTGCCTTTTTAATGGTATTAATTTTTACATCTAGCATTATTTATATTATTGAATATCCACATCAGCCAGATGTGTTTTCAAGTATTCCTGCTACCATGTGGTGGGCTATGGCAGCCTTAACAACTGTTGGTTATGGTGACATGTTGCCAATAACCCCATTAGGTAGATTTTTAGGTGCCTTTGCTTCCTTTTTTGGAATTGCAATTTTTGCATTACCCACCGGTATTCTAGTATCCGGCATGATTCAATTAGCAAATCAAAAAAAAGATCACCAGTCACTCTGCGAAAATTGTAAAAAAGAAATATCATCAAAATCATCAACTAACAAAAAAAATATATAATTATGACGCTTAAACTAACTATAAGAGACTTGAAAATAACGTAAAATAAGGTGGTTTTATGAAACAAATAATTAGATTTTTATGTTTGGTAATAACAATAATCTTCGCAAGTTGTGGAGAGTTAGATAAAAATAATTTAACAGAAATTGACATTACTGGTAAAGAATTAACCAATAGAAGTGAAAAGTGTACAGATTATATAAATACTTATACCTCAACAGCAAAAGATATAAATAGAAATAAAGACTTTTATGGCGAATTTAGTATTTCAGCAAGTGACGGAAAGTGTGTTTTTACAAGTAACTCTATTCCTAATCACAACTTTAATGATGGTGAAAATAAGTTTGCAAATAAAACAAAAAAAGTTACAGAAACATTTGAAATTACAAAAACACCAGTACTAACCAACACAACAACATCATTAAGCCTAAAACGTGATAATGCGATTATGTTAAATGGAGTTAAGTTAGATTTATTAGCAGCAGCTTGTTATGGCGTTGGAAATGAACCCTTAGGTAGTGAAAAAATAGGCTGTAATGACAATTGGAATGATAAAGCATGGCGCTATGATCCCATGTCTCCTACCAATAACTTTGGTACAGATACCCATAACGCTCATACACAACCAGATGGAGCCTACCATTATCATGGGAACCCAAACGCCTTATTTGATCAAACTAATCCAACAGCCGAATCACCCGTAATAGGCTTTGCTGCTGACGGATTTCCAATTTATGGATCCTATATATCCGATAATGGAACAATCCGAAAAGTAATATCAAGTTATCGATTAAAGTCAGAAAATCGTAATGCTTTAGGTTCAGAAGAAGCAGGGGATTTCCCAGGAGGTAGTTATGATGGACAATTTAGAAATGATTATGAATATGTTGAAGCGTCTGGTGATTTAGATGGATGTAATGGTATGACCCATAATGGGACTTATGGATACTACGTAACCGATAGCTTTCCCTGGGTATTAAATTGCTTTAAAGGAACACCTGATACGTCATTTGATAAACATTAATAACGATTCCAATGTGATAAAGCTAAACCAGAGTCGATTGATTCAATAAGTTGTTGTTTGGTAGTGTCGATACTATCCGTTAGTTTTAGCGAGTTTACAATCATTAAAGCATTATAAATAACCCATTGAGCTGCCAAAGAACGTGAGTCTTTCAAGGCGGTTAAGGTTACACTAAGTGATTGAGCCGTAGTAATACCTGTATCCGGGGAAAAATCATCACATTTAGTAAAACCAAAATCTTCTGGCGAGGAAAAGCCCTCATAAACATCAGAGCTTATGTTAGCAATGATAGGACAGCGACGATCAAGAGGCGCAAAGGGAGAGCCTTCAACACCTCTAACAAAGGTATAGCCATCACAGTGCGATAACCTATCCAATAACAAGCTTGTTTTTGATCGATATGCTGGATGGGTATAGCCCGTTACAAGAAAGTTTTGATGACATGATAAAAACG
The DNA here is from genome assembly GCA_002697535.1 of Actinomycetota bacterium. Taxonomy (GTDB): domain Bacteria; phylum Margulisbacteria; class Marinamargulisbacteria. The sequence goes on along the minus strand of NZWE01000002.1, from coordinate 7,572 downwards.
GCTGTAAAAACTTTTCAACAGTTGCTAAAACAGGGCGTTTTACCATTTCAGATCGACATTCTCTTAAAGCATATAATGCAGAAAAACTAAGCGATTGATCACAATATCCCCAAGCAATAGAACGATCTTGTAAGCACTGACTAATAGAGTCTGTTGATTTTAGGGGATCTTTTTTCGCTTCAAGTAAGAGTTTATGCAAAGTAATACCAAATTTAGGAGATACATCTTTACAACCATGAATAATACTCGGAAAACCAATAGAGGCTAACAAAGTCGCTAAAGCAAGCAATAAATTAGGATGTCGATTAAAACCATCATAAGCTGTAGCAAGATCAATTAATAACGGTATTTCAAGAGTAGTATGTTTAGCATGTTGCCACAGATATGTTAAAAAGAAAGCGTTCTCCTCTTCGGATTCTTCTTTAAGACGTAATCCTTCCAAAAAAGCCGCGATCATATAAGTAGGGGTAGCGATTTCTAAACAAGCAGATAAGGCTGGTTCAAGCTCATCATGAGATAAGCTTTGATGACGAGTAAGTTTATAAATACATGTTTGTAAAATAGGGGACGGAGTTTGAATCGTTGAATCAAAAAGAAAAAAACATTCTTTTGGAATAAGATTTTTATAAGTACTCTGTAGTTTAGCAAACCAACTAGCTTCGTCATTTGTATGATCTAACATTAAAAATGCCATCAAAATAGTTGTTTTTGTTGCAATAAAACATTCTGGATCAGATAAATAAGTAGATAACTCATCGCATTGAGCAATCGATAAGGATTTGCTCATGGTTTTACCCGTACCTTTTTGTTTTAATAATAAAACAAGGTTAGCTTGTTGTGACATAATGGTTTAGATAATACGAAATAGTAGTTTCTAAATCAGATTTAAAAAAAGATGTTGCTTGCCAATCTAGTTCTTGCTGCAATCTATCATAAACAAGAGGTAGTTGCTTAGTAATAGCACGTGTTAAAAGGTGTAAACAAGTGCCCAAACTCTCCACTAAAATAAGACATTTCATTGTCAATTCCTGATAGTATATTTTTTTAAAGTATACTTAAAAAAAAACTAAAGAGCTAGATAATAAATAAAAATAGAGCCCAAAAATACTTGCTCTAAACAGGGATCTTTGGCGATAAGTTTTGCCAAAATTTTAAGAGAGGCTGAGCTAAGGTAACATTTACCTGCGTTTTAAGATGGTGCAGATACGGAAATAATACTAATTCTGTTGCTGTTAAAGAGTCACTGGGGTCACTGCTAGTAATAAAGGGAATAAATGAACGGATAAAGTTTTCAATATGAGATTTTCTAGCTTCAACATGGTTTTTAAGGTCATCAAAACTTGCTTCTAAGAAAGCTTCTTCACGTTGTTGGTAACGATTTATATCGCTATCAGACTGAAATTCACGACATGAATGAATAAAACATGGTGATGTTAAGGCAACATAATCTTTTAAAAAGTCATCTCTTAAAGTTTCAAAATCAGAGTTAATAGATGTATCACTAAGTTTATGAGATCCTAATGCATCTAAGTATAATGTAATATCAAGGCTTTCTGTCATACAGGATCCATCATCTTTTTCTAAAATAGGCACAACTTTTTTGCCAACTAAAGAGTGAGCGGTTGTATCATCTGAAATACGAATAACACATATTTCCACTGGCAATGTATTAAGTCCAGCAATAAGTCGAGGTCTCATAGAAAATGGGCAATGATCATAGACGTAAAGTTTCATAGCAACACCTTAATTTTGTTCATAACGGTTGATAGAAATTACCTTGTATCCTGCCCAATCAATAGCGTTTGTAATCATGGTATTAGAAACAGCTTTTTTATCATGACACACAATGCTAACAAGGTGACGATCAAAATCAACATAGATAGTTTTGATAGCCGTATTTTCAGTAAGTTTTTTTTCGATTCCTTGGGCACACATAGCACACGTCATACCTTTAACAATAACATCTATTTTATCTATTTCATCAATAGCAGGTATAGGCGCATTATAAGCTGTTTCATGAGTTGTATCTTCCGGAGGATTTCCCATGCCGTAACAAAAAGAAGAAAACAGAATAATTAAATAAAAAGTAAATAAACACTTCATTTGCTTGATAATATCAGATTTTTTATAAATAGTAAGGAACTATTAAAAATGAAACATAACATGAATAAAACGATTGGCTCCATTATAACCAAATTCCCATAACAAAGATTTATAAAACCCCCGATAAATAGGTATGAGTTGAAGGTGTGTTTCATGATAGTTTAAATAGATAGCTTCTATCATAAACCAGGTACTAACGGTAGAAAAATGATGTTTATAAGGAGCCCAACCTAAGCGAGATGTCAGTTTGGTAAATAAAGCTGACGAGGGTTTCATAATAGTAGCAGAAAAATCAGCGTAATAACGTCGGTTTTCAGCATCTGCTTTTAAATGTAAGCAGGGAAACAGTTGAGTATTATCATAGTTAAAGCCAATGGATGCAGTGGTATATAAATTAGCCTGAGCATCATAAAAATACCATCGTTTAAGAAGCGCGTTGAATTGCATCAATAAAAAAGAGTGAGCTTCATTTGAAAGTAACACATATTGTATTCCCAGTGACTGTTTTTGAGAGTGGCTTTTGTTAACATATAAATCAGTATAAAGATCAGTATATAAGAGTCTCGCTACATACCCCCCTTTATAAGTTACAGGATGAGCAATATTGGTATCAGAAAAACTAAAATAAAGAAAAAAAAGACAGCAGATAAAGATAAAAAGTCGTTGTACTCGTCGTACCGTTAACGTATCCATATAAAATAAGAGTAACCCAAATACATTACTAACATCAAACTTGATATGCGTTTTGAAAGTTGTTGTTGATGATGAAATAAAAGAATAAACCCAATGGGTAGAATAGATAAAGCCATAATAGCAATATCTGTGAAGTAAAGAGATCGAACTAAAATAGGATTAATAAGCGCACTAATACCTAAGACTAAGGTTAAATTAAAAATATTAGATCCAACGATATTACCTAAAGCAAGTTCTGTATTACCACGATACGCAGCAATAATACTTGTAACCAATTCAGGTAAGGATGTACCAAGCGCAACCGCAAATAAGGAGATAAAAGGAATGGATAACCCAAATAAAGTAGCCATAGAGATGGCTGAATCAATGAGTAAGTGGCCACCAAGAGGAAGGAAAGTGCATCCTATCATAAACAAGCCAATTGATTGATATAAAGGAGCTGATTCTAAAGATTCGTTAGAAGAGGTTTGATTTTTAGGTATAAAAAATAAATAGATAGAAAAACAAAAACAAATAAGCAACAAAACCCCATTTAAATGAGTGATCTGATGGGGGGTAGATGCCAGGATTGAGATGACTAAAACAGCAATAACAAAACAATAAAATCGACATTCACGAGCCAATCGACAGTTTGGAATAAGAAGTGGACTCAGTACACCCGTAGCTCCCAAGATAAGACAGGTATTCGAAATATTACTGCCTAAAACATTGCCAATAACGACATCAGATTCACCTTGAAGGCTAGCCATAATATTAACCACAACTTCAGGTAAGGATGTTCCAATAGAAACCAGTGTTAAGCCAATAAGAAGTTCAGAAATATGGAAGCGTCTAGCAATGTGAGACGATCCTTCAACAAGAAAATGGCCTCCAAAAAAAAGAAAAGCACACCCTACTATAAAAAGTAAAAAAACCACACCCTAGTATACATTGCTTTATTTAAATGGTAAAAGAGGCATCTAGCCCACACAGATAAAAAGAGCAATAATGAAGTTCTAAAGAAGTTGTACGGGTGTAAAATCAGTAATAAGTCTTAATTCATGACTGGGTTTTGGTAACGTATCAAGTAATTTTCTAACAGCATCTTCATCTGTTTTAAAATGTTTTATTAAAATACGCCAACGAAAATGGTTACGAATTTTTTCGATAGGAGCAGGGCTAGGGCCTAGTATCTGAACATGATCTAAAAATGGAAATTTAGCAATAACACTTTTACATGATGAGGCATATTTTTTGAGTTGAATTTCGTTAGTACAGCTTAAAATGATGTTGGTAAGTTCACAAAAGGGTGGATACAATAAATCTGAACGAAATGATGCTTCTTGATCGATAAAGTTATCAAAGTCATGTTGCGTAGCGCATTGGATGGCATAGTGTTCGGGTTGATGGGTTTGAATAATCACATGACCTTTTTTCTTGCCTCGACCTGCTCGGCCTGCAACTTGAGTGATCAGTTGAAAGGTTCGTTCTGTAGAAGAAAAGTCAGGTATATTAAGTTGTGTATCAATGGCTAAAATACCAACCAGTGTTACATCTTCGATATGATGACCTTTAGCGATTAGTTGGGTGCCAACTAAAATATCACCAGATTTTTTAAAGGTAGTTAAATGTTTTTCAATTTGTTTGGCTGTTTTAGCAGAGTCTTTATCGAGTCTAATAATACTTGCCTTAGCAAAATGTTGTTGAAGTTCTGTTTCAATTTTTTGAATTGCCATACCACCAAAGGCAAGGTGAGGTTTTTTACATTTTAAACAGGTATGACTAAACGGAATCGTGATATCACAGCGATGGCAACGAAACGTTTTATCACGATGATAGGTATAGCTCATATTACAGTGTTCACAACTATGAATAGTCTTGCATGACTGGCAGATAACATAAGGAGAATAACCACGACGATTCAGTAATAACATAACCTTTTCTTTTCTATCTAATGAACCTTGAATAGCTTCTAAGAGTGGTTTAGATAAAAGTTGATCAAAAGATGCATTGTGGGTCATATCAATGCATTGGATGTTAGGTAATAAGCTACCTGTTGCACGTTTTGGTAAATGGGTATAGGTGGTATTACTATTGTTTTCGCGAGTGGCTTTTTGATAAGTTAGAAAGGTGGTCACGCTAGGCGTTGCAGATCCTAAAACAAGGGGGCATTGTTGATGTTTACAACGCCATTCGGCTAAATCGTGGGTGTAATAACGAGGATGATTCTCCTGTTTATAAGAGCTGTCATGTTCTTCATCGATAATGACTAACCCTAAATCATGAACAGGAGCAAAAATAGCTGACCGAGGGCCAATGACCAGATTAGCACGTTTACTATAGAGAGCACTCCATCCCTCATCACGTTGTTTCGCAGTTAATCCGGAATGAATCACAACGATATGATCATGAAAGCGTTCAGAAAACTGTTCACGAAATTGAGGCGTTAAAGAAATTTCGGGACAACAAATAATAACTTGTTTTCCTTGTTTTAAAACAGCTTCTGCTAAACGAAGATAAATTTCGGTTTTACCACTACCGGTAATACCATGGATTAAATGTTTGGAAAAACCATTTATATTACAAACATGATCAAACGCCTGTTGTTGCTCCTGATTAAGTTTAAGAGGGGAGGGAGTAATCGTATGATTACGTTCAAGACCTGTTTCACGAAACGTTCGCTTACCGATAATACTTTGGTAGGCTTTGTAAAGAGTGGTACGGTAGGTTTTAGCAAACCAGTGAATCCAATCAATTAATTCAGATTGTAATGTAGGTAAATGATCTGATTTGCTTATAATAGCTTTTAAATTTTTAAATTCAGAATGATCATGAATAGCTACAATCAGACCTTGAAGCTTTTGTTTGCCAAATGGAACATAAACATGATCCCCAACCGTAAGTGTATCGTGTAGACTCTCAGGGATTAAATAATCAAAGGTTCTATCAACGCCACGAAAAATACAAATAGATGCAATCATAGACTAATTGTACAAGAATACACATCACACTTACATAGAATATCTAGGTGTTAGCTAGTGAGTTGATAGTTTTTAATGTATTACAGTAATTCCTGTAGTTCTGCAGTTGCTTCTTTCGGTAGGGCTAATACTTGATCAATATTAACTTAAGAATAATCGAGTAGTGTTGTCAGTAAATCTTTCAGATTATCATCAATAATATTGCGATTTATCATACCTTAATAAAATCTTTTAGAAACATAAAACAAGATAGTTTTAAAGAATAGTTACATGTTTAAAGAGGTTTACGAAAGACTTTAAATAGTATTGATTGCTTAAAAAAAACGGTTCATGAAAAAAAAATGAGTAAAAAAAGAAGAAAATGGGTATAAAAAAGATATAATGTTAATAAAAAAAAAGAATCTAATAAGTAAGGGAATAATAAGCCGAACACATCTGATTGTGTTATTAATGATGTTAATGAGCATCTTTGTGAGTTGTGCTAAGTTGACAAATGATGATGGTGGAGAAAAAATAGATAAAACCGGTATAAAAGTAATAGAAGGACGAGTCGTAGATGGTCCAATAAGTGGAGCAACGGTATATCTAGATATAAATAAAAATGGAGAAATGGATAATAACGAACCAAAGCAATTGAGTGATGATGATGGATATTTTCGATTTGAAGCAGATGTACCAACAGGAACAGTGGTTATTTCTCGAGGCGGGGTGGATACAGTAACGGGAGAGGCGGTTGAAGAGTTAATTGGAGAAACATTGGGAGGAGAATTTGTATATATATCACCATTAACAACCGTGTTACAAGGAGTAGAAGCAAGTAAGGATAAAACAAGAGAAGAAAATCGAAAGGAACTACTTGAGGCTTTGGGAATTGATTTTTCAGAGTCAGAGGTATTTACAAAAAATACATATAAGATGGCAACAAAAGAAGGGAGTGAAAGTGAAGAAGACGAAAGGAAAAAAGCAGAGAAAGTAGAAAAATTAGGGATGCAGTTAACATTAATGATCAAAACAGCACAAATGGTGGCAGAAATAGATGCTGGAGAAGTGAGTCAGAAAGAAGTGGTAAAAGCATTGTTAGGAGCATTAATCGAAGAAAAAAAATCGACGAAGGATATGCAGTTAGAAAATAAAGAGTTGGTTAAGAATGTATTAAAGAAAGTAAAAGAGACGGTAGATGAGAAAGTAGGAATGAGCAATCCTAGCAATAATGATAGTAAAATCAATACAATTGCAGAAGGTGTAGCGAATGGTAACGGTGCTTTAAATCAATCAAATTTTAAAGAAATCAGTGAGGAAAGCAGTGAGACGAAAAAAATAATCAATGACGCATTTCAGTTAGATCAACAAGTGAAGGAGTTCCTGGGAGGAACAATAACGAAAGAGAAGTTTGAAGAAGATATCAAGATATTAATAGTGGGTTGTATGAATCCATTAGCATGTAATTATAATGAACAGGCGAGTATCGATATTGGGTCATGTGAAATACCGGTGGGATGTAATAGTTGTTCGGGAGAGAGGGATGGTACCGGAGTGATTGTAAATAACGATGCTGATAACGACGGGGTATGCGATGCCAATGATGTGTGCGATAGTTATGCAAATAGTGATGCAACAGCATTGCCGACATGGTATGAAGATGAGGATGGAGATGGGTACTACAGCAATAGCAGTGAGGTATGTGAATCACCCGGTATTAATTGGAATTTAACAGCGATTAGTGGTAATGATGTCTGTCCGATAGATAGCAGTATTACAACGGTAACGCCAACATGGTATGAAGATTCTGATGGAGATGGATTGGGCAATGGCAATG
>NZWE01000001.1 GCA_002697535.1 Actinomycetota bacterium | reverse complement strand
CCCTGCTGTGATGCCCCTTCGTGTACCCATGGAGGTAAATTAACACCCAAATCTTTAGAAGAAGCTACACCAGCCTCTGCTCCTATATCACCACCAGTAGCTCCTCCTATATCACCCCCAGCTCCTCCGACTGGATATCCATCATCAAGCTCTCCTAAACCACTACCACGGGCAGTAGCTTGCGGAAACATAGGAGAGAACGATTGGACTCGTGCTATTTTAGAGAGCTTACAAAATGATACAGATGACGATGTAAGAGAAGCGGTATCCAAAGTTCATGAGGAGATTGATCACTTATTAATTGATATGGGCGCTAATGTAAATGCTAAAGATAAGCAGGGAGTAACAATAGCACCTCCTTCTTTGCCATCATCCAAGATCAAAGTGGAAGGTGGTAGGATTGCTTTTCTTGATTCCGTTGATCGTGAGTTTGCAAAACCATTTCAACTTTCTGATCATAAAACACGAGGAATCGATAGTGCTGATTTGTTCATAGCTCATCGGACTTCTAGTCCTACTCGTACTGCAGATGATTTTGCAGATCAATCTAATTCACCATCGGCAGATCAATCTAATTCACAATCGATTGAAACTACAGGCTGCACAATAGCATGATTCTAAACAAGAAACCGTACTAAAAACAAAAATAATAACTCATCTTTTTAACTAAACAGATGGAAGGAGAAAATTATGACAAGTACATATCAAACAGCGAGATCTATTCCAACAGCGAGTTCATTTCCAATAGAGAGACCTGCTGCTCCACATAACAGTCATCAAGCAGCAAAAAAATTAATTGAAAATATAAAACAATTTTCTAAACTAAAAATAGAATCTATGTTTCAAGGTCATCCTGAGTTTCCTAGCAATAGCATAAAGACATATTTAAGAGTGATTCCTATATATGATGGTAATAACGAAATATCTATTCGTATAGACAATTTCTTTCCAGCATGCAGTTCCGATCCCTGGTCAGAAACTCAAAAGGAACTTTTCAGTGAAATTTTTAATTATATTCAGGAGACCCTTCAAGATGAAATGGTTTTTAAACATTTAAAAATAGATGATAATAGAGATTGTATATATATCTATAGAATTCAACCTGCAGAGGAAACTATTGTTCAGGAACCAGTAAATCCTCATATCCAAAGGCCTCGTTGCGTTATAACGTAACTCCTAGCAGGATACTGTAATAAAAACAAAAAAAACAAAAATATTAACTCATCTTTTTGACTAAAAAGATGAAAGGAGAAAATAAAATGACTAACGTCTATAAAACACAAGGATCACAATTTCTCAGCGCTAATCAGAAAGATAATGGTAGTGCTCAACTTAGAAAAAGTGAAAGATCTAGATCAAGGCCAAGATCTACTGATAGTGAAAGATCTAGATCTAGATCTACTGATAGTGAAAGATCAAGATCAAGATCAAGAGAAAGAGATAATAGTGTGATATCTAAAAAAGCTAGATATAAAGACAAAGATTGTTCTCAAAGAGATGATTATCATTATTTATCACCACCAGTAAAAGCAAAAATAATAGTAAAAAAAGCAGAATCAGACGCACCACAACCACCACCGCGCAGCTCTCGTCCGGTATTTATACGTAAAGTTCACTTCAGTCCTAGTAGTTCTTTTAGAAAAAGCCTTAATCCAGATCTAACTACTAGAAATGTCGTTAACAACACTGCTTCAGATTCTCACAATTGTTGCTCAGTTCAGTAATACTAACTAGGTAACAATAGGAAAGATAACCATAAAAATAACAACTCATCTTTTTAACTAAAAAGATGGAAGGAGAAAATAACATGATTAGTTTTACAAAATATATACATAATTCTAAACTATATAGCAATCAAAATAGCTATCAAAACAATAATAGAAGAATCGTACTGGATTTGGATGTTGTAAAAGAAAAACAACTAGTCTTTAAAACGGCAGAGGTACTGACAGATTTACGTCGTTACCTAGACAGTGAAACAGAGGATACAGATGGGGATGGATATGATCCTAATAATGGGGAATGTTACACATTAGTATATAATGATTCTCCTTCTTTACTGCCTGAACAATAACAATAGCAATTCCAATTTAATAATAATTAATATGGAAATAGTAAAGATAAATAACTTCAAATCGGTACTCCTATATAAACCAAACAATATGCTTCTATCTGTGCATGATTAACCAGATCATGCACATTCGCCCATTATCGTTGTATCATCATCATAGAGTCTCCTCTTTTCATCACATTTTAGCTGGGTAACTATCCTGCTATACTAGTAATATGGCTAAACTTCTTAACAGTAACCTTATTTTTATTGGATTTATGGGTTCTGGCAAATCTACCGTGGGTCGTCAACTTGCTAAACGACTTGCTTATCGTTTTGTCGATACCGATCAACTGATTGAATCTGCATCTGGAAAATCTATTTCAGAACTTTTTACAATTTCTGAAGATTATTTTCGGTCATGGGAATTTCAAATTTGTAAATCACTTCAATCCTCAAAGCAGTGTATTATTTCTACAGGCGGTGGTTTACTAACTGTTGAAAAAACAGCTACTTTATTAAAACAGATGGGCCCAATAATCTACTTAAAGGCTTCCGCTCAGGTTCTTTATAATCGTGTTAAACACTCTACCCATCGTCCTTTACTTCAGGTTTCAAAGCCCTTAGAAACTATTGAATCTATGCTAGCAACACGTGATACACTTTATACCTCTCATGCTGACTTTGTTATTGATTGTGACACTCTCTCTGTTGAAGCTATTTTGAATATGATACTATCAGAGTATGATCTTACATAATTTATCACTTTCTTCAGGTAATCGACATAAAACAGCTATTACGGTTGGCTCGAAGTGTATTGAAGAATCATTAACATCCTTAACTACTCAATCTAAGCGAGTTTTTGTTCTTTCTCAGGAATCGCTTCTTAAAGATTCTGGCTATGATATCATGAGTGTCGTTAAATCTGCTTATCATAGTGATTGTCATTTAATCTTAGTGGCGGATGGTGAATCTGCTAAATCTATGACTACCTATACTCAATGCCTTAACCATATTTTTGATATTGGTGTTGAACGTGGTGATACGATCATTGGTTTTGGGGGTGGTGTTGTTACGGATCTTGCTGGATTTATTGCTAGTACATGTTTACGTGGTATTAAACTTATTAATATTCCCACCACACTTCTTGCTCAAGTAGACGCCGCTATTGGTGGTAAAACTGGAATTAATCATCCTAGTGGCAAAAATCTTATCGGATCCTTTTATCAACCACATTTAATCATTAATGATATCGCAATCCTTGCTAGCTTACCAAAAGAGGAATCTCAGTCTGGATTTGCTGAAATTATTAAATATGGCATTATTCAGGATCGTGATTTATTTGATTTACTTTTAGCTGAAGCTAATACTATTATCAAGTTTGATTATATAGCGGATCATGATTTATGGCTAAATATCATTACAAAATCAATAAAAAACAAAATTTATGTTGTTGAAGAAGATGAAAAAGAATCGTCATTACGAGCCATTTTAAATTTTGGCCATACGATTGGTCATGGGATTGAAGCCTTGTTTGGGTATAATATGTATAAACATGGTTTTTGTGTGGCTTTTGGAATGTGTGCGGCTACTTATATTGCTGTAAAAAAATCATTAATTTCTCAAGATATGGCCACTGCTATTTATCGTATTTTAAACGTCTATGATTATCATCGGATATCACTTGATTCTATTCATAAAGATCGTTTACTAGCGATCATTGCTCGTGATAAAAAAGTAAAAGATAGTAAAATTCGCTTTGTTTTGCCAACCCATATTGGTAAGGTTATTGTTTCACCGGATGTATCAGAATCTGATATTATAGCTAGTATAGAGTTTATCGAATCTTTTTTTACAGGAGTAACACCATGAAACGTATTTTAATTATTCACGGACCTAACTTAAATCAGCTTGGAACACGTGAACCTGATATTTATGGATCGAAAACACTTGATGAAATTAATAGTGACTTAGTTAAACAATCAACAGCTTATAAGCTTGATCTTAGTTTTATTCAATCTAATCTTGAAGGAGATATTGTTGATGCTATTCAACAAACGGATTGTGATGGCATTATTATTAACCCAGCGGCATACACTCATACATCTATTGCTATCCGAGATGCTATTTCTGGTAAGCAAATTCCCGTAATTGAAGTTCATTTATCCAATGTTTACCAACGTGAATCGTTTCGTCATCACTCTCATATAGCACCTGTCTGCATTGGTCAAATTACAGGATTTGGTCCTACAAGTTATCATTTAGCTCTGCTTGCTATCTCAGATCATTTAAGCGCTTAGTAATGACATCCTTTGATACGTTGGTTAAACGTATTGATACGACGTTTTTAAACGTTAATAAAGCTATTAAGCTACACATAGCTTCTCCCCATTTAGAATGGTGTATAGGTGGTTTTTCTCATACTTATTACTCTAGTTATCAATATATTGATAGTTTTGGATCAGGTCTACTACAACGTTCCTCAAATTATCTGCTAGGATCCGTGATAACATTGATTCGTGATCGTTTTATCAGCTCGGTACTTGAAACCATTCGATCTCGGTATTATCAGCCGTTAACACGATTATCATATAACATCCCTGATCGCGATCTTAACTTATTTTTAGCAACCCTTGATGATCTCTTATATTCTTATTGGCATCAGCTACGATCTTGGAGTTTTTCTGAATTATTTTCTTTTTTAAACCAAGCCTGTGTTCATCTTAATGAATATCTTGAACTACCTACAGATTTGTATAAAACGGTTAAAGAGGATCATCATAACCGCTGTTTTGCTATGTATAAACTGATTCGTGATGAACAGAAAGAGCCCCTATCATTACAGGCCTTGTGTTACCTTGCTATTCGGGCTAATTGGCTTGACTCTTATTTAGATCAACAACGTATTGATGATTTTCTTATTACTTTTCCAGATGAACTTAATGATATTCTTGATCAGGCTTCATGGCTTGATGAGTTTATGTTGAATAATCCTTATATTGATTACCATTCCTTACTTTATCCTATTAAAGGAGCTCCCAAACATATTCTTTATGAACTTGATAATCATGGTGAACTATTATTTGATTTACTTCTTATTGAACATTGTTTAAAGCGTAATCATAAGATTACTATCTCTTCTAAACATGCCCCTATCCTAAATGATGTTACCTACTCTGATTTAAATACAGTGTTAGCTTCTGCTGAATTTGAACATTTAAAACCCTACCTGTCTTCCCAACATCTTTCAATTATAGATAATGGATCAACTGATGTTATTCCTCTCCGCTATAGCATGAGTGATGCTTATATCCATGCTTATCAACAAGCTGACCTTGTTATCATGAAAGGGCAAGGTAATTTTGAATCGTTTCCTTTAAAACGAAATTTCCCTCTCTACAAACAACCGATTGCTTATCGTAATGATCATATTTATTTATTTGGTCTTAAGTCTACGTTTTCTCAACGTTCTTTTTCATTACTTAAAAAGCAAGTTCCTTTGGAAACGCTAATATGTCATGCAACAATGATTTTTAATTAAGAAAAAAATCATAACAAATCGTATATTCACCATAATTCATGATATATTGCATACGATTAATAATTTTATATTTTTTGAAGTTTACTTTAACGGCTAATTTCTTAAATGAATTGTCTAACATATTCCCCCCCAAGACTTTAACTATACCCTTGATCTTTTTTTTAAAAACATTGATTTATTTTGGTTTATCAATCATTCATACTTAACCGTTGGTTAATAAAAGGCTTTCTTAAAATTATTATGTGTTAAAGGTTCGTCTTCAGAGCTGCTTACTATTTATATTTTAAGATAGGGCTACTGGCAGTGTACCCTAACATCAGCCCACCTCCAAACGACGTGGCTGCTTTTATACAATTTGTTAAAGGATCATCTGTAGCTATTAAATGAGGTATTGGCGCTGACGGATCAGTTAAGACAAATCCTGCTGCGCCTCCACCTATTGCAATAGAAACATGCTTGTCAGCATCTTTAGATTCTTTGCTTGGTGCTACTTCAGGGTAGAGCTTTGATACTAATGGTCTTGAAATATTAGTAAGTACCTTATTAAAGGTAAATCCACATATTAGACCTGTAACTAAACTTGTACCAGAAAATGTATAACTTAATGATTGTAATGTATCTACCGCGGGTTGCCATACAGCACCTGATGCGGTAGCTGCTATACCATACATTGTTGCATTGCCTATTATTTCATTTTTAGTAGGTATAGAAAAACGTGTCTCAAATCTTTCGTTTAATTCAGGTGCTATATTTTGCTTAGCGGAATAAAACAAGATACTTCCTGTTACAACGCCCACACCATCTCCAATTGCAGGTAATAATGACATATATAATGGATCGGCTAAACCAAGATGAGTTGCTGCTTCAGCACCTACTTGCCAACCAAAAGCCCCAGGCCCGCCTCTTGCGGCCACAATCTCTGTAGCTTTCATTAATGCAGTAGTAAAGTCTTGATTTGGTTTTCGGAAAGGCGATTTATCAGATTGTTTAGATTGTGATGTTGATAAAGGTGCTCTCTGACCTATGCTTAAGTTTGATGGCTGTCTCTTTTTTACTAATGAGGCTGCTTCTGGAAAACGATTTATTCCTGATAGTGTCCTGCTACTTCTTGCTGTGCTTTTGACTACGGATGCTAACATGTTATATACCCTTTTTTAAACTATATTTAAGCTTGATATTTTAATTAATTTTATATAAATAATAATAATGTTTAAATTTTTATTATTTTATATATGAAACATTATAAATTTTATATTTATGTTTATCGCTTTACAAGTAGGTTTTTGCTTACTTATACTGAATTCTTCTAGGTTTATTATTTACTACAGACCTAAAGCACTTGCATTTTTCTTACGAGGATCTGCTGCCCCTAACATTCCCTCATCGTCCCTGGTAATACTTTGAGCTGAGCCAATGCTGCCCGCTTCTTTAATTAAAAAACCCTTTTCTTTTAACTCTTTTATCGTTTCTTTCGAAAAACCTTTTTCAACAAATAAGTAATCAGGCTTTCCCTGATGATGAAACCGCTTTGCACTTACAGCATCTCTAATTGTCATATCATGATCAACTACATTTAATATTACCTGAAGCACAGTCGTTATAATCTGACTTCCTCCTGGACTACCTGTAATGATAAAGGGTTTATTATTTTTAAATACAATGGTAGGTGTCATCGAACTTAACATTCTTTTTTCAGGTTCAATACTATTTTGCTCATTACCTATCAACCCATAAGCATTTGGTACACCTGGTTTTGCTGAAAAATCATCCATTTCATTATTTAATAAAAAGCCAAGCTTAGGAGCTAGCATTCCATTACCAAATGTAAAGTTTAATGTGTAGGTATTACTAACACTGTTTCCATCTTTATCAACGACGACAAAATGTGTGGTATCAGTAGATTCTTTTATTGATATAGCTCCCTGAAATACATCATCACTATTTACAATATTCTGTGTGGATATCTTATTCGCAATTGTTTCTGCATATTGTTTACTGATCAGTTTCTTGGTTGGTACATCGACAAAATCAGTATCTCCTAAATATCGTGCTCGGTCTGAATATACATATTTTAAGGTATCTGACATTATATGCATTGTTTCTGCTGAGTTATGCCCCATTGCTCTAATATCAAAATGACTCAAGATATTTAATGATTGAATTAAGGCAATTCCACCAGAACTGGGAGGAGGCATACTAGCAATTCTTAGATTTTTATACTTACCTGTAACGACATCACGCCACACAGGTTGATACTTTTGCAAATCATCTTTTGTAATAATGCCGCCCTTTGATTTTATATATCGAACCAATTGTTTTGCAATTTTTCCATGATAAAAATCCTTACTACCATGTTTTTTTATTCGTTTTAAGGTTTTTGCTAACGCTGGCTGTTTTAACATATCTCCCGTTTTGTAAATGTTGTTACCCTTAAAAAATACGGCTTTTGTTTCTTCATGTTTTTCTAAATTAACTTTATAGCGCTTTAAAGCAATTTCTAAATCATCTTGTACTACAAATCCTTTTTCAGCTAACTTAATTGCATAATCTAGTAATACCTTTCTATCTAGACGGCCATAGCGCTGATGAGCTGTTTCAAGACCTAAAACAGTTCCTGGCACCCCAACTGAAAGTGCACTAAAGCGGGATTTTGTTTTACTTACCTTGCCATTTTCTAATAAAAACAGATCTTTATGGGCTGCTAAGGGTGCTTTTTCTCGGTAGTCTAAAGCCACCGTTTTATCGCTGTTTGCATCATACAGCACCATAAAACCACCCCCACCTAAATTTCCAGCTTGGGGATGCGTTACAGCTAAGGCGTAGCCGATAGCATAGGCAGCATCG
Source organism: Actinomycetota bacterium (assembly GCA_002697535.1). Classification (GTDB taxonomy): domain Bacteria; phylum Margulisbacteria; class Marinamargulisbacteria. Next base: position 2,024 of record NZWE01000001.1, on the reverse strand, counting down.
ACAGCATTACCACCTTTTTTTAATACATCTAAACCTACTTTTGAAGCGTAATGATCCTGAGTTGACACCATACCCTTTTTAGCTTTTATATAAAAAAGTGGCGCACTACTTACCTGTATAGCCGTAAGGAAAATCCCTAACAGGCTAAGACTAATAACTAAATTAAGTCTATGTTTTATCACGCTTTATCATATTACTATCCTAATACAGCAATATCAACGGATGGCCTTAACTCTGCACACACTAAAAAGGCTGCATGAACAGGATGCCCTTTAAATAACTGAACTAATTCTTGGTTTACTTGTTGACCATTTTGTAATTCAGTATAAGCTTGTTGCCTTAAATTATAGTCAAAACGTGGGGCCCACTTTCTAGCACCTAATCGAGCTGTTGTCGAACAATTATCAATCATAAATGCAATCCCTTTATAATCTATATATGGGTTTAAGGAATCAACACTTTCGATAATCGATTCATTAATTACTTCCGAATAGGAATGACCTTGCTCAATTAAGACATCTACTTGAGCCATCATGGTACCAATAAACACCCCGGCTGTGGTTGGGTTTAAATCTCGCTCTAAAACATCTTGATTACGCTTTGCTCTAACGTCTTCTCCAACAACCCACATACGTGTTCCATCAATTTTTCCCATCGGGTATCGGCTAAATCGTTCGTTTGCCATAATAACACTATGAATTTCATTACCACTTGCTACTTCTTGGTAAATTTCTAATAAAATTTCAAAGGCAGGATGATAACTTGCTGAATAAGCTTGTTCAAATTCCTTTTTTTCCTCATCATTAAAGCGGTTATAAACACCTATCATACCTTCTTTAGAAATGATTTTAGTAATGGGTCCTGTAATACATTCAGCTGTTTGCTTAAACGCATCTTCTTCTGTTAATCCTTTTTGAACAAAAAAGTCGAATAACCCTTCGCAGATCCCATGAACAGCACCTAATAAAATGCCTCGTTCTCCAAAAATATCTGATTTATATTCAGACTGCAGGGTTGTTTGAAATGTAAATGGAGCTCCAACAGCAACTGACCATCCTAATGCGATATTAGTAGCCTCACCTGTAACATCTTGATGTACAGCAAAACTAGCATTAATTCCAGCACCATTTACCGTTTTTCCTTGTTCATACAACCGTCTTACTGATGGGCCCATACCTTTTGGACATACTGCAATTACATTAATATTTTCAGGAAACTTTTCCCCAACACTTTTTAAATAACCTAACAAAAACCCATGTGAAAGACCTAATGTTGCGTTGGGTTTTAATGCTTTAAAAACATCTCTATATACTTTTGCTTGAGCACCATCTGCAATGAGTAGTAATACTAAATCACTGTCACGAATTACTTGATACATTTCACCTAAGGTCCCATCATCCTTTTTAAAGCCGGCTGCTTCAGCACTGGGTATAGAGGCTGAGTTTTCACGCAATCCTACAACAACCTTAATATCGGTATTTTCTAAAGAATCTCTTAAGTTTTGTGCTTGGGCAGGTCCTTGCGATGACCAACCAATAACAGCAATTTGCTTAACGGATTTAAACGCTTTTGGTAATTGTTCAAATAAATGCCTTCCACCACGAACAATATTTTCTGTTGTATTACCTAAAGTTATTGTTTCTTTTTCAAAGATATCTGAGTCAAAATCAAGTGTCATAAGTTATCTCCATATTTAATTTAATGACATATTTTGAATCATTCCTTACAAAGCGTCAATGTTTCTGCTGTATTTTACTAAATCATTCAGTTTTATCAGTAGTTACAGCTATTGATCTTAACATTCTTATAACTTTAATTAATATTATGTAAAAATAAATGAAATTTTTGGAAGATTAAATCCGATAACCTATAAAGGTTTACTTAAAACGGCTTTTATAAAAAAGAAAAGATTATGTTAAAAAAACAAAATAATTTTTATATGAAAAACTATAATTTAGCAGAACATTTTACTCCTCTAATTGGTGGAGGAGAATTTCGTTGGTATTGTAAACATTTATCCGATT
>NZWE01000033.1 GCA_002697535.1 Actinomycetota bacterium | reverse complement strand
TTTGATCAAACATCTTTAAAACATGTTAGTCATTGCCAATTTATTAGTTGTTATATAAAAAATATTAATAATAACAATCTCTTTCATTCATCATCAAAAAACAATCACATTATTGGTTCTTTAATAGACAATATTCATCTATCAAATAAACAATTAAATAATTTTACAATTAATCAAACACAGATTAACAAAAGTAGTTTAAAATCTATGTTAATTCGAGAATCATCATTTAAGCTAACATCATTCAAAAATTCAAAAATTCTAAATACAGTATTTCAAAACACAACCTTTAAAAGGGTATCATTTCCAGATACGACACTTAAACAAGCTATCTTCTTAAACTGTGATATTGATACTGAAACAGAAGATATTTTAAGGAAGCAAGATGTCATTTTAGGATTCAAAGAATTAGAAAAAAAAGCAACAAAAAAATCACGTTTAAGCCATCATCCTTTTTTTAATATAACCTTTAAAAAACTAAATTTAAATCATATACAATTTAATCACACAACATTTGATTTTTGTAACATCGACACTGTAACATTACGAAACGCAGCATTAAAAAATAACACATTATATAAAACTAATTTATCCAAAATTCAGGGTTATCAAATTCATATTGCCAATTCAACCATCAAAGACAGCACCATAACCGATTCCAACATCGAAAATGCAACCCTAAAAAACACTACCTTTATTAATACCACCTTTAATAACATTAATTTTGATCATTCTAATTGGGACACAATTACGTTAATAAATAGTAAGTTTGTTGATTGCAGTTTTGAGAATATTACAACAAACAATATACGTCTAATAAACTCTGCTACATTTGCTAAAAAAAAGAAATAAATTATTCTTTAAATTCACCAATAAGAGCTTGCAAAGATTCTTTAGCATCTCCAAATAACATCCGTGTATTATCTTTAAAAAACAAAGGATTTTGAATACCAGCAAACCCAGGATTCATAGATCGTTTCATAACAAAAACAGTCTGAGAACGAGAAACTTCAATAATAGGCATACCATAAATAGGGCTTGCTTCATCTTCTAAAGCATCTGGATTAACAACATCATTAGCACCGATAACTAAACAAACATCAACATTATCAATAATAGGGTTAATATCATCCATTTCAAAAAGTTGTTCATAAGGAACATTAGATTCAGCTAATAAAACATTCATATGACCGGGCATACGACCCGCAACAGGGTGAATTGCATACCGAACATTAACACCATGTTCTTCTAAGATATCCCCTAATTCTCGAACACTATGCTGTGCCTGAGCAACCGCCATCCCATAACCTGGCACAATAACCACGCTACGTGCTGCTTCTAGTACAAAATAAGCATCATCTGCCGTAATAGGATTAACCTCACCTTGATCTTTATCAGATTGAGAAGACGATGAAGATACTGAACCAAACCCACCAAACAACACATTAGCTAATGACCGATTCATCGCTTTACACATAATAGACGTTAGAATTAATCCTGACGCTCCTACTAATAAACCTGCAACAATTAATAAAACATTACCAATAACACTACCAGCAGCTGCTGCAGCAATCCCAGAATAACTATTTAATAAAGCAATCACTACGGGCATATCGCCCCCACCAATAGCCATCACAGACAAAACACCTAACACTAAAGCAACACCAATCACAGCATATAACAACGTAATATGTGACATAGCATCCATACTAAATATAACAATCGCAGCAATTAAACCTAATAAAATAAGTGCATTAAGAACCTGTTGCCCAAAAAACGAAAACGGACGTGTTGAAATAGTACCTGCTAATTTTGCCCAAGCAACAATACTTCCTGTTAAAGTTAAGCCTCCAATAACAATAGAAACAACCGTAATAACCGCTGTAACAGCACCAATTTGAGGAGCTACAAGATACGCTCCAAAAGCAACTAACAAACTACTTCCACCACCAAAACCATTTAATAAAGCAACCATTTCAGGCATAGCCGTCATTGCTACTAATTTAGCGGCTAAAACACCAATAACAGCACCCACTATTATTCCAATTAAAATCAATTGGAACCCTTCAAATCCTGTTTGAATAAAGGTAGATAAAACACCAATAAACATACCACAAGCTGAAATAATATTACCCTGTCTTGCTGTATTAGGAGACCCTAACCGCTTAAGACCAAAAATAAACAAACACGTTGCTAATAAATAACCTAAATAACTAATAAGTTCCATCATTTTGATTTATCCTTTGATTTAAACATATCTAACATACGATCTGTAACTAGGTAACCACCAACCACATTAATAGTAGCCATCACAACAGCTGCAAATGCAACCCACTGACTAATCTGAGTTTCTGAAATACCGACTAAAACAATAGCACCTAATAAGGTAATACCAGAAATAGCATTTGACCCAGACATTAACGGTGTATGTAGGGTTGAAGGAACTTTTGAAATCAATTCAAAGCCCAAAAAAACAACCAAAACAACAATAAACAATGTATAAATAGCAACCATTAAATCCATTTAACTAACTCCCTGTTTATTTAAAATATCTAATAACATAGGTTGTACCAATTCACCATTTTGAATGGTAAGCATACTTGCAATAATGTCATCAGACGTATCTAAGGTTAATGAAATAGGTTCTTCTTTAGTTAAAAATTCAGCTAAAAAGTTATAAATATTAGATGCATACATTTCAGAAGCATGATTAGCAACCTCACGAGACAATTCCATCGTCCCAATTAAATGAATCCCATTTTTTTCAATAACCTGACCAGGTTCAATACCTTCAACATTACCACCAGTTGAGGTAGCACAATCTACAATAACACTACCCTTTTTCATACTAGAAACCATATCCGCTGTAACAATAGTAGGCGCTTTTCGACCAAAAACTTGAGCGGTCGTAATAACAACATCCGACGTAACACATGTTTTTTTCATCATTTCACGCTGCATATCAAGCTGTTCTTGAGTTAATTCTTTAGCATAACCTTGATCCGTCTGACCGGTTTCACCTAAATCAATTTTTAAAAATGAGGCACCTAAAGATCTCACCTGTTCTTCCGCAACAGGCCTAGTATCAAAAGCAGTAACATTAGCACCCATACGTCGAGCCGTAGCAATAGCCTGCAACCCCGCAACACCCGCACCAATAATAAAAACCTTTGCCGGGGGTAACGTACCAGCCGGTGTCATCATCATAGGCATAATAGAATCTAATCGTTGAGAAGCTAAAATTACAGCAACATACCCCGCCAAATTAGCCTGAGAACTTATCGCATCCATTTTTTGAGCACGCGTAGAACGAGGAACAAACTCCATTGATAACGTTGTTACACGCTGACTAGCAAGTTGATTTAAAACATCTTTATCTTGAAATGGTTTTGTCAGAGCTAATAAAACAGTATCTGCAGGAATCATAGCAATAGAATCCTTAGGAACTGATACTTGAACCAAACAACCGGCCTTTAAAACATCTTGCTTGGAGCCAAATTCAACCCCTACATCTGTAAACAAAGCAGAATCAAACAAATGGTTTCCATAATTATGTTCTAAAACTATTGAACATCCTAATTTAATTAAATTTTTTGCAACAGAGGGTGTAATAGCAACACGATTTTCATTTTGTTCACATAAACTACCTAGTTTCATAAAACCCCTCTTATTCACTTTAACACATTAATAAATTAGAAAATTAGATTTCCAAATTATCACAATCACATATATACGTACATCATTTTTAAAACATTTAAACATGCTAATAATTTTTAACAAACTAAAATAAAATAAAAAAATATAAAACAGTACAAAAAATACTAAGATATTATATAATAGGTTAAATTAAACATTAGGATCCAAGGAGTTCATAGATGACAACGATCACAGAAGAAAAAACAATTTCAAAATTCATGAAAAAACTAACAGATAGACATCCTGGAGAAGATGAATTTCATCAAGCTGTCCAAGAAGTTGTCGAATCAGTCCATGATTTTATTGAAGCTAACCCTCACTACAAAGAAGCCAATATTTTAGAACGAATTATTGAACCTGATAGAATCGTTATTTTTAGAGTTACATGGGAAGATGATGATAACAACATTCATGTAAACCGTGGATATAGAGTGCAATTTAACAATGCTATTGGCCCCTATAAAGGAGGGTTACGATTTCATCCTAGCGTCACATTAGGAACCTTTAAATTTTTAGGATTCGAACAAATTTTTAAAAACAGTTTAACAACACTACCAATGGGAGGCGCAAAAGGTGGTTCTGATTTTGATCCTAAAGGAAAATCAGATCGAGAAATTATGCGTTTTTGCCAAGCATTTATGTTAGAACTTCATCGGCATATAGGATCAAACATTGACATTCCTGCAGGCGATATTGGGGTAGGCGGAAGAGAAATTGCTTATTTATTTGGCATGTACAAAAAAATTCAAAATAACTTTACAGGAACGATTACAGGAAAACAACTAAATATGGGAGGTAGTTTAATTCGAACAGAAGCGACAGGCTATGGCTGTGTCTATTTTGCACAAGAAATGTTACATCATATAGGAGAAGATATTCGTGGAAAAGTATGTGTCGTATCAGGATCTGGTAATGTAGCACAATATACAGCTGAAAAAGTAATAGAGTTAGGTGGTAAAGTAATTTCATTTTCAGATTCTAGTGGTACAGTTTATGATGAAGAAGGTGTTACTGAAGAAAAATTAAATTTTGTAAAAGATTTAAAAAACAATAGACATGGGCGAATCAAAGAATATGCAGAAAAATATAATGTTCCTTTTTATGAAGGAAAAACACCATGGCACATAAAATGTGATATTGCATTTCCTAGTGCGACACAAAATGAACTAAACTTAACAGACGCAAAAGAATTAGTAAAAAACGGCTGTATTTGTATTGCAGAAGGATCTAATATGGGATCAACTCCTGAAGCCATTCACTATTTTAGAGAAACAAAAACATTATTTGGAGTAAGTAAAGCTGCCAATGCTGGAGGTGTAGCTGTATCAGGTTTAGAAATGGCTCAAAACAGAATGGGATATAGTTGGACACGAGAAGATTTAGATGAACGCCTAAAAACCATTATGAAAAAAATTCACCAACAATGTTTAGAGTATGGTCAAAGCACAGGTTATGTTGATTATGTAAAAGGTGCCAATGTTGCAGGGTTCAAAAAAGTAGCAGATGCCATCATAGCTTATGGAACACATTAGTAATTGAAATATGAATTACTTAAGCTATACTCTTAATAAGTATTCAATTTTATGGTAAAACGCATATTTTCATTATGGACATTTCTAGGAATCGTATTTGGCGTAGGCTTATTTGTTGTTGCTATTATTAATAGTACAGAAAACTACATGATTTTTGTAAGTTTAAATAGTGTCATTATGGTTTTAGGTGGAACATTTGCAGCAACCATGATCTCCTATCATGCAAAATATGTCATGCGAAGTGTATTAAGCTTATTTGGAATTTTTTTCCCTCAACATATTAGCTCTAAAAAACTAACCCAAGATGCTTTAAGTGTTATTGAATGGTCAAAAATTAATAATAAAGAAGGATTTAAAGCAGTAGAAAATATTATTGAAACACAAAAAATAACAGATCCTATCATCCAATATAGTAAAGATTTAATTTCAACGGGTGTAAAAGGAAGCCAACTGAGACTATTAATTGAAGATCTTATTGAATCAATTGTTGAAAGACAAATGATTGATGCCAATATTTTACAAACCATGGCTGGCTTTGCACCTGGATTTGGAATGATAGGAACCTTAATTGGTCTTATTATCATGTTAGATAATATGGGGGGAGATATAGCTAATGTAGGCCCTGGTTTAGCATTAGCCTTATTAACAACCTTATACGGTGTTATTTTTGCACAATTAATTTTCAAACCAGCCGCAGAAAAAGTAAGACAAACATTAGAAATGGTACGATATAGAAATATAATTTTAATGGAAAGCTTAGTACTATTAAGCGAAGGAAAACCAAGTTTTGAAATACAAGATCAAGTCAATCGATTCATCCCTCCTGATAGTTGGATTGATCTAACTAAAAAAGATTAATGGGCAAAAAATTAAAACAACGACCCGTAGCTGACGAAAGTTGGTTAATGACATATTCTGATAGCATCACCTTATTAATGGCATTTTTTGTATTATTATTATCAGTGTCATCCATAGATCAAGCAAAAGTTGAACAAATGGCATCAGGTATTAGTGATACCTTTAAAAAAACCGAATCTGAACAACCCTTTTCATCCATGAATGAAAAACTTAATGAAATAGTAGAAAACGAACAACTAGAAGGAAAAATATCAATCACACCAGATCCATTAGGTCTCAAATTAAGATTTTCATCACAAGTTTTATTTCAATCAGGATCAGCTAAACTAAAAAAAATCATGATCCCCATGTTAAGTCATATATCAAAAGCCATCCAAGAATCAAAATACGATGATTATATTGTAAAAATAGAAGGCCATACCGATAACATGCCCATAAAAACAAAATTATATGAATCTAATTGGGAACTATCCGCACATCGTGCAACCAATGTCCTTAAAGAATTTATTAAAGCAGGAATTCCTAAAAAACGAGTACGAGCTATTGCAATGGCCGATGCATACCCATTAGTCCCCAACAAAAATCGAGATGGAACGTCTAATCTTAAAAACCAAGCAAAAAATCGTCGTATTGAAGTTTATATACACAGAAATTTCAAATAAATACTTGTGAGTTTAGAAAAATTTAAAAATAAAATTAATAATTATGAAAAAAAAGTATCTAATAAAGTTAACCAATCAAAAAAAACATCCCTTTATAGCATTAGTATCTTAATCATAATAACGATAGCAATCATAATATTATTATTAAACTGGCTTAAACCGGTAGAATTTATATTATTTAAAATAAAACTAAGAAACCTTATTTAAAATCAAACTGTAATGCATCTTCTGCAAGATAAGAGGATCCAAGCATAGGAATAAATGATGAAATAACTTCATAAAACTGAGATTTAACAGTCGCATTACCAAATGGCAACCTAAACGAACTCGAAGATCGAATAAAAACAACATCTGGATCCTCAATATTTAAATCATTAGCTAAATCGTCAACAACATCATAAAACCCACCAATATCATCAATTATTCTCATATTTTGGGCTTGTTTACCTGTATATAGTTGTCCTTGAGAAACAGTATAAGCTTCTTCATCCGTTAGGCGTCTATTAGACTTCACTTTATAAACAAATTCTTGATAAAAATTATCTTGAAAGTTTTTAATAAGCTTTTCTTCTACATTATCCAATTCATTTAATGATGAATACATATCCATAAATTTACCCGTTTTAATAGAGTCCGTTTGAACACCTATTTCATCTCCAAGTTTGCTATAAGATCGAAACGAAGATACAACACCAATACTACCCGTAATAGATGAAGCATTGGCATAAATCTTATCTGAATTAGCCGCAACATAATACCCACCTGAAGTTGCTATAGATCCCATAGATGTATATACTTTTTTACCTGAACTTTTTAAGCGTTCAATTGCTGTATAGATACGATCCGATGCTAATACACTACCTCCAGGACTATTAACTCTTAAAATAACACCTTTAAATTTATCATCCTCACTAACTTTATCAACAAGTCGATCAAATTCCTCTGCTCCTGTAGCCTTTCCACCAAAAATAAAATTGCTTGAATTATTACCATTCACTATAGAACCATCTACTTCAAGAACAGCAATACGATTAAAAAAATGAAACATAGACGGTTGTTTAGAAACCATAAAATCTGTTAAGTTCAATTTCTCCAACTCAGAGTCATAATTATCTACAATTGAATAAACATCCGGCCAATACGCTAAACGATCTACTAAACCCATTTCTTTTGCATCTTTAGCCGTAATCATAGATCCATCTGAAATACGTTCAATAGCATCTGAAACAGACTGACGAGACACTTTAATTTGATCTTTAACATCTTGAAATAAATCCGAAATCAAATAATTCAAATGTTCTCGATCTAAATCCGTTAATGAATCTGAAAAAAGATCCGTTGATGCTTTATGCTTACCTGAAGTAAAAACAGTTGTATGAATACCTAATTTCTCAAAAAAATCAGACGCTTTTCGAACTTCAATATCAATCCCAAACTGACTTAATGTTCCTAAAGGAGGCATAACAATAAGATCAGCCAATGATGCTAAATAATATTCAGGCAATCCAACCGATCCTTCTAAGTAAACTATAATTTTTTTATCAAATTCTTTAGACTTTAATAACTCATCCCGAATCTCTTGAACCAAGCCTAAATCCGTTAAAGAAGACCGAAAATTACCAATTCTAATGATATATCCACGACATGAAGAATCTTGATTTGCATGATGAATTAACTTTAACAAATCATTAGACCCAATTTTATATCCCCCTAACAAACTCACTTCGGACTTTCCCTTTTGAACATTACCCCCAATAACCATTTCAGCATAAGCAGATCGCTTAAACAAAGCATATCGCTTTCTAAATTTAGCAATATCTGATCCTCTACCAAATTTAAATGAAGTTGAATAATAATTACCTTTTAAATCCTGCAAATCATTTTTGATTCCAAACTCTAAATTAACAAATGGTAACTGCAAACTAGCCCCTGAAAACAAAGCTGTTTTATTAATACCAGAACGAAATACCAAGGTATCTGATAAAAGAAACTCCGTTCCAAAACTTGTCGTAACAACTTTTTTTATTTGATTATCATAAGATACTTCAAGAGACCATCCCAATAAATTATTATTTAAAAACCCTGCTAAAGCACCTTTAAATGTTGTATTTAAATTTAAATCTTTAGAATAAATATCTTGAATTAAAAACCCAGCATTTAAACCAGGATATAAACGAATTAACACGCCTAAATCAGAAGACCACCCTTTAACAGATTGATTATCATAATTTCCAAAAATAGATTTATAATTTACCCCCCAACTAACACCATTCTGACTAAAAGCCCCTAATCCAACCGAATTCATCGTTAATTTATTACCTTGAAAATCTTCTTTGATAACAGACGAAATACCAATCGGATTATTATAATAATAATGAGCCTGATAAAGGTTATAATCCAATTTATCATAATCTAATTGCTGAAAAGAATATGATGAACCTGGATAAGAAAGAGCCGCAGGATTAAGCAATGTAGCCGCTTCTCCTTCAGCAAAGGCCGTATAAGCAGTTCCCATACCTAATGATTTAACAGATAGATGATTCTTTGACATATCATAAACAGAAAATCCATTTATAATGGTACTTAACACTACACAAAGTAGTACAGAATGTATTAAATTTTTCATGATAACACTATTGTCTTCCCCATTTCAAAATATCTTAAACATATAACTAAGCCCCTATCTTAGGCTGACAAATATAATTTAAAGATAGATTCTTCACAGAAGGATCCGTTACAGCTTGTAATGTTTTGTTCAATAAAACAAATAATCGACTACAATCAATATCAACAGAATGAAATTGCAAATGCTGAAAAGAGCACCTATCAAACAAAGGTAATTTAGAACAAACAAAGCAATCTAAACGTGACTTAAATGATTCAAGCAAATTAAAACAATCATCTATATGAAGTAATACTAAATCAGAAATAGGGTTAATAGTATTAACACAATTAAATAGCTGAAAATAAACGTGTTGAGGTTTAGCCGATAAAATAACAGCAAAAACAGAAGACTGACTAATAGACTGAACAGCTAATGATTCTAAAGAAGATAAACCAACCACAGGACAATTCAAAGAATATGCCAACGTTTTCGCATAAGAAACACCAATACGAATACCTGTATAACTACCAGGCCCATTAACAACTCCAATACTATCAATATCACATAAACCCTGAGCATATAAACGACAATATTGATCAATCATCGAAATCATAGATTCAGAAAAATGGCGATCTCCACCTTGCTTAATTGAAACCAAACAACGCCCATCTTTTGCTAAAGAAAACCCAAAAGGCTCTACAGCCGTATTAATAATAAGATTCAAAGACATACACGAACGTTAGTCGAAATTAGAAAAAATTTCAATTTTTAAAAATCTTTTGATAATAAGATAACCATGATTGATAACGCGCATAACTAGAAATAGGATCCTGAACTGGCGTAATAATTTTAGATTGATACGGCTTAGAAAAAGATTTATTTTGAATAACACCTTGTAATTCAGACATAAACCCTAAATGTGATTGTTCCATATCAACAATAACTAAAGGATGCTGAAAAATATCAGCACAAAGTTGCCAAACAGAATCATGAATATCAAGTGTCGATGTGCAATAAAATGTATGTGGAGACAATGCTGAAACAGTTTCAAAGTTAGCTATTTTTAATCGTAAAACATTAAACAACCCCTCTAACAAAGCTCTTTCAAACATAGAATCTAATGAATCTCCCCCCTTATTAATAAGGGCAAATTCTTGATTCAAATCAGAACTATCTGGATTCAATACAACCCAAGATTGAGAATTAGAAGAAACAACTTGTTTTGAAACAATATCAGAAAAAGGTAATGAAAGTAATTTATCAGAAAAAAATGGAACTGTAATAGAATCTTTTAAACAATAAAATTCCTCTTGAGCTTTAACAACAAGAGACTTTGAAACAAAATTATTAGAATCCAACATTTCTAATCCCATATGTTGTTCTAAACTAATATGACGATTTGAAATATGAATATTAATTGCGCCACACTGTATTTGAGAATCAAACAACCAATTTTTAACAGAAGAATGAGTCATAAAATTAACTGGAATACCATCTTTTAAAGGAATAAACCCCTTACTTTTTTGTTGCATTGAAAATGGAGAAACTAATTCTGGAAAACACTTTCGGTTTAATTTAAGATCCTTAATAATAATAGAACTAAAATCTTTATCTTTAAAATCAAAAAACCCAGTTGAAGATGCTGAGACTAAATCTTGTTGAAAAGCTTCTAAACCTGTTAAATTAAATAATAAATATAATTCCAAACTCATACAAAGACTACGTTGTGGCGAAAAAGAAAATAAAGATATTCCCTTTTCAAGAAACCATTTTAAATGAGTAAAAAGAGAATAACGTGACAAAGATTGATGAGTTATATCTTTATAATTACGAATAATAGATGTGTTTTTTATATTCATATAAGTATCCAAAGCTCGATCATCCTCTAAATAAAAAGATGGCGTTAAAACCATCCCTGATTCCTGATCACAAAATAAAAATGTATCCATCTGGCCAACAATACCTATAGAATGAATAACATGTCGCTTGGGTAAAGACACAATCAAACTATTAATGGCAGATCGAGTTGCATATAAAAATTCATTCGCATCAGCATATTTACCAAAATCATTAGAATGATGACAATCAAACAATCGACTTTGCTCATCCAAAACTTTACCAACTGAGTTATATAAAGATACAGTCACAGTATGATTTTGAATTTCAATTAATAATAAATTAGAAAGACTCATTAACTCTATTCTAGTAAGTAAGTAAAAAAATAGAAATATAAAAATAAATGATTTAACTTTTAAAAATGCTTTTAGATTGATATAGTAACAATCAACAGGAAATAATCATGATAGAAATAGGTTTAATTGGATTTGGAAATGTAGGTCAAGATATATACCGTATATTAAATGAAAATGGATCATTAATATCAAAAAGAATTGGACGTCCTCTAATAATAAAAAGAATAGCTGTAAGATCACCAGAAAAATATTCAAATTTAATAACAGACCCATCCTTATTAACAACAGATGTAAATGACATTCTAAATGATCCAAACATTTCAATAGTAGTAGAAGTGATAGGAGGAGAAATCCCTGCCCTAGACTATATAACAACCGCATTAACCAATAAAAAACATGTCGTAACAGCGAACAAAGAAGTCATTAGCAAACACAAAAAACATTTCTTCAAAATGGCACATACAAATGGTGTTGATATTTGCTTTGAAGCAGCTGTCGGAGGAGGCATTCCTATTATTAGAGCTTTAAAGGTAGGCTTTGCTGCTAATAAAATTAAAGCATTTTATGGAATTATTAATGGAACAACCAATTATATTTTAACTAAAATAAAAGACGAAAAAAAAGAATTTAATACCGTTCTAAAACAAGCTCAAGATTTAGGATTTGCTGAATTAGATCCAACAATGGATATTAGTGGATTAGATGCCGCTTACAAATGTTCTATTTTAGCTGCAGTCGCATTTAAGTTAGATAGCCAAGTAAACGAAATTGTTCATAAAGGAATAGAATCTATAACATTAAAAGATCTTAATTACGCAACTGAATTAGGATATGCTATACGCTTATTAGCACAAGGAAAACAGTTAGAATCCAATGAATTTGAATTACAAGTATGTCCTTCACTAATCCCTCTTAACCATCCATTAGCAAGTGTTCATAATGAATTCAATGCAGTATATGTTGTTGGAGACCAAGTTGGAGAAGCTATGTTAATGGGAAAAGGAGCTGGTGGATCCCCAACCGCATCCGCAATTATTTCAGATATTATAGATATTTCATTTGGAATTTCACAACAAACATCATCACGAAACTTAGAAACAAATTTCCAAGATGGTCAAATAAAACCCCTAAACAAAACCATGTCACAATATTACTTAAGAATTAATGTGAAAAACGAACCAGGGGTCTTAGAGCAAGTATCCCTCCAATTTGCAGAACAATCCATTAGTATCGAAAAAATTATTCAAAAAGAAAGTAATACCAATATAGCTGAAATTGTAATTATCACAAACACAATCGAACATCAAAACTTTATAGAAGTAGAAACAGCCCTTAGCAATTTAAAGCAATGCAATAAAGTTGAATCCTCTATTCGACTTTATAAAACCCTATAACGATTTAAACGGATTTTTCCAACTAAAGCCACTAAATCCCGTATCAGATTGAGACTGTAGTGATACCAAACGAGTTTGCAAAGCTTCCTTAGTAAGATATCGTGTCATAACACCATGCTCTACCAATGAAATAACACCCGATTCTTCAGAAATAACAATAACAATAGCATCAGTAACCTCAGATAAACCTAAAGCAGCACGATGTCTAGTTCCTAAACTACGATCTGTAATAGAAGATTCTGTAAGAGGCAAAAAACAACCAGCCGCTTCAATCGTATTATCCTTAATAATAACCGCACCATCATGTGTAGGAGACCCAGGCCAAAACAAAGATGACAACATTTCCATATTCAAATCACCTCTAACTTGTATCCCTGTATGAGAATATTGACTCAAAGATGTTTGACCTTCTATCACAATAATGGCACCAATTTTTTCTCTTGATAAATAATCAACAGCACGAATTAAAGACTGCATAGTAGCCGTTGATTTCATTTCAGGGAATGATGACGAAAGTGTAAATAATTGTCCTGTAGCACCAACCCGTTCCAAAAAGCGACGTAACTCAGGTTGAAAAATAATAACAACAACAATCAACAAAACGGTAGCAAAACGCTCTAAAATCCAATTTAAAGTTGTTAAAGACAAAATGTGACTGGCTAAAAACACTAAAATCACTAACATTAGCCCTTTAATTAAGTCTAATGCATAAGAACGCTTTAACCACGCAAGAAAGCGGTATATAAGCAAATAAACCAGTATTACATCAACACAAATACTGATATAAGCATAATATGGAATTTGTTGTATTATCGCCATAATCGTAAATTAATTAAAATTAATGTATAACTACCCATTAAACCGACAATCAAAACGTAATAAATCATCATACGTTTCTCGAGTTAATAAAGGCACCACGGTTGACCCATCAATCAGAACCATAGCAGGACGACAATTTCGATTATAATTAGATGCCATAGAATAATTATACGCTCCTGTAGAAAAAACAATCAAATAATCCCCAACTGAAACCTCTTCAATCATAGCATCATCTACCAAAATATCTCCCGATTCACAAAATTTTCCTGCAATAGAATAAGGTTGTGTAGGTAAATTTTTCTTAAATACTTTATCTACCATATACTGAGCATCATAAAGAAGAGGTCTCATATTATCTGCCATCCCTCCATCAACAAAAATATAAGATTTAATATTTGGTATATGTTTGACAGTACCAACCTGATAAATTGTTATCCCAGCATTACCAACAATAGATCGTCCTGGTTCAAACAATAACATAGGTTGAGGAATAGAAAATGCCTCAAATTGTTTTACAATATAAGATGTAAAATTAATAATAAAATCATGAATATTAAATGGAGAATCCCCTTCAGAATAAAATATTCCCATCCCTCCCCCACAATTAAATTCAGAGATTTCCAACCCTAAATCTTCTACGAGATGCTTCATAAAAGGTAACATGGTATCAATAAGTTCATAATAAGGTTTTGTATCAAAAATTTGAGAACCAATATGACAATGAATACCAATAAAATTAATCCAAGAATGAGATTGGAACAATTTAAAAAAATGTTCAAAATCATCTTTTTCAGAACCAAATTTTGAATCTAATTGCCCAGTTTTAATATACTCATGTGTATGAGCATCAATTTCAGGCTTGATACGTAACATCACACGAACAGACTTTTTGGTAGTATTTAATTGAATAAGATTAATTAATTCTTGTAAATTATCAATAATAATTGTAACTCCATAATCGAGAGCTAACTGAAGTTCTGAATGAGTTTTATTATTACCATGAAAATAAATAGAATCATGTGAAATATCTGCTTTAATAAGAGTAAATAATTCTCCTCCAGAAGAAACATCAAAAGACATTCCTAAACGATATAAAAATTGTGCAATACCAACCGTTAAATTAGCTTTACAAGCATATAAAACGCGAGAATTAGAATAAGACTCTGATAAAGGTGTTAGAAATTGCTGACAATTATGACTAATAGTTTGAGAATCTAAAACATACAAAGGAGACCCATACTGATCAACAACATCCTTTAAAGAAACATCCCCAATATAAGCTTCTCCCTTTTTATATGAAAAATTTACTGGGAAATGATTAGTCATGTTTTAAGTCGATAATAATAGGATCAAACACATCTCCATCTTGAACACCAATGTAAGAGATAATAACAATTTCATCTCCAGAAAGTCCTTTTCGAGCAGCAGGTCCATTTAAAACAAATTTCATAGAACCACGCTCCATAGGAATAGCGTAAGTAACTAATCGTTCTCCATTATTAACATTAACAACCTGAACTTGTTCATTGGGAATAATATTAGCCTGATCCATAATATCATGATCAATACCAATACTACCTTCATAATACAAATTAGCATCCGTTAATACAGCATAAGCAATTTTTGATTTCAGTACGGTTCTTTGCATATCTTATTCCTTTTCTATACCTTCAGATTGATCATGGTTATAACGTGTATTCAATGATTTATCCGTAATCAAAACTCCATCAAGATGATCATTTTCATGTTGAATAACAATAGCCATCATACCATCAAAAGATTGATTAAAACGATTTCCGTTAACATCATAAGCCTGTACTTTAACATAACTATATCGACTAACGGTAGCTAAAACATTAGGGATACTTAAACATGCTTCTTCTGACTCCAATTCATCCCCATATAGCTCAAGTATAGGATTAACACATACTAAACGTTGATTTTCATATTGGGAAACAAAAACCCGTTTTAAAATTCCAACTTGAGGTGCCGCTAAACCAATTCCTTTGTAAACATGCATCGTAGCAAATAAATCATCTACAAAAGTACTTAACGAACGATCAAATTCGACAACATCTTCAGCTGTCTGTCCAAGTAAAATATTAGGAACTTCTAGAACATCTAAAACACCCATCTATCACAATCCTTTTTATTTTAATTTACTTAAATTAAGTATACAATGCTACATTTAACATGATAATAAAATATTAATCTAATATATTATTGCTAAAAAACACAATATTATGATAATGTATATTGCTTAAAATTAAAAAGCATAATATTAATGGAGACCTTAAGAATGAGCACAACCAAACCTAAAATAAAAAAAGAACTTATAAAAGAATATGCTATTAATAAAACCGACACAGGATCAATTGAACTACAAATAGCATTATTAACACACAAAATAAATCATCTAATCAAGCATTTAAAAGAAAATAAAAAAGATAATTCAACACGAAATGGTTTATTAGCAATGGTAGGAAAGCGAAAAAAATTCGTTAGCTACTTATCTAAAAAGAAACCTGAAGATTATAAAAATTTAGCAAAAAAATTAAAAATAAAAAATTGATTATCAATAAATCTATTAATAAAATAATAATAAAGGAAATAAAATGAATGAATCAGAATTTTCTGTAGAATCAGTTATTGCAAACAAATCTATCCAAATAAAATCTGGAAAAATGGCAAAACAAGCTAACGGATCCATTACTCTTCAAGTAGGCAATACCATTATATTAGCAACAGCATGTATGTCTAAGCAACCAAAAGAAGGAATCGATTTTTTACCACTTACCGTCGAATACACAGAAAAAATGTACTCAGCAGGAAAGATTCCAGGTGGATTTTTCAAACGTGAAGCAAGACCAAGTACAGATGAAACGCTTATAGCACGGCTCGTAGATAGACCACTACGTCCAAGTTTTCCTAAAGGATTTCACAATGACATTCAAGTCATTATTAATGTTATATCACATGATCCTGCTGTTGTTACTGAACCACTTACAATTATAGCTGCATCGGCAGCTTTAAGTGTTTCTGACATACCATTTAATGGACCTATCGGCGCTGTAAATGTAGGCTATATAAACAATACCTTTGTATTCAATCCAACAGCAGATGAACTAAGTAATAGTGATTTAAACCTAACCATCGCAGGAACAAAAGACGCCATTTTAATGGTTGAAGCAAGTGCTAATGAGTTAACAGAAGAACAACTTATAACAGCTATACTTGATGGCCATGACTACATCAAACAATCCATTACACTGCAAGAAGAACTTCAATCAAAAACTAAAAAAGAAAAAATCACATTACCTGAACCTGCCAAAGAATTAAAAGAATATGAAACTAAAATTACAGAATTTCTGGGAAACAAAATTAGTAATGGATTAACAGAAAGTAATAATAAACAAGAAGTAGAAGATACGTTAAAAACAATTGAAAATAATGTTAATGAAACATTTATCAACGACGAAAAAGATAATGAATCAATCGTTTCAAACGTTTTTAACAAAATAAAAAAGGATCAAATTAGACAAACTATTTTAGAAAAAAGAATTCGAGTAGATGGGAGAAAACCAAACGAAATAAGATCTATAGCATCCGAAGTATCAGTTCTACCAAGTGTTCATGGTTCCGCATTATTCACAAGAGGAGAAACTCAAAGTCTAGGTGCAATCACCCTAGGTACCAATACAGATGAAATGATTGTTGATGGTTTAGGCGAAACAAAACGAAAAAAATATTTTTTCCATTATAACTTTCCTCCTTATTCAGTAGGTGAAGTAGGTATGATTCGAACCAGCCGACGAGAATTAGGCCATGGTGCATTAGCACAAAAAGCATTAGAAGCTGTATTACCAGACCTAGAAAAAGATTTTCCTTATACATTACGAATAGTATCAGAAATATTAGAATCAAATGGATCATCATCAATGGCATCAGTTTGTTCTGGATCATTAGCATTAATGGACTGTGGTGTACCAATAAAAGCACCTGTCTCAGGTATAGCAATGGGACTATTACTCGATGGAGACGACTATATCATATTATCAGATATACAAGGATTAGAAGATCATTATGGAGATATGGATTTTAAAGTAGCAGGAACAGAAAAAGGAATAACTGCCTTACAACTTGATATTAAAATTTCTGGTTTATCTGAAAAGATTTTAAAAGAATCACTAAACCAAGCAAAAGAAGGACGATTATCTATTCTTAACAAAATGAAAGAAGTCATCAGTAGACCAAACGAAAATTTATCTGAAAACGCTCCAAAGATCCATACACTTTCAGTAAACCCAGACAAAGTAGGAACAATTATCGGATCAGGTGGAAAAATGATAAGAAAATTAGAAGAAGAATCTGGTGCTACAATCACAATCAACGATAATAACAAAGGCGAAGTACTAATATTCTCACCCAACCAGACAAATCTAGACAAAGCATTAAAATATATCACATTATTAATAAAAGATCCTGAAGTAGGGGAAACATTTACAGGTAAAGTAACCAAAACAGTAGCATTTGGAGCATTTATTGAAATAGCACCAGGAAAAGAAGGATTACTTCATATATCAAAAATTTCCTCTGACCATGTAAAAAAAGTTGAAGACCATCTGAATGTAGGCGATACAATTAATGTTAAAATAGCAGCAATCGATAACCAAAATCGAATAAATCTTGAAAGAAACAAAGAAACAGCAGTAGAGACACAAATATAATAGTTGAAACGTTTATAATATAGATATAATATAAATAAATACAAGTTACATGGAGGTAACAATGAATATAAAACATTTAGCTATCATTATAATCACACCATTACTATTAGTAAGTTGCCTTAACAGCAACAAATCAGATTGGGTTGTAAAAATCAACAAAAGTGATATAACAAAAGAACAGATACAAGTTGGATTTAATAATTTACCAGAAGACATTAAACAACAAATTCCAGCTGAGAAACAAGGTGAATATATTATCAATCAATTAATACAAGACGAAATTTTATATCAAGAAGCGATAAAAAACACACTAAACCTGAAAGAAGACTATCAAAACTATGTAAAAACATTAACAAATCAATTTGAATATCAAAAAAAACAAGGGTTAATTGACTTATTTGTTAAAGAAACAATCAACCCAAAAATAAAAGTTTCCGAACAAGAAGTTATAGATGCCTATGAAAAAAATAAAAATACCCTATTCAAAGCATACGAAGAAAGAAGTATATCACACATTGTTTTAAAAACAGAAAAAGAAGCTAATAGTATACACCGAAAATTAAAAAACGGATCAAATTTCAAAACAATAGCAAAAACAAAATCAATTGATAAAACAACAGCAGTAAATAGTGGAAAAATACCAGGAAAGTTCACAGAAAACAATTTAAGCAAAGATTTTAAAGATGCAATTTTTAATTTAAAAAGAAATGGAAGCTATACAAAACCTATCAAATCTGAAGCGGGATATCATATTTTCAAGTTAGATTCTAAAGAAATAGTAAAAGAAAAAGAATTAAAAGAGGTAAAACAATACATTGAAAATCAAATTTTTATAACAAAAAGAAACCAAGAGATTGCTACATTATTAGATTCATTAAAAGATTCTTATAAAATCGAGCAAAATAAAGAGCTTGAAAACACGAAAGAAAAAACAAAAACAGAAACTGAAGCAGAAGGATAAATAAAGAGAAACCAAAGGTTTCTCTTTAGATCATATGAAATATTACGTTAAATCATATGCAAAGATCAATTTATCGCTAAATGTTTATAAATCGAAAGGAATAAACTCACTACATCCTATTGAATCACTTTTTCAAGAAATTTCTTTATATGATGAATTAGAAATTACTCCAATAAAAACAACAACTGTAGATTATACAATCACGTACTCAGGATTTACAATTCCAACAAATTCAAAAAATATTATTGGAAAAATTATTGAAACATTAGCCCCAAATTTAAATTATAGCTACCAAATACATATTAACAAAAAAATTCCTCTAGGAAGTGGAATGGGAGGCGCTAGCAGTAACGCAGCTATCATTTTAAAAGCAATTAATACAATAGAAAAAAAGAAATGGAACTACAAAGAACTAATAGAAATAAGCAAACAATTTGGTTCTGATATTTCATTTTTTTTAAAAGGCGGCCTACAACACGTTTCAGGAATTGGAGATAAATTAACCACAAAGAAAAATAAAACAAAACAATTTTTTACTATAATCTATCCCAATATTGAATGTTCAACAAAAGAAATTTATGCTCATTTTGATAAACTAATTGACAAAAAGCACAAAAAAATAACCCAGTGTTCAAATTATTTACTCCCAGTAGTGCTAGATTATAATAAAGAAATGGCTACAATCTATAAAGCATTAGCCGACAACACATCATCTCCCATACAATTAACCGGATCAGGATCTACATTTTTTATTGAAACAGCAACAAAAAAAGAGAATCTAAAACTTAAAGAAAAATTATTAAAAACATTTCCTAACTATTACATTCAAGATATAGAAGCATTATATAATCAACACCCATTAACACTCGTATGAAAGAAAAAGAAACAACAACTAATATCAAGCAATTCCAATTAAATATATCCGGTCAAGTTCAAGGTGTTTTCTTTAGACAATCAAGTCTAAAAATTGCAAACCAACTAAAATTATGTGGCTGGGTATGTAATAACGACAATCAAACCGTTAGCATGTGTATCAAGGGTACAGAAATAAACTGTCAAAAAATGATTACATGGTGTCACCAAGGCCCCCCTCAAGCAAAGGTAACAAAAGTAACTATCAAAGAAGAGTCTCCTACTTTTAGAAAAAACACATTTATAATCACATGAAATTACTCGATTTAATTAATAAATTAGAAAATTCGATCTTTTTAGTAGATGCATCCGGTGTATTATATTCAAGCAATGGCTTCTTAGCACAAGCATCTAAAACCTTTAATTATTTACAAACAAAAAGCCCCACTTTTCTAGCAAGTAACAATTCCTATCACTATGTTAATGATATCAAAGAAAATCTATATAGTGATGGAAATATCACATTAAATGTAGATAATATTATTTCATCAGGACACGGATTAGCAAAAGATCCTACACTATCAAATCTGATAGAAAATAAAATTATTTATTTTATTGGACCAGACTCAGCTAAACATTACGCACTTGATGCCCCCATTAAAGGTTTAACAACTGATATTGATAAAGCAGAAGCTATTATTTTAGCGGGATTCAACGAATCTCAATCTCAAGATATATTAGAAACAGTGACTGCTAAAGCAAAAAAAGATCCAACCTTACCCATTATATGTTGTAACAAAGATCGTTATATCAGAGCTAATCAAAAACTCCAGCCAGTAGTTGGTTATTTTGCAAAAAAAGTAGAAAATAGGATAAATAGACCTATTCATTGGTTTGGTAAACCACTCAAAAATTTTTCAGATTTAGTTACACATCATCTAAACGCTCATAACCTATCTCCAAATAAATCCACTCTCTTTTTTGATGATAACATCGACAATGTTGTATCGATGCAAAATCATTTAGGAATTTCGGGATGTTGGGTAAAAGAAACCGGAATTTATTTTAACGAAGATGAAAAAGATTTAATAAAAAAATATGGAAAACCTACCTACAGCATAGAAAAATTCAACCTTAATGAAACCTTAAAAACATATTAAATGTTTAAAACACCAATTATAAACTGTATAATATCTGAACACTATGAGCAAAAAAAAACCACTAGATCTATATCAATCTGATGAAGAGCATATTTTAGCTACTTTAATGAATGAGTTATCCAACAACCCTCAATTACAATCATCTAACCTATTAAAAAACGAAAATACAAAACAATTTTCAAAACAATTTTTAAATCAAGTTATAACAAAATTTGATTCAAGCCAACTAACAGATCCATCAAAGAAAGTAATGGAATCTATCTTATCCTTATGGCATTTACTAACAAAAGATCTAATGCAGGGAGGGTTTTCAACCAAAGATACAGCCATGCTTATTTACGCTTTTAAAACAAGTATTCAATCCTTAAAAGCATCCAATAATTTAAGCAAAGAAAGCCCCCTATACAATAGCGAACCATTACTAGATTTATTAGGAATTTTAACGTTCGAAATGTATTCATTAGAAAATGAACGTTTAATTTCTAGACAAAACGAACAAATAAACTACTTACAAAACCAAGAATCAAAATTATCAACAGAGTTAATTGGAAATAGTATTGCAATGAAACATGTCTATAAAGCCATAGGTCTCGTACTAGATAACGATCTTAGCGTTCTATTAGAAGGTGAAAGTGGAACAGGAAAAGATTTAATAGCAACAACAATTCACAATAATTCGAAACGACAAAAAAAACCAATGATAACAATCAATTGTGGTGCTATTCCAAAAGAGCTTATAGAATCTGAATTATTTGGACATGAAAAAGGAGCCTTTACAGGAGCTACTGAAAAAAGATTAGGAAAATTTGAGTTAGCTGATGGAGGAACTTTATTTCTAGATGAAATAGGAGAATTACCTTTAGATCTACAAGTAAAATTATTACGAGTATTACAAAACAAACAAATAGAACGTATTGGCAGTGAACGATCCATCAAGGTTGACGTACGAATTATTGCAGCAACCAACCAATCTTTAAAACAAAAAGTAGACGATAAAACATTTCGATTAGATTTATATTATCGACTTAATATTTTTCCAATTCACATCCCCCCGCTAAGAAATCGAAAAGAAGATATTCACGCATTGGCACATTTTTTTATCCAAAAATATTCAAAAGAGCTATCAATAACATCCCCTACAATTACCAACGATGCCTTACTATTTCTTGAAAATCAATCATGGGAAGGAAATATAAGAGAATTAGAAAATGTTATCCAACGTAGTCTTGTAATTGCTCAAGGAGCATCAATTACCAGCAGCACATTAAGTATTTTACCAGGACAACATGTATCATCATTAACAGAACAAAAAGTTGAATTATTAACAGAACCTAGTAAAGAAGTACTCCCTTTAGAGATGGTCGAAAAACAAACTATTGAACATGCAATAAAAATCAAAAAAGGAAATTTATTACAAGTAGCAAAAGCACTTAAAATTTCACGGACAACCTTATATAGTAAAATTAAAAAATATAATATTAAACTTGATTCGTAAACGATAAAACACGTGTAATATGATGATAATCAAGCACTTTATTAATACATCTAAACCCAAACTTAGTAGCAAGATCAATGATTAAATCAGACTGATTAACACCACATTCTAAACAAATAACAAAGGGATGATCCTCAGATAAAGAAAAAATAGAACGATAAATATTCAAGCCCAATTCACCTCCATCTAAAGCAATTAAAGGTTCAAAATCTTTAACAGACTTATCCAAAGAATCCAAATCCTTGGTAGGTATATAAGGAGGATTAGATACTAAAAATAGAGGTTGATCACTATCCTGCCAAAGAGATTTTGAATCAAAAAAACTTAATTGTTTCCAATCAATAGAATTAACTTGATAATGAGCCGCATTAGTTGAAGCATAATGAAAAGCATCTTTAGAAATATCAAAAGATAACCATGAACTAGTTGGAAACGACAACGCTAATTCTATAGAAATAATACCCGAACCAAATCCACATTCTAATCCT
Organism: Actinomycetota bacterium; assembly: GCA_002697535.1. GTDB lineage: Bacteria > Margulisbacteria > Marinamargulisbacteria. Next base: position 61,215 of record NZWE01000033.1, on the reverse strand, counting down.
GTAAATGATGATGAAAAGTAATGAGGAATTAAACACTGTGCTTCTTGAACCAAAAGTTCTGTTTCAGGACGAGGAATTAAAACACCAGGCCCCACATCATAGAAACGTCCCATAAATTGAGAATTTCCTATAATATAATCTAAAGGTTCAGCAGCTACACGTCTCTTAACCAAAGCCATACACGCAGCATATTGATCATTAGAAATAATCATTTGTAAATAATTTACAAAATCAACAGAACTAAATTTAAAATAAAATTTCAATAAACATTCAACCTCAAATTCAGCGCTATCCGGATAAAAAGCTGCCAATAATTCAATAGCCTCTCGATTAAGTTCTGCTAAAACCATACCAATAAATATCTAAGATGACTTCATTTTTTCAAGTTGGTAAGCTTCAATTAATGGATCTACCAAAACATTTAAATCTCCATTCAAAATAGCATCCAAAGCATAAAGAGTTAAATTAATACGATGATCTGTAACACGACTTTGAGGATAATTATACGTTCTAATTTTTTGAGATCGATCTCCAGTACCTACTTGTAACTTTCTTGCTTGAGATTCTTCTTTTCTACTATTTTCTAAAGTTACCTCATATAACTTTGTTCTCAATAAACGTAACGCTTTATCTTTATTTTGAAACTGAGAACGTTCATCCTGACAAGCCACAACCAACCCAGACGGCAAATGGGTAATACGAACAGCCGAATCTGTTTTATTAACATGTTGCCCACCCGCACCAGAAGCACGGTACGTATCAATACGACACTCTTTAAGATCAATATCAACATCAACTTCCTCGGCTTCAGGCATAATAGCAACCGTAGCAGCCGATGTATGAATACGACCCGAAGACTCTGTATCAGGCACACGTTGAACACGATGAGTCCCACTTTCAAACTTTAGTTTTCCATAAACATTAGTACCAGAAACTGAAAATGAAATTTCTTTAATCCCCCCCAACCCAGTTACATTTTGAGATAAAACATCGATAGACCAAGCATTATCTTCTGCATATTTTGTATACATACGATATAAAGAAGCGGCAAATAACGCAGCTTCATCGCCACCAGTTCCAGAACGAATTTCAATAACAGCATTTTTTTCATCTTCAACATCTTTAGGTATTAAAAATAGTTTTAATTTACGTTCAAGTTCATCCTTTTCTTTGGTTAATGATTCTGACTCTTGAATAATAAAATCAGTCATATCAGGATCATCTTTTAACTCATCTAAATCACTTAAGTCATCTAAAACAAGCTTCAATCGACGATATAACTCAACCCCTAATTTTAACTCTGAATGTTGCTTAACCAAAGACTGATATCGCTTTACATCAGCAATCAACTCAGGATCACTCATCTTACGCTCTAAATCATTAAATTTAAGCTCTATCTCTTGAAACTGATCAAGCATTAATAATTATTTTTTAAGATTATATTTCTTTCTAAACTTCTCAACTCTTCCTTCAGCATCTAAGATACGGCTATCCCCAGTAAAGAAAGGATGACATTGAGAACAAATATCAACACGAATAGATTCTAAAGTTGATCCTGATTCAAATTCAGCACCACAGGCACATGTAATAGTAACATTGTAATAAGGAATATCTTTATCTTCGATTAAAGAATCTTTTTTAGAGGCTTTTTTCCCTAAATCTAATGAACCTAATTTTTTTGAACCTTGATTTACCATATTACGTCACCTTATCATTTAAGTAGTAAAGGATACTAGTATATCAAACACCGATTGTCAACTAAAGAATTTAATTTATAAACATAAAATCAAAACATTTAATCTACAAGTGTACCTGAAAAACATTCAATAAAAAAATTTTCATCCCCATCTTCAATATATTCAACAGGCTTTATATGATAATGATACGTATTCGAAAATTTATCTCCAGTGGGCCCAACATGCCCTCTACATGTATCCAAATCATATGGCACCTTTTCTTGTATTCCATATTCAATTGGCCCATAAATTGGGAACCCATCTAATGCAATCCCAATCAAATCAGAACGACTCACACTTTTAGAAGAATCCACTTCATCTTGAAAATAAGTATAATCATAACCAAAAAAATAACTAGCATCTTCATATCCCGTAAAATAAGTAGGTTCTGCAAAATAAAAATAACCAGAATCAGCTGGATAACCATAATACTCATCTAAACGAGATTTAAGATCATGATAATCTTCTTTAGTATTAGGAAGTCTTTGAGCTAAAGGAACCCCATTACGAGCCAACCCAATAATATCTCTGTCCCCCAAAGGTGTTGGGGTAAGAACTGTAGCAATAATAGGAAAATTATACTTATTAGCCCGATTCGGACTAACAATCTTTGCTCGATCTGAAAAGCCCCCCAAACCATATATATTAGAACAAAAAATATAATCACCCTCAACACAAACAACATTAGAAGCTTGCGAAACAGAATTAAAAAAATAATTAGAACGATGGTTAGGAAATTCATAAGTATTAACATGAAAAAAATCAGTCCCAGAACTATCAATAGAAACCGTTGGATATTGCTCTTCATACGTATAATCTATATCCTCAGCAGGAAGAATTAACGTACTATTATAATATTTTTTTTCTTTATATTGAGGATCTTCATTAGAAAAAGCATTAAAATAAAAAAAATAATCGACTAAATTTACATCATTACTAATATTAATGGTATCCGAAATTTCTACAGAATTATTTAAAAAAATATTATTTTGTAAAAATTTTGTAGGAAGTTGACCATCTCCATAATTAAATGATGTACCTATATAAGAATACCCCTCTCCAAAATCAGAATTATTATCATCATCAAAAACATTAACAAAAGCATCCCCCAAACTACAACCAGATATACTAATAATAATAATTACAAAAAAGAAAAAACCAACTAATTTGTTAAAACCACATAAATTCTTATATTGTCTCATAATAAACCCATTTATATTAATAACGAAAAAGTACACGAATAACATGTATATTTCAAAACAATAATTTGGAATATCCCGTAAATTAAACTAATATAAACATCAATTATGTTTTTATTTTATGATTTTGAGACATCTAGCAGAGAATTTTTAGGTCAAATTATTTCCTATGCATTTGTATTAACCGATACAAACTACGAACCACTAGATTCGTTAACAGGAAAAATAAAATTAAACCGTACCCAATGTCCAGAAGTAAAAGCGATTCTAACCAATAAAATCAATGTTCTGGACCTTCAAAAAACAGGAATCCCAGAATACGAAGCAGCTCAAAACATATTTAACTTTTTTTCTAATTTAATTCAAACCTATAATCAAATAACACTCATAGGGTTTAATTCAAATAATTTTGATTTATCATTTTTAAGAAATATATTAGTACGTTATGGCTTTAACCCATATTTTAATGGAAAATTAAAAAACATAGATATTTTGCACTGGATCCAGAATATAGCATTTTATAACAAAGACAACTTTCCTTGGGTTTTAACTGAAAATAATAACAAAAAATATTATTCATTTCGATTAGAAGATATCACACAAGCAAGTGGTTTATTAACCAATGAACAAAGCCATGATGCGTTTGAAGATGTAATATTAACTATAAAATTAGTAACCTATTTAGAACAAAAATTTAATCAACGGTTAGTAGAATTCAAACCAATATTACTACCAGAAAACACCCACAGCAATACCATTATAAAACAACGTTACCGAGATTTTCCAGAAGATGGATCAAATCCAGAAAAATATATTTATCGTTATTTTTATACATTAGTATTACAACCTAAATCATTATTAATGATAAATCTAAAATATCTGACAGAATTATTATCTACAAAAAAAACTTGGGAATCCATTACAAAAGAAGAAAAACTAAGTTGTATTCAATACATTAATAGCAACAAACATTTCTTTGTAGGCGAATCATGTATAGAAACCGAAACGGAATCATTCCAAGCTATTATCCCTTTAATCGAAAAAGATTCATTATTTCAATCCATCCAACAATCCTCAAAAGAATATTTTCAATTAATAAAAAAAGAATGGGATATAGAGTACCAAATTCATGAAATAGGCTTTGATCATCATATTGATACACTTAATAAATTAAAACACGATCTATTTAAAAATCCTGAAAATTATCCTAATCTATTACAAGAATTACTATCAAAAAGAACAAGCAAACAAGATAATTATTTAATCCAATTATTTAATAGACTATATTTAAATATTTCAGCAAACCCAGATCCAACATTATTAAGCCGATATTTAAAACCACGATATATAACAAAAGAAATGTATCGAAATCAAGAAGAAACAACAACGTTTGATGAACAACAACATGAATTAGAAGAAACATTAAAAACGTGTACAAATAAAAACGACATAATACTTCTTAATGCATTAAAAGAATATTACAATCTATTTAGCAACCAATTAACAACTACCGTTTAACAATACAATCTTCAATATTACGAGTTGTTTTTTCATCGCCTCTTAATATTTGAAATTCTTCTACCAATTTTTTTTCTTTCGATGATAACTGTTTAGGAAATAAAGCAATCACCTTAACATACATGTCACCTTTCCCATATCCTTGAATACGAGGCAATCCTTTTGACTTAACACGAAAACGAGTATCCGTTTGAGTTCCAGAAGGCACTTTTAAAGTAGCTTCTCCATTTAAAACAGGAATATCAATCGTACATCCTAAAATAAGTTGAGTAAATGGCAATTCTAAAGTGATATAAATATCACTCCCATCACGTTGAAAATAATCATGTTCTTTTACTGTAATAAAAACATATAAATCGCCAGCTGAACCTCCAATAGGCCCTGCATTTCCTTCATTTGAAACCCTTAATTGGTTCCCTGACTCAATCCCTGCAGGAATAGTAATGGTTAACTTCTTTTTAACCTTTTTTTGGCCGATAACTCCACGTCCTTTACATACGGGACATGTTGAAATTTGTTGAAACGATCCTAACATAGTTCGTTGAACGACTTTAACCTGTCCCAACCCATTACATTCTGAACATTTTTTAGCAGACCCCGAATCATTTTCTAAATGATAAAATTCTATATCTTTATCAACACCTATCGCTGCTTCTTCTAACGTAATAGTCAAATCAAATCGCAAATCTTCTCCTGAAGAAGAACGGGACGATTGAGAGCGAGAAGACCCTCCAAAAAATGTATCAAAAATATCTTCAAAATTTCCACCAAAATTACCAGAAAATCCTTCAAATCCTTCAAAACCAGCTCCGGGACCTCCAGAACCAGCTGCGGAATCATCCGCTACACCAAACTGATCATACCGTTGCTTACGTTGAGAATCAGATAAAATAGCATAGGCTTTTTGAATATCTTTAAACTTAGCTTCTGCACCAGCTTCTTTATTAACATCAGGATGATATTTTCGAGCAATCTTACGATATGCAGACTTAATTTCAGAAGCTGAAGCATCTTTACTAACACCCAAAGTACCATACAAATCTTGAGACATTACATTTCCTTATACATAAATATTACGACGTTTTATAACATAGGTGGCTCAAAAGAGCCACCTAATAAAACTAAATTCTTACTTTTTAACTTCCGAAAACTCAGCATCTACCACATTATCATCATTTTCTTCTGATGATTTATCAGTAGAACCTTCCTCAGCTTTAGCATCCGCACCAGCATCCCCGGTTGCACCTTCAGCATTAGCTGCTGCTTCTTCAGGGTTCTCTTTATATAGTTCTGCCGATACCTCATAAACCACGGTTTGAACTTCTTCTTTTTTAGCTTTGATCGCTTCAATATCACCATCTTGAATAGCTTTTTGAAGCTCTTCTTTACCTGATTCTAATTTAGTTTTATGATCATCACTAATCTTATCAGCACTATCTTTTAAAAGTTTATCAATTGACACAACTAATGCATCAGCTTCATTACGAGCATCAACTTCCTCACGTTTTTTCTTATCTTCATCAGCATATTTTTCAGCATCATTTTTCATTTTTTCAATTTCATCATCCGATAAACCAGAAGACGCTTGAATCGTAATCTTTTGTTCTTTTCCAGTACCTTTATCAAGCGCTTTAACATTTAAAATACCATTCGCATCAATATCAAAAGTAACTTCAATTTGAGGAATTCCTCGAGGAGCAGGCGCTATACCTTCAAGAACAAAACGACCTAAACTTCGGTTATCAGCAGCCATTTCACGCTCACCTTGTAATACATGAATATCAACACTAGGTTGATTATCAGCAGCTGTTGAAAATACCTGGCTTTTTGATGTTGGAATCGTCGTATTTCGTTCAATTAACTTTGTACAAACAGATCCTAAAGTTTCAATACCAAGCGATAATGGTGTTACATCTAATAAAACAACATCTTTAACATCCCCGGCTAAAACAGCACCTTGAATAGACGCTCCCATCGCAACAACTTCATCAGGGTTTACACCTTTATGAGGTTCTTTTCCAAAAAAGTCTTGAACAGCCGTTTGGATAGCTGGAATACGAGTAGTTCCTCCAACAAGAATAACTTCATGAATATCATTTTTAGTTAAATCAGCATCTTTTAATGCTTTTTCACATGGAACCAAAGAATTTTTTATAACATCACTAATCATGGATTCAAAATTAGCTCGTGATAATTGAATGTTTAAATGCTTTGGTCCAGAACTATCCGCTGTAATAAATGGCAAATTAATATCAGTAGCTGTTGTAGAAGATAATTCTATTTTAGCTTTTTCAGCTGATTCTTTTAAGCGCTGCAAAGCCATTTGATCTTTACTAAGATCAACACCTTGATCTTTTTTAAACTCATCGACTAACCAATTAATAATAAGATCATCAATATCATCACCACCCAACGTTGTATCTCCATTCGTTGAAAGAACTTCGAAAACACCGTCACCAATTTCTAAAATAGAAATATCAAATGTACCACCACCAAAATCATAAACAGCAATTTTTTGGTCTGTTTTTTTATCTAAACCATAAGCTAATGCAGCAGCTGTAGGCTCATTAATAATACGTAAAACTTCTAAGCCAGCAATTTCACCCGCATCTTTAGTTGCTTTTCGCTGATCATCATTAAAATAAGCAGGAACTGTAATAACTGCCTTTGTAACCGTCTCACCAACATAACTTTCAGCATCTTGTTTAATTTTTTGTAAAACCATCGCTGAAACTTCTGCAGGCGTATAATCTTTTTCTGGTCCTTTAATAACAATACCGCCACCTTTCCTTTCTGATAGCTTATACGGTAATGTCTTACCAATTTCCTTAAGACGTCTTCCAATTAAACTTTTAGCTGAATAAAACGTAAACTCTGGATTTGTAACCGCTTGTCGTTTAGCAGGCTGTCCTACCAAGCGTTCTTTTTCTTTTGTGAAAGCAACGACAGACGGTGTCGTTCGTGATCCTTCTGAGTTAGCAATAACAGTAGAATCAGATCCTTCCATAATTGCAAAACATGAATTGGTTGTACCCAAATCAATTCCAATAATTTTTTCTTTCGCCATAATTAATTTACTCCTTGTTTATAATATAGTTTTATTAATAAATTCTGACACTTAAACTAATTTATCTATCATGCCAACTTTCATCCCCCTAAGCACACCCTATTATGACCAGAAACAAAACAAAACGCCATAAAAAACTAATTAAGTGTTCATAAAATGAACAACCCTACTCCCTTGTTATTAAAAAAAATCAATAAACATAAATTCAGATTTCTTAAATATTAGAATATTAAACTGTTTAATATTCTTAAGTAGAGACAATAACCATTGAAGGACGTATTACCTTACCATTAAGAATGTATCCCTTTTGCACTTCCTGAACAATCATATTAGGTTCAACTCCCTCTTGTGCTTGCTGAGAAATAGCCTGATGAAAGTTAGGATCAAATGATTTATCTTTTGTTTCAATAGACACTACATCTAATTTAGCCAAAGCCGAATCTAATTGTTGTTGAATTAATATAAACCCTTTAATAACTTCTTCCGAAGATTGATCACTAGAATTAGCATGAGACGTAGCAAGAGCAAAATTATCACACACTGGCAAAAATTCTTTCACAACATTTTCAGCTGCAAATTTTTTAAAATTATCAACTTCTTGATTTTTACGACGTTTAAAATTTTCAAGCTCTGCCATATATCGAAGAGCTTCTTCTTTACCAGCTTTCGCAGCATCTTGATCAGCTTGAGATTGTGCAGCTAAATCATCCCGTTCTTTAATAACAGCTTCTAATTGTTCTTGTAATTGAATAACTTCTTTATTGAAATTAGAACTATTTTTTTTAGCATTTTTTTTAGGTTTCTTTGTTGACTTTTGTTTTAGAGCATCAAGATCAACAGGTTCAACATCAACAGAATCATTTTGAACCGACTCTTCTTTTAAATCATTATTTTCTTGAGTTACAGACATTAAAAACTCCTTAATTAAACTAAATCAAAGTTGATTTATAGCTAAATAGGCATAACCTGTCAACAAGAAAACTAACAAACTAAATTAATAATAGCTGTCAAAAAAAAAAATTTATGATTAAATATAGCCATGCAAACTAAAGTAAAAGTAGCTGTTATTGGATTAGGAAACATGGGAAAGCACCATGTTCGCAATTATAGTGAAATAGAAAATGCCGAATTAGTTGCTGTGTGTGATTTACAAGAAAATCTAACCAACGAATTTGGAAATAAGTATAACTGTAAAGGCTATACAGATCTAACAAAAATGCTAGAGAATGAAAGTATTGACGCAGTCAGTATTACCGTCCCAACAGCTTTACATTATCCAATAGCCTTTGAAGTAATTTCAAACAAAATTCATGTTTTAATTGAAAAACCAATTTGTGATACAGTAGAAAAAGCAGAAAAATTACTTAAACTAGCACAAACAAACCATACTATTGTCATGATAGGTCATATTGAACGATTTAACCCAGCTGTTCAAAAACTAAAGGAAATTATTGATAATGATGAATTAGGAAAAGTAACATCCTTAATCTCACGTCGAGTAGGTGCATTTCCAGCACAAATAAAAGACGCCAACGTTATCATTGATTTAGCAGTACATGACATCGATATTTTTTCATATATATTAAATAAACAACCTGACAATATTTATGGCAATGCAGGAAGTGCCTTAATTAATGGTAGAGAAGATTATGCAGAAATCATGTTAACCTATGGCGATCAAAATGGAATGATGCAAGTCAATTGGATCACTCCGATTCGGATACGAAAATTATCAGTTACAGGAACAAAAGGATATGCTGAACTTAATTATATGACACAAGAACTAAAATTATATGAAAGTAATTACCATGAAGACCATGATGATTTCGGTGATTTCATTATCAAATTTGGAAATCCAACAGAACACCAAATAAACATTGAAAAAAAAGAACCTCTAAAAGAAGAATTAAATCATTTTTTATTATGTATTAAAGAAAATAAAAAACCATTAATCCATGGAAAAGTAGGGATTCAAGCATTACAAACAGCCTTATCTGTAATGGATATTATAAACATAAAAAAACCAGCATAAAAATCAATAATAATTGTGTTTCAAAATAAAACATCCTATAATAAACTAGCAATTTTGTAGCACTATAAGGAAATTAAATGTCATATTTATTCACATCAGAATCAGTTTCAGAAGGACATCCAGACAAACTATGTGATCAAATATCAGATGCCTTATTAGACGAAGCCTTAAGACAAGACCCAAGCAGTCGAGTTGCCGTTGAGACATACACAACAACAGGCCTCGTATTAGTAGGAGGCGAAGTAACAACAAAAGGCTGGCTTGATACACAGCGTATTGTCAGAGATACATTAAGAGAAATAGGTTATACAAAATCAACCTATGGCATTGCTGCCGATGATTGCAATGTTATGTCTACCATTCATGAACAATCTCCAGATATAGCAATAGGCATAAATAAAGGGTCCGGAATTTTTAAAGAATTAGGAGCTGGAGATCAAGGCATTATGTTTGGATATGCCTGCAACCAAACGGATGTACTAATGCCATTACCTATATATTATTCTCATAAATTAATGAAAAAATGTTCTGAATTACGTAAACAAAAAACATTACATTATTTAAGGCCTGATTCAAAAGCACAAGTAACAGTAGAATATGAAAATAGAAAACCAAAAAAAATCCATACCATTGTGATTTCAACACAACACGATCCAGACATTGCACATGAACAAATCGAACATGATATAAGACAATATTTAATTCCAAATGTTATCCCCGAAAATCTATTACAAGATGAGTATCAATTATATGTAAATCCAACAGGTCGATTTGTTATTGGAGGACCACATGGTGATACAGGGCTAACAGGAAGAAAAATAATAGTAGATACGTATGGAGGATGGGCCCCACATGGAGGAGGTGCATTTTCAGGAAAAGATGCAACAAAAGTAGATCGATCAGCAACATATATGGCACGATATATAGCCAAAAATTGTGTTGCCGCTGGTATTTGCGATGAAATTTTAGTTCAATTATCCTATGCCATTGGTGTAGCTGAACCAATTTCAATTTTTGTTGATACATATGAATCGTCACCTTTTTCAAATGACGATATCATCAAAACAATTCGTAAGACATTTGATCTTACACCAGAAGGAATTATAGAAACATTAGATTTGAGAAAACCACAGTTTAAACAAGTTGCAGCCTATGGGCATTTTGGACGAGACGACTTAAATTTAAGCTGGGAAAACGTTGATAAAATCGAATTAATAAAAAAAGATTTAAACAACGCTCAAACTCAACCTGTTTAAACCACCTATAGTTCCCTCTAAAAAGAGGAAAAAATGAACCAATTTCAAACAGAATTAGATGTAGCAACAATAGACTATAACAAACAATTAAAAAACGATTTGACTGCCTATTTTCAAGCAATAAACCCTAAAATAGTTATCCTAGATATGTTTACAAATGGACTATTATCATATTACAGCAAAATACTCTTAGAAAACGTATCACAAAATATGCACCTCATTTGCAATGATGCTCTATCATTTAACACGCTACTAAACGCTCCCTCTAATTTATATAAAATTCCCCCCAATAAAACCTTTGTAGAAAACACAGCATCATTCCTAACAAAGCGATATCAAACACATATTGGAATCGCCGTAGCAGGAATTCATGATTTTGAAGAAAAAGAAAATAAAATTTATATTGGTTATTCATTTTATAACAACACTATAAGTCGTATAATAGAATGTAGTGGATCACAAGAAATACGCTATAATCAAATTATTAACAGCGTTTTCGGTTATTTAAAAATGTTATTTATAAAATACCCAATCATAAATAAAAGGAGTTAAATATGGAAGATAATAAAACAAAAGCATTACAATTTGCCTTATCACAAATAGAAAAAGCACACGGAAAAGGATCCATCATGAAATTAGGTGATAATCCTGTCAATGAAATTGAAACAATTTCCTCTGGCGCCTTATCACTAGATTTTGCATTAGGAATTGGAGGATATCCGAAAGGAAGAATTATAGAAATTTATGGTCCAGAATCATCTGGAAAATCCACATTATCCTTACATGCTGTTGCAGAAGCTCAAAAATCAGGCGGAACATGTGCCTATATTGATACTGAACATGCATTAAATTCTAATTATGCAGAAAACCTAGGTGTAAACCTAAATAGTTTATTACTATCGCAACCTGATTATGGAGAACAAGCCCTAGAAATCGCTGAAACGTTAGTACGATCAGGCGCCATCGATTTAATTGTAATTGACTCTGTTGCAGCCTTAGTCCCAAAATCAGAAATTGAAGGTGATATGGGCGATGCCCAAATGGGAATGCAAGCTCGACTAATGTCACAAGCATTACGTAAATTAACAGCCATTGTTAATAAATCTAACTGTGTTGTAATCTTTGTAAACCAAATTCGAGAAAAATTAGGTGTTATGTTTGGAAATCCAGAAACAACACCAGGAGGAAGAGCATTAAAATTTTATTCTTCAATTCGAATTGATATTAGACGTGTTGAAACCTTAAAAAAAGGTGTCGATATTTATGGTATCGTATCAAAAATAAAAATTGTAAAAAATAAAGTAGCCCCACCCTTTCGTTTTACAGAAGTAGAAATAAAATTTGGCGAAGGAATTTCATATGAAGCAGATTTAATTGATTTAGCAACTGAATTTGATATTATAGAAAAAAGTGGAACATGGTTTTCATATAACGGAAATAGAATGGGGCAAGGAAAAGATAACGCAAAAAAATATTTAATCGATAATCCTGAATCAAGTAAAGAAATAGAAAAGAAAATTAAAGAAAAAGTAAATAAATCAAACAAAAAAGAAGAACCAAAACAAGAAAAGGAGACAGTTAAAAAATGAGTTCATTAACAATACCATTCACAATAGGAATTGGTATCATAAGTTTTGCAATATCAACATATTATATTAAAAAAACATTAACCGATTCTAAATTAAAAAAAGCAAATAACGAGGCTAAAGACCTATTAAATAAAACCAAAAAACAAGCTGACAGAATTTTAAGCGATGCCCAACATGAGATTAAACGCTATAAATCGAAACTAATTCAAGAAGCTGAAAATGAAATTAAAGCACGACACAAAACAATAGGTGAACATGAAAAGCGAATCCATGAAAAAGAAAATCAATTATCCCATAAAATGGAATTTGTAGAAAAAGAAAAAGAAAAACTTAAAACCTTACAAGACAAAGAAAAAGATATTATTAGCAAACTATCACATGAACTAGAAAACGTTGCAGGCATGAAAAAAGAAGATGCTGAAAAAAAATTATTTGAAAATATCGAAAGAGAATCACGTCAACGCGTTGGAAAATTAATCAAATCGATTGAAGATCAAGGAAAAAAAGCAGCATCACGACGAGCAACAGAAATTATTACCGACGCTATACAACGAACAGCCGTAGATCATGTTGCCAGTATTACAACCAGCACCGTACAACTGCCTGATGAAGATATGAAAGGAAGAGTTATTGGTAAAGAAGGTCGAAATATTAGAACATTTGAGTTAATTTCAGGAGTTGATGTCATTATTGACGATACCCCAGGAACCGTAATTTTATCTGCATTTGACCCAATTCGAAGAGAAACAGCAAAAATTACAATGAAAAAATTATTAGAAGATGGACGAATTCATCCCAGTAAAATTGAAGAAGAATATGATAAATCCAAAGAAGAACTTAAAGAACTAATTATTGATCATGGAGAAAAAGCAGCTGATAAATTAGGATTAGAATTTCATCCAAAAATAATAGAACTAATGGGCAAATTACATTATCGAAGTAGTTTTGGACAAAACATCTTATATCACTCTTTAGAAGCAGCACATATTGCAGGTGTTATGGCAGCACAACTAGGTGTAAATGTTACCTTAGCAAAACGTGGAGCCATGTTACATGATATTGGAAAAGCCTTAGACTTTGAACGAGAAGGATCCCATACAACTCTAGGAAAAGAGGTATGTGAACAATATGGAGAATCTAGTGAAATATTAAATTGTATTATGGCACATCATGAAGAAGAACCTCCTGAAACTATTGAGGCTGTATTAGTTATGGTAGCTGATGCTATTTCATCAGTAAGACCTGGTGCAAGACGTGAATCATTAGAAACCTATATAAAACGACTTGAAAAACTTGAAAAAACAGCCATGTCTTTTGATGGAGTAACAAAAGCCTATGCTATTCAAGCAGGTAGAGAAATTCGGGTCATCGTTAATCCAGAAAACATTAATGACGAAAGCACTTTTAAGTTAGCACAAGATATTGCTAAAAAAGTAGAATCTCAAGTAGATTATCCCGGAGAAGTTAAAGTTGCCGTTGTAAGAGAAACACGGTCTGAATTTTTTGCAAAATAACAAATATGATTAAAACAAAAAAGTTAATCAAAAGTTATTCAAAAAGAAAAGTTGTAGACAATATTTCTATTGATATGAAAAAAGGGGAAATTGTTGGACTACTAGGACCTAACGGAGCTGGAAAAACAACAACCTTTTACATGATTACCGGTTTAGTAAAACCGGATAGTGGTTCCATTTACTTTAATGATACTGACATTACCACTATTCCCATGTACAAACGGTCCCGCTTAGGTCTTGGATATCTACCCCAAGAATCTTCCATTTTCAAAAAATTAACCGTTGAAGAAAACATATACATATTATGGGAAATTTTAGATAACATACCAAAAAAAAATTATGATAAACGGTTAAAAGAATTATTAGGAGAAATGGGAATTTTAAATCTACGACATTCTAAAGGTATTGAATTGTCAGGTGGAGAAAAAAGACGTGTTGAAATTGTAAGAACCTTATCAACCAATCCTGAATTTATTTTATTGGATGAACCATTTGCAGGTATAGATCCAATCGCAGTACATGAGATTCAAAATATCATTAAATCATTACAAGAAAGAAATCTTGGAATTGTAATTACAGATCATAACGTAAGAGAAACATTAGAAATAACAGATCGAGCCTATATAATTCACAAAGGTAAACTTATATTATCTGGAAAACCAAAAGAAATCGTAAAAGACCCAATTGCCAAAAAATTTTACTTAGGCAATGATTTTAGTTTATGAAATTAATTGATCGGTACCTCATTAAAGAATTACTCACCCCATTTTTAAGTGGTATTTTAGCATTTACAATCATTCTATTAGGAAGCACTGTTTTATTTGATTTAATAGGAACGGCTGTTAAATATAATATACCTTTCATGACTGTCTTATTTATAATTATTCTTAAACTTCCATATGTAATTGGAATAGCAATTCCAATGTCAATTTTATTTGCTACAATAACCGTATTTGGACGATTAGCAAATGACCTAGAAATACTAGCATTAAGATCTACCGGTATTAGCATAGCAAGACTACTAATACCGGTATTTTTTGTTGGTTTATTTATCAGTTTAACAAGTTTATGGTTTAGCGAAGTATTAATTCCAACATCATCAACAACCGCCAAAAATTTATTACTAAACTATAAAAATACTAATAAACCAAATATTCAATCTAACATTAATGTGACCGAATACAAAAACAACTTACCCTATCGAATTATCAATATAGCCGAAAAAAACGGTTTAGAATTTAAAAACATAACCATAGCTGAGTATGAAAAAGGAAATTTAGAACGATTAATCAGATCAAAAACTGGTCAATGGATTGATGGCGGTGGGTGGGTTTTTTTTAATGGAATTATGCATATTTTTCAAACAGACAATCACAGTAAAATATCTGTAATTAAATTTAAAAAAGAATTCATCAATATAAATATTAACCCAATTAATTTAGGAAATAGAAAAAAAAGCACAGAAGAAATGAATCAAAAAGAACTAAAAGAAAAAATAGATTTTTTAAGTAAAACAGGAAAAGATCCAATTAAATTAATCATGGACTTACATATGAAAAATGCAATTGCATTTTCATCATTAATCTATTGTTTTCTAGGAGCTGCTATGGGACTAAAACCACATCGAAGCTCATCTGCTATGGGAATAGGATTAAGTTTAATCATCATTTTTGCTTATATCATTTTAATGGCAATAGGAAGCGGATTAGGTTTATCAAAAACATTGCCTCCCATCATTGCGGCATGGTTTCCAAACATCATAATAGGAACTGCAAGTATTATTTTAGTAAAAAAATTAGCAAGTAATTAACGCTATATCTAGACAATACTACCAACTACTGTATAATGTGCCATTATCATTTTCTATAAAAAAATATAGAAATTAAGGAGTCAACATATGATCAGCGTATTACCCTTATTTTGGTGGATAGCTCCACTATCAGCGATAGTAGCATTATTAATCGCATTTACATTTTTCAGAAAACTATTACGTTTACCTGAAGGAAATGAAACCATGATAGAAATTGCCGGCTACGTTAAAGAAGGTGCCATGGCATACCTAAAACAACAATACAAAGTTGTTGCCATTGTATTTGGAATTATTTTTATATTATTAAGCTTAATGGCATTTTCAGGTGTTCAAAGTATATTTGTCCCATTTGTATTTCTAAGTGGGGGATTATGGTCCGCTGTTTCAGGTTATTTAGGAATGAAAACA
Organism: Actinomycetota bacterium; assembly: GCA_002697535.1. GTDB lineage: Bacteria > Margulisbacteria > Marinamargulisbacteria. The sequence continues at coordinate 45,086 of NZWE01000033.1, read as the reverse complement.
GCAACTAATGCATCAGCAAGAACAGCGGCAGCTTGCCAAACATCATTAAACAAAGGATTAACAGTCTCATTCAGAGGCGGCGCTATTATGGGCCTTGTTGTTGTTGGCTTTGGATTACTTGATATTTCTATTTGGTTTCTAGTATTAAATGTAATCTATGACCAAAACTTATTTAATGTTGCAGCTCCTATAATAGCAAAATTAGGGCACTCTGAATTAACACCAACTATTATAGAATCGATAGCCTTTCAAAAAGCAAAATTAGTAACAATATCAAATACCATGTTAACGTATGCCATGGGAGCATCAGTAATGGCTTTATTTGCAAGAGTTGGTGGCGGTATTTTTACAAAAGCAGCTGATGTTGGAGCAGATTTAGTAGGTAAAGTAGAAGCTGGAATTCCTGAAGATAGCCCAAAGAACCCTGCAACGATTGCAGATAATGTAGGCGATAACGTTGGTGATGTAGCTGGAATGGGAGCCGATTTATATGAGTCATATTGTGGATCCATCTTAGCAGCAACTGCATTAGGCGCATCCATTGCAATTAATAGTTCATCGATGGGAATCGGAAATATTATTATTCCTATGGTTGTAGCTGCCATTGGAATTATTTGTTCATTAATAGGAATTTTCTTTATTAGAACAAAAGAAGGAGCTACACAAAAACAATTATTACATTCTCTACTAATAGGAACGAGTCTATCTGCTATATTAGTTCTAGCATCAGTAGCTACATTAGCAATGACAGGAATTATTTCTTGGGGATTATTTGGTAGTGTATCTGTAGGTTTAATTGCTGGATTTATAATAGGACAAGCAACCGAATACTACACATCAGATACTTTTAGCCCAACCCAAAAAATATCAGAATCATGTAAAGAAGGTCCTGCAACTAATATCTTAAGTGGTATTTCAACAGGAATGATTTCTACCGGAATTCCTGTAATCACAATCGTTATTGGAATTATGTTATCATTCGCATTTACAGGTGGTTTTGGTGATATTACAAAAGGAATTTATGGAATCGCATTTGCCGCCATTGGTATGTTATCAACATTAGGAATTCAACTTGCAACTGATGCATTTGGCCCAATCGCTGATAATGCTGGAGGGAATGCAGAAATGGCAGGTTTACCAGGCGAAGTACGTGAAAAAACAGATGCCTTAGATTCATTAGGAAATACGACAGCAGCAACTGGAAAAGGGTTTGCAATTGGATCAGCAGCATTAACAGCACTTGCATTAATAGCAGCCTATCTAGATACCATTAAACAATGGTTAAGTAATATTGCAGGAGAAGGTATCCATTATATTGGCAATATAGGATTTACAAATGGAGCAATAACAGCAAAAAACATGATAAATATTGATGCTTTAACTATTGAACAATTAGTATATATTTTCCAAATAAATATTATTAATCCAAAGTTTTTATGTGGAATTTTTATTGGTTCAATGGCTACCTTTGTATTTTGTGCGTTAACTATCTCAGCTGTTAGTAAAGCAGCTGCCGCTATGGTAAATGAAGTAAGACGTCAATTTAGAGAAATTAAAGGAATTTTAGAAGGATCAGCAAAACCTGATTATGCTCAATGTGTTAGCATTTCAACAACAGGATCCCTAAAAGCGATGATATTACCCTCAACATTAGCTATCTCAATCCCAATTATAGTAGGCTTATTATTTCATATCCCTGGTGTCTTAGGCTTGTTAACAGGAACATTAACAACAGGATTTACATTAGCTATTATGCTAAATAATGCTGGAGGAGCATGGGATAACGCTAAAAAATATATTGAAGCAGGTAATGGCGGTGGAAAAGGATCAGATTCTCATAAAGCAGCTGTTATTGGAGATACAGTTGGAGATCCATTCAAAGATACTTCCGGACCATCATTAAATATACTTATTAAATTAATGACTATCGTTTCCATTGTATTTGCAGGTGTTATTTTAAAATACGGACTATACTTCTAAATTAAAACCACATAGTAATAATAAAAAAGGCCTTTATTTCTAAAGGCCTTTTTATGTTTTATAAAACAAAAATATGATAAAATTGCAAAACATAACATTTAAAGGAAAAACATGGCTATAAGAAACCCCGCAAAAATACAAAAAGAAAAACAAAAACAACATCCAAAACATGTATCAATAAATTATGAACCTTTACCATCGTCAAAAAAAATATATATTCAAGGTAAGCAATTCAAAGATATTCAAGTACCTTTTCGACAAATCAGCTTATCAGATACCAATACCGATACAAAAAAAGAAAAAAATAATCCCATTAATGTTTATGATTGCTCAGGAATTTATACGGATCCTCACTATAAAAAAAATATTGAAATTGGGTTACCCGAAATAAGAAAACAATGGATTCAAGAACGAAATGACACAGAAAGACTAACAACAGCAAGTTCTATTTATTACCATACAAGAAACCTTAATCAAGGTAAACAAACCATCCAATTTCCTAATAGACGTAATCCCTTAAAAGCAAAAGAAAATCACAACGTATCTCAAATGCATTATGCCAAAAAAGGTATTATTACAGCTGAAATGGAATATGTAGCTATCAGAGAAAACTGTGAACCTGAATTTGTAAGACAAGAAATCGCAAAAGGAAGAGCCATTATACCCGCGAACATAAATCACACTGAACTAGAACCCATGATTATTGGCCGAAATTTTAAAGTGAAAATTAATGCTAATATTGGTAACTCTGCCATTACTTCTAGCATCATTGAAGAAGTAGAAAAAATGGCATGGTCCATTCGTTGGGGTGGCGATACCGTAATGGATTTATCAACAGGTCAAAATATCCATGAAACTAGAGAATGGATTTTACGTAATTCTCCTGTACCCATAGGAACTGTTCCTATCTATCAAGCATTAGAAAAGGTAAACGGAATCGCTGAAGATCTAACCTGGGAACTATATCGAGATACCTTAATAGAACAAGCAGAACAAGGGGTCGACTATTTTACAATTCATGCCGGTGTGCGCTTAGCCTATATTCAATTAACTCAAAAACGTTTAACAGGCATTGTCTCACGTGGTGGCGCTATTATGGCCAAATGGTGTATGACCCACCATAAAGAAAACTTTCTTTATACCCATTTTGAAGAAATTTGTGACATTATGAAAGCCTATGATATTAGTTTTAGTTTAGGAGATGGGTTACGTCCAGGATCTATTCAAGATGCCAATGATGATGCTCAATTTTCTGAATTAAAAACGTTAGGAGAATTAACTGAAATAGCTTGGAAACATGATATTCAAACAATGATAGAAGGTCCAGGTCACGTTCCCATGCATTTAATAAAAGAAAATATGGAAAAACAACTAGATATTTGTAAAGAAGCACCCTTTTATACATTAGGCCCACTTACTACCGATATAGCCCCAGGTTATGATCATATTACCAGTGCAATTGGAGCTGCTCAAATTGGATGGTACGGAACTGCAATGCTCTGTTATGTAACTCCTAAAGAACATCTAGGCCTCCCAAATAAAAATGATGTAAAAGAAGGTATCATTGCTTATAAAATAGCAGCACATGCCGCTGACCTCGCAAAAGGACATCCTTTAGCACAAGAACGTGATGATGCATTATCAAAAGCACGTTTCGAATTCCGCTGGGAAGATCAATTTAATTTAAGCTTAGACCCAGAAACTGCTAAAGCCTACCATGATGAAACATTACCAGCAGAAGGTGCTAAAGTAGCTCATTTTTGTTCAATGTGTGGACCTAAATTTTGTTCAATGAAGATTTCTCAAGAGGTACATGAGTTCACAAAAAACAAGCCATAAATCACATCAGAAAAAACCATTATGATATCAAGAAATTTTAAGATATTATAATAGGTACGATGAGAGATTCCCAGATAACAATAGATAATACCTCAGAACCAATACAAGCTGAAAAAGAGCTTATAGAACCACTCATAAACATTGAGCCCCCATCTCTATCCAATGAAGAAATTGAACCACTTTGCTTTGCCAGTGATTCTATATTAAGTAATTATTAAATAATTTTTATAACGTTTTTATAATTTCAAACAAAACTTCATTACGACGAAAAAATGGAGGAACATAAGGCGGATTATAAAATGCATAAGTAGGTTTATCTACAAAATCATACTTATGTTTAATCAAATAATCACGAAGCTTTCCTTCATGTTTAGCTAAATTATGACGACTACTAAATCCAGAAAATCTAATAGCCGCATAATGAGTACCCGTTAATTCTTTAATACGTATTCGAGAATCTATAGGATCCGGCACCTTATCTAAATGCATATGATTGGGCATAAAAAAACTAACATTCCAACCTTGATCATCAGCACGACTTTGAGAAACAGGTGCCGTCATCGCAATTGATGTTCGAGTCGTATTTTGACCTTGAATAAAACGAACTAAAATCCGAAAAGCATTACTAGCAGCCTCGCCACGATCCCCCATCGTAGTTACTTCAGCACTAACAACACGTTGATAATCACGAATTTCAATTTTTCCATCTTGTTTAATAACCGTATAAGGTCGTTCTTCTACTCCCATAATAACTATAGAAAACCATAACATACTAACTATAACAATCCAAAATTGTTTCATAAGAAAATTATAACGTAAAAAAAAGAGTTAAGCAGTATCCCATCATAAAAATACAAATATCAATCAAACTAAGCCCCTTCTAAAAAAGCGTTTAAAATCTCCAAAACCTTACTATTAATATTCCCATTAGCAGAATTTTTTAAATAATTTAAACAATCGGTGGCCTTCTGAATCTGTCCTATCTTTAAATAAACCAAAGCTTTCTTCTCATAAAAACCCTTAAAATCAGGATGATCTAGCCGAGATTCAATGCTTTCAGCTTTATCAATTATTTTACGTGCCTCTTTAGGTTCACCACAATCCAAATAAGTATCTGCTAATTGGTATAATAAATAAAGATTATCTAACACACCATAACTCTTAGATTTTTTTTCGATATCTGATCTTATATTTTCAAATAATCTCAAACCATAATCTTTACCTCGTATTTTAGAAAAAATTTTTGCTAATTCCATATTTACGTTACAATCTTTTACAGTTTCAATTAATTGAAAATCTATTTTAGATTTATTTTCTCCTATACTAATTTTATATATTTCATGCAAAATAGCCCTTTGTCTGTCACTAAAAAATCTCTTTTGAGCACATGATTTTATAAAAGCTATTAATGTATCAGAATCAGAAAATAAATATTCATCAAATATAAAGTCATCTATTACTCCAGTAGCAACAACTAAACTATGCCTAAGACAAGAATATGGGTCTAATTCAATAGTATTAATAGTATCACGCAATGAATTTATTATGTTAGAATCAGAGTTCCAATTTAGCATAATATTCTCTTTTTTATTTATCCGATCAGCTAAATCATCAGGTATAGATAAAAAAGATAACGCAGAATAATCACCAGGAATTTTTGCTAAATATCTAAGTATTAAAAGTTGCGACCTCAATTGATCTTTTATAGCTATCTTACATGATTGAGTCAGTTGCTTATCTGAAGGATATACACCTATTACATTCTTTAGACCCTTCTCTAATCGCATTTTCATAGACCCCGTAAAACACATATCTAAGTCATAAGAGCTGTTTAAATCCACTAACATCCTTGAAAGCGGCTCAACAAAACATAACAAAGTACGAACAGCTACAGCATCCCCAGATTCCAAACAATCAGACAAAACAGTAATAATGTTATTAATAGGAGAAATAACCATTTCATACCTGGGTGTAGAGTCTAATAAAAACTCTTTTTTTTCTTCTAAAATTTCTTTAAAAAAAGAAGGATCAGCAGAATAAAATTGAACACAAAAATTTACAACATCTGCCCGTACAGTATCATCTGGATGATCTTTTAATAAAAATAATATACATTTAGCAATTAACGGCTTCTCTAATTTACAATATACTTCAGCAAACTTAAGATTAACCGCTGGATGTCTCTCCAAATATTTTTTATATTCTTCTGATACAAGACTTGTTTCTTTATTATTTTTGTCAAAATATAATTGGGATTTTATAGTATGTATTTTTGCATCAAAATAAATGTCCTCTTCAGATACATCTTCTAACTTGTTTTTAAATTCCAAAAGAAAATTAATACCTCTATCGTTTCTACGAAAGCTTGCTAAATTGTTTAATAAATATACAGCATATGATCTGTTATCCATATCTAAATAAGTGTCTACTAATTTTAATAAATCCAAAGATATAGAAGATGAAACAATTGGTACGGCAGACATAGAGGTGGAAGCAGTAGGTACATCAGAGTTAGAAAATGAGTCGATAGAAAAACGCAGATACTGTTGAATATCAAATAAACAGTCTAAAAATTTATTTCTATCTCCTAATTGTTGATAGATATTAGCAAGAGCAAATAAATTCTTAGATAAGTTAAACATATTAGTATTAAATTCTTTAGCTAAATAGTCTCTAACAACGTTAGTCTTTCTAATCATACTAATATTATCTCTATCTACGTTTCCTCTAACAACTTTTTGAATATTTGTTGCTGCTATAGTACGATTAGACTCCATACCTGTATTAAAATGACCCTTATTATCAGGCTTTAATAGGGTTTTCGTTTGAATACAACGTCTTATACCACTAAAACTTACTTTTTCTTTCCACATAAAAAACTCCCGTAATATAGATCTTACATTAAGATATTTTTAAAGATTTTAAAATACAACGTTAAATATTTCCCAACATAAAAAATATCTAAAATAAAAACGATTCAAATTTTTCTAATACCACCACTTTAAGAAATAGTAAAATAATTCTAAATCTTAATTTTTATAATCACATAGTATATTTTATTTAACATAACACTTAACTAAAAAATAAATTTAAATAATCTATAAAATAAAAATAAAGTATAATAAAAAATAAATAAAGCGTAAACACAATCCTACGTATAGAAAAGAGGATAAAAAAAGTAGGATAACAAGAAAAAACCATACAAACTGTTAATTTTAAATAAAAAAGAATATAATTAAAATTTCATGATCAATATCAAATCATCTACACTATTAAAATGGTGTTTTAGCTTATTTACAATCATTTGTATCGGTCACATTTTAGCTGTAATCACAACTTTTGGACTAGATAATACTGAACAAAACAAATCACTACTAAAAACTATTTTTTACTTTGGTTATGAAAAAAATATAACTGCTCTTTTTTCTGCAGGCTTATTTATATTACTAGGTTGTTATTTTAGAACCATCGCATCAAACGTAACAATTCACCAAAAACATTGGCATCTTATCAGTTACATTGCTATTTTTTTAGCATGCGACGAATGGTTTGCTATTCATGATGCATCATTAAATATCTATGGATTAGGTCTATTTAATATTCCTATCTGGGTGTGGGTTTACGGATCACTCGCATTAATTCTTCTACTTAGTTCTATTCGATTCTTAGCAACAATCCCATCTTATTTAATGAAATATTTAATTATTTCAGGCTTCGTCTACATTTCAGGATCAGCTATTATGGAAGTCGTAACATACTCATATAAAGATACTAATTCCATATTAGAAAACATTGGCTGGTTTTTTGAAGATGGTTTAGAAATGTCCGGCACATTAATCATGATTACAGCCGCAAGCAAATGGTTAAAAAATCAAAATATAAAAATAATTTCATTTAAAAAATGGCCCACAATAATAATTATTTTAATTAGTCTTACAGATTTAATAATGTCATTTTTTCTAACTAATTAATATAATAAATAAAACCCATCTACCTGAGTATACATTCTAAATGAATCGATAATACCTTATCCTATTGCTCATTTCCTAACTCTACTTAAAGGGGTTTATGAAATAATGATGCATATTGCGCTATTCCTGCAACTCCAGAAAAACAACAATTATATGGAGACTTCGCATCAATATCTTATTTAAGATTAATAGCTAATTTCATATCATCGTGTTCAAACTTAAGATAAGATGTTATATATAAATAACCACCAAGTTTTAAACGTTCTAAAGCGTTTTGAAATATCTTTATACCCTGTTTTGCAAACATTTTTGCTAATTCCATTTTTTCGTTACAATCATTACTATTATATCGAAAAACAAACAGCTATGCTAAAATATACCAACAAATCTACAATGAAAAAATTAACAACATTAACAGAAGGCATGCAACTTATTCATAACGGTAATCAAATATATACCGTTACACAAGAATTAAGTAATGATTTTAAAGAAGATGATAAACTAATTTTTATCCCTGACTCAAACGAACCTATTCATATCCCTAAATTTGCAACCGACTTAGTAGCAAAAGAAATTAAGCTAGCTAAAGAAGGATTTTATGAATTAGCATCCGCAACAGACGAACAAATTAATACATTTTTTGACCAATTTAGTACTAATTTAGCCAATGATACTATCTGGGAAAAAATACAAACGATTAATCATGATGATATAAAAGTAGCAAAAGAAAAAAAGAAATCTACAACACGCTTAGAAGCAAATGACACATGCCGTAACAACATGATAGAAGGACTTCAACAATTTAAGAACCAACCCCTCAAACGCTTATCCAAGATACAAACAATACCCCATGAAACATGGTCCGTAGAATTATTAAAAAATCCACTAGGGGTTGTTGGGTTTGTATTTGAAGGACGTCCTAATGTTATTGCCGATGCAACAGGTGTGCTAAAAAGTGGTAATACCGTCGTATTTCGAGTTGGCCAAGATGCCCTACAAACCGCCAAAGCTATTATGGAACTAGCCTTATATCCAGCCTTAGATCAAGCAAATCTATCTCGAAATTGTATTCGACTCCTTGACCACACTTCTAGAGCAACCGCATGGGCCTTATTTTCCAACAAAAACTTAAACCTAGCAGTTGCTAGAGGCAGTGGGCATGCAACACGCGTATTAGGCAGTATAGCCTATCAACATGGCGTACCGGTAAGCTTACATGGGACAGGTGGTGCATGGATGATGACCTCTGAATCAACTAATCCTCAACGATTACAAGATGCCATCATAGGATCCTTAGATCGAAAAGTATGTAATACCCTTAACACAATCTGTATCTTAAAATCACATCAAGAGACATTACTCTCAACAACATTTAATGCTTTAGAGCAAGCTGGAAAAAATCTTAATGAATCCTACAAAGTACATATAGAATCTAATTCATTAGCATACATATCAAATGATAAACTTAAGCTAAAAATTAAGGTAACACGAGCAACCGGAACCCAACAAGAAAATCAATTTGAAACTATCGATATAACAAAAATAGGTACCGAATGGGAATGGGAAAAGACACCTGAAATAACATTAATTGTAGTCGAATCGATCGATGAAGCAATCAACTTATACAACACCTATTCACCACAATTTGTTGCCAGTTTAATTACTCAAAATGAAACAGAACTAACCCATTTTTTTAATCATATCAATGCGCCTTTTGTAGGAAATGGCATGACACGTTGGGTTGATGGCCAATATGCCTTATTAGCACCTGAACTAGGGTTATCAAATTGGGAAAATGGACGTCTTTTAGCACGATCAGCTATATTAAGTGGTGATTCTATCTACACAACCCGGCTAAAAATGATTCAAAAAAAATCCAACCTTAAACGATAAATCAACTAAGTTAAACTACTGTCTGCGCCACTGGCAAAAAAAAAGCAGAATGCTGTGCCACTAAGTCTTGTAAATCCGATTTCAAATCATGTAATTCTAATGTCATCTTATCACGATATTTATGAGTCTCATTAACTAACTTAGGAATAAGCTCATCATAATAAGAAATCCCATCTAAAAGATTATCTTTAAAGCCTTGAATATATTTTAATTCAATTGAAGTAGCCGTCTCTGACACTTTAGAAACTTCTGTTTTGAAATAAGATAAATACATTTTAAGTTCACTAATAAATAAATTAGGTCTATATTTATCATTTAATAAATTTAATCGCCCATAGATATGTCCAATCATATCTTTTAAAGAGGCCAAACGAGAAAAATAAGCTAAATTAGGGCCAGGACATACAGCAGACTTTAAAGGACGTTTGTTCGTAATATCATTTTTTAATAAAGCACCCGCTGCTAAATCTTCACATAAACACGATTTTGCAACAACCAAAGCAATAGATTCTTTTAAAATATCAGGATCTAGATTTAATGATTCCAACTCTTTAATTTTTCGTCGCTGATAAAAAATGGATGCTGTACAAACAGGCTTTTTAGAAAACTCTGTATTAGAAACCAAATACCCTTTTGGACATGGACTTCCAGGCCTACCATTCTCAAATCGTTCATACTTTTGTTGCTCACTTAACGTATTTCGAACCGTATTAAATGGAACCCCTAAAGGAGAAACTGGACTTAAATACAAATCTTTTTCTTCTGCATTAAGTAATACCATACGTGTTTCATCATCTAACAAAGTAACATCTGGAACCAATAAAAACGGGGTTGCCCACCCTGTTCTCTTAACCTGGTAATGATCAATTAAAAAGCGGTTCTCACTAGCTGTTCCTATACCACCCTGAACCGTAATATCAACAAAAGGCATCGATTCAAGCGTATCTTTATTTAATTTAGCTAAAGTTTCGTTATAAATAAGAAATAAGGATGATACCAACTCTTTCTTTTGTACTCTAAACTCTTCTAAAATAGGACCCATCAAATATCCATCTGTTGCAAAGGCATGTCCCCCACAATTTAACCCAGATTCAATACGATACTCAGATACCCAAATCCCTTTTTTAGCTAAAAATTTACCTTGCGTTAACGAAGACCTAAAATCAGAAACCTTTAATACAACTCTTTTCTTGATATGACCTTGTTTATCTGGAAAAAAATCTGCACAATTTTCTAAATAAGCAAATAAACGTCGATTAAATCCAGCAGAGAAAATAATCGATGCATTTAATGTTGAATTTGCAAATCCTCTTAAAGCAGAAATAGCATCTGAATAATAAGAATCTCTTTTTTGAGCCTGTTTATCATAAGTATCTCGATCAAGCTTGGTCATAATATTAACATCAATCGAACCTGGTTTAACCATCTCTCTTAATTCTGCTTGTAATTTCTCTTTAATCAATTCATCATCTTCATTTAACATAGCTACATAAGCATGTTTCACAAGTGACGTATCCGGTAATAAATTAAAATACATAACAAGATCAGATTTCGAATCATCAAATGATTCTTGTTTAATACGATCAATTTGGTCATTAACCACACGATCTAATAAATTTAAATAAGCAGTAATACGCTTACCACGAAAATCATCATCATCTTCTGTAATAGCTTCGTAATCAATTTTAAATAAGGATGAATAATGCTGACGCATTTCCTCACACAACTCATCATCACATAAGGAAACAACCGACGAAATACCAAAACGAGCCACCTTTAAAGGTGTATCAATCGTAAATGCAGTCCCCATCACAGGAATATGAAACTCATGTTCCTGACTTAAAAATTGACTAGCCATACACAAATTCTATACGATAAGCAAGGAGTTGTACATAATCTCAATAAAAATAAACCTAGTTTAAAAAAAACTAGCTACGCGCTAAAGCAATATTTTTAGCCACTTGATCCCAATTAACAAGATTAAAAAAAGCAGCAATATAATCAGGACGACGATTCTGATAATTTAAATAATAAGCATGTTCCCAAACATCTAAACCTAATACTGGAATACTTTGATCTTCACAACACCCCGGCATAATAGGATTATCTTGATTAGCCGTTGAACAAATCTTTAAAGATCCCTCAGAATGGACACAAAGCCATGCCCAACCACTACCAAAACGAGTAGCTGCTGCATTACTAAACTCCGTTTTAAACGCATCAAACGAACCAAAAGAAGACGATATTTCAGTTGCTAAATCGCCGGTTGGTTCTCCACCACCATTAGGCGATAAAATAGACCAAAACAAATTATGATTAGCATATCCCCCTCCATTATTACGAACAGCAGCACGAATCGTATCTGGAACTTCATTTAAATTCTTTAATAACTCTTCTACGGGTTGCCCAGATATATCAGTCCCTTCAACAGCCGCTGCTAATTTTGCAGCATAACCTGCATGATGTTTGGTATAATGAATTTCCATTGTTTTAGCATCAATATGTGGTTCTAAAGCATCGTAAGAATAAGCTAACTCAGGTAATTGATAAGACATAATGAAACCTCCAAAAATAAATAAATTAAAACGTAAGATTTATCATAGCAAAAAAAAACCTAAAAGAAAATTACAATGACTTTAATAAATCTAACAACTGCCACTGAGGATTAACCATAACCGTATCAAAATATAATGTTAAAGACTCTTTAACAACATCCATTTGATTTAATTCCTGAGCAATAAAAGCCTTTTCTAAATAAAGCAAATCATAAGAAGATGCATGCTTAAGCCCCATATCTACCAAAGATAAAGCATCTTTAATAAACCCTGTTTTTCGTAATGCTTTAGATTTTAAAAGAATAGCATTTAAAGAAAATCCCCCATAATCAAACAAAATAAAATCTGTATAATGTATCACTTGATCATAACATCCAAACTCATACAATTTGGAAGCAATTGAAAATAAAAAAACATAATCTGATTGTTGATCAAGTGTTAAAGATTGTTTAGCCTCCCTCACAAATTCCAAACATAAATCAAGCGAATTAGCTTCTTGAATCTTTAATGTATAACCATAAACATCTTGACCAGGTTCTGTTGTATCTAAAAGTGCTGTTACATCACGTTTAAATGTCATACTTTTTAAGTATGTTATAACGCCTATTTGATTTTCAGAATCTGGAAATTGAGACGATATAAATTGTAAGTTATGGCGATCACAATACTCTTGCAGCAAAAAAAATGGAATAGAATAAAAATAACAAATACCAAATCGACCAAAACTATCTAAATAATCTTTTGATTGGCTCACATTAATAGAGGAAAAATCATAACAAAGTAACATGAAATTATCTGCCATTTGTGTTTGTAACGAATCCAACATTTCCCACCAAGCTGAGGAAAAATTAAAAAAGCCCTGATCTGTTTTTGATTGTTTTTGTAACCAAGCATCCAAAATTCCCGTTGAATCTAACACTAAGGCTGAACAAGGTTGAGATTCCCAAACAATATCCAAACAATCATGTATACGAGACAAAACAGGCAACATATTATCATCAATTGGATTAGATAAAAAAACATCAATATCAGCTTTTTTCCAAGTAACAAGATCACCATCACACATAAACTGTAAAATAGCATCATCTTTAACTGAAACAGACACCATCCATTCAAATAATTGGCCCTCTCTTAATTCTAAAGTTTTAACAGGAAATGTATCCAATAAATACGTTAAAATACCAACATGAAATGGTTGATCTAATTGAACATTATGAATATCAACTAACTTAGATTCCACATGATTAGAATGACTAATAATAGGAATAGAATCAAAATCAGCAACTAAAGAAGGTATATTTTCCGTTACTAAATAATGAAAGGATACTGACGAATCATTTAGTTTTTGAATACATTTCTTAGCAAAAACACCATTACCCGAACCAAATTCAACAATATTAATAGACTGGTTTAAGTGATCAGAAAACAATTGAATCATCTTAACAACTAAATCAGCATATTCATTACCTGAACTAAATGAAAATGGAATCGATTCTGAAAAAAAATTAACAATACCACGCTGCCATGATTTCATGCTTAAATCATGTAAAAAACTAGACCCTAAAGACTTAAATGATGAATCAATCATAGAAAAACTAATCTTAATAATACTGTCTTTTTTAAAAAAAATATATAAAAGCCCTTGTACTCATTTTCCCTACCTTTTAAACTATCCTTACTTGAGTAAGAAAAATGAGCAAAAAATATATTTATGATGACAATAAAAATGGCCCCTTTTACGTGCATGATGCATGCATCGCCTGTGATACCTGCACAGATATTGCTCCCAAAAACTTCAAATTAACCCATGATTATGACCATGCCTTTGTGTATAATCAACCTAATTCAAATAATGACATATCCTTATGTAATGAAGCCATAGACGCATGTCCTGTAGGAGCAATCGAGAAATATTAATGTCACACATAACATGGACAACTGAAACCTTATATGAGGAACTAAAATCAGTAACATTAGGTGGAAATATTTGTTTATATACTCCAGAAATATGTGAAACATTAGTCCCCAAAATCAATCGAATTAATACCCTTAAAAAAGAAAAAAATGCTATTATTTTAGCCCATTCTTATGTTGTACCAGAAATCGTTCGCTGTGTTGCTGATTATGTAGGAGATTCCTATGGCCTTAGCAAACAAGCCAAAAACACTACAGCTGACACTATTATTTTTTCTGCTGTAAAATTTATGGCAGAAACAGCCAAACTATTAAACCCAAGCAAAAATGTGTATATTCCAGGAACCTTTAATGGTTGTAGCCTTGCTGATTCAATAACAACTCACGATATCAAACAACTAAAAAAGAAATACCCTAATTATGTTTTTATGTGTTATATCAATACAACAGCAGCTGTAAAAGCAGAATGTGATGTCTGTGTAACATCATCCAATGTATACGATATTGCAGAAAAAATTGATAGTAACTACATCTATTTTTTACCTGACAAACTAATGGGTAAAAATTTAATTAATGAACTAAAACGAAGAAACTGTCATAAAACAATACGCTATTGGGACGGATCCTGTTATGTACATGAAGAATATAATCCTGAAATGATTGATTATGTAAGACTAAAACACCCTAACATTTCTGTGTTAGCCCATCCAGAATGTAGCCCTGACATTGTTGATCGTGCTGATTATACAGGATCCACATCACAAATTATTAATCATGTAAAAGATACTAGCCATGATTCCTATTTTTTACTGACTGAATGTGGCCTAACAAGCCGGTTACAAACCGAAATTCCAAACAAAAAATTCGTAGGAACCTGTACCATGTGCAAATACATGAAAGCCAACTCTTTAGATAATATTGAAGCCGTCTTAAAAAGTCCAACTGAAGCACAAAACATAAGTATTGACTCAGAAACTCGACACAAAGCCATTCATTGTATTGAAAAAATGTTCGAATTGGCAGAATAACTAAAACAATTTTGATGGATTTAAAATAGTATTGGGATCAAAAACACGTTTAACACCTTTTAAAATAGCTAATTCATACTCAGAAAAATAAGAATCCATATAATCCTTTTTAGTTAAGCCTATACCATGTTCACCTGTTAAAGTTCCCCCTAATTCAACAGCATAAGCCATAATCTGATCAATCATGCTACGTTTAGCAACTCCCCAAGCCTCTTCAGACAAAGATTCATTTAAAATATTAGTGTGAATATTACCATCCCCTAAATGACCATAACACACAATCACCGTCCCCTTTATTGCCAAAGTAGGAATATAATCCAAATAATCCTTAACAGCCCCTGAAGGAACCGTAATATCTTCAGAAAATTTATGCCGATACCTATCTCCTAAAGCATCCGAAATAGAGCGTCTCACTAACCAATATAAATCATCAGATTCCATATGACAGGAAGCATCAAACACATTACACTGTTCAAGCAAAACATCACGAAACTGATCAAGCCCCTCCTGAGAATCAGATTCATAACGACATAACAACGCAGGGCCATTTAAAAAAGAAATATCCTCATCCAAATACGAAGCAACAGCGGCTAAACAAGCCGGTTGAATACATTCAGCAGCCGAAAGTTGATACGATGATACCGAAAGTGTTTGAAAAAATTGACAAATCGCTTGTAAAGAAGAAAAAGAACACCAAAATGATTGACTAAAACGAGGTTTTGGAATCAGTTTTAACGTAATACTTGTAATAATCCCTAACGTTCCTTCACTGCCAATAAGCAACGATTTAATATCATATCCAGCCACATCCTTATGACATTTACGTCCAAATGAAAAAGGTTTTCCATTTCCAAAAAAACCAGATACAGCCAAAATATAATCCCCCGTAACTCCATATTTTAATGCATTAGCTCCCCCTGCATTTTCAGCAACATTACCCCCAATCGTACACCAATCTGAACTAGATGGATCAATAGGATACCATAACCCCTGTTCTTCAACAGCATGCTTAATATCATCTAAAATAGCCCCTGGTTGAACCACAACACAACGATTAGCAATATCTACGGTTGAAATAGCAGTCATTTTTTCAAATGAAACCACAATCCCATTTAGTTCAGGAATAGCACCTCCCGATTTACCAGAGCCCCCTCCCCTCACCGTAACAGGTTGGTTATTAGCATTAGCATACGCTAATAAATATTCAATATCAGCTTCACATTCAGGCACAATAACCAATGAAGGTAACACAGGATCTAGATAAGATTTATCAGCAGAATAATGTGATAAAAACTCTGAATCATTATGTACAGAACCTACTAAAGAATCCTTTAATTGATCTAAATTCATAATCATACTATACAAGAAAACAACCAAAATTTATATTAGGCAAACATCATTTAACCTAAACAAAATTTAAACTATTCTTTAATTGTTATTGCTAAAAGCACACATATAATAAAGCAATATCCTATCAAAAAAAAAGGGTTTCGAAATCGAAACCCTTTTTACACGAATTAAAAAAAACGCTTTAAATTACGCAATAATCTTGGTTACAACACCAGCACCAACTGTTCGGCCACCTTCTCGTATTGCAAATCGTAATCCTTCTTCACATGCTACAGGTATAATCAATTCAACATCAATTGAAATATTATCACCAGGCATTACCATCTCTACTCCATCTGGTAATATCACGGATCCAGTTACATCTGTCGTTCGAATATAAAACTGTGGTCTATATCCTTTGAAAAATGGAGTGTGTCTTCCACCCTCTTCCTTTTTCAAGACATAAACTTCTGCTTTAAATTTTGTATGCGGTTTAATTGAACCTGCTTTAGCTAATACCTGTCCTCTTAATAATTCTTCTCTTTCTATCCCTCTTAATAAAATACCAACGTTATCTCCAGCTTCTCCCTGATCTAATAACTTACGGAACATCTCTACACCCGTTACCGTTACTTTTCGTATCTCTTCTGCCATTCCTACTAAATCGACTTCATCATTAACATTAACCACACCTCTTTCTACACGTCCTGTTCCTACAGTTCCTCGCCCTGTAATACTAAATACATCTTCTACTGGCATCAAAAATGGCTTATCCGTTGCTCGCTCTGGAATTGGTATATACTGATCTACTTGATCCATTAAATCCCAGATACATTTTACATCAGCATTATCTTTACTATTATCACTACTTTCTAATGCTTTTAATGCAGACCCTTGCACAAATGGTATATCGTCTCCTGGAAACTCATACTTTGTTAATAACTCTCTTAATTCCATCTCTACTAATTCAATTAATTCCGGATCATCTACTTGATCTGTTTTATTTAAGAAAACAACCAATGAAGGTACATTTACCTGTCTTGCTAATAAAATATGCTCTCTTGTTTGTGGCATAGGACCATCCGCTGCACTTACAACTAAAATTCCCCCATCCATTTGTGCCGCACCTGTAATCATGTTTTTTACATAATCAGCGTGACCTGGACAATCAACATGCGCATAATGCCTATTATCTGTTTCATACTCAACATGAGCTGTTGCTATCGTAATCCCTCTTTCTTTTTCTTCAGGAGCTGAATCAATCTGATCATATGCCTTAAATTCAGCACCACCAGCAGATGATAATACCTTTGTAATGGCGGCTGTTAACGTTGTTTTTCCGTGATCAACGTGACCTACGGTTCCGATATTTACATGTGGTTTATTTCGTTCGAATTTTTCTTTTGCCATTTATTATATTCTCCTTATTTAAATATTTTTTATTAAGTGGAGCTCCCGATCGGATTTGAACCGACGGCCTCATCCTTACCATGGATGCGCTCTACCGACTGAGCTACAGGAGCAAAATCTATTACTGCGGATTTTATCATAGTAATGATAGTGACTCCATATTACATTTTAATTTAAATATAAATCTAACGCTTCAATATCAACAAATTCAATAAAATTATTCAAAATACTAACATCATCAATACCAATAGCAATTAAAGTCATAATAACAGTATTAGATAAAACAATATTTTGTTCATAGTGTTTAACATCATCAAAAACCGTTTCAATTGTCTTATATCCCTTTTGATCAATAATATGAGTATTCCCCATCCCCCTAACCAACCCAGGGTTATTAAATAAATCGTTATAATCTCGAATTAATTCTTCAGCATTAACAACATTAATTTCGATAGTATGTCCCTGCTTATTAAAATAACTTTGTGTAAAAATAACACCATAATCTGTATTAGCCAGCTCATTATCAATAATACTTTCCTTCTTTTTTAAAGACCATCCCTCTAAAGATAAAGGGAAAAAAGAAGACATAACACGGTTTTGCTGAAATTGGATTCTATCTCTAACTTTTTCAAGAATATCAAGACTATCCACATAATTTTTGACTTCTAAAGTAGTTTCTAAAGACTTTAAGTCTTTAGAGAAGAAATCCATATGAGACATATCTAACTCAACAACAGAAGAGGTGACAACAGAATCAGATACAACCACACCTTCTTCAGCGAAACTAGCTAAACCAAAAGCATTAAATAAAGTAAAAAAAGCAACAATATAAAGCAAAGAATAAACCATAGAACTATTGTTAATATACCAAATCAAGCAAAATATAGCAAAAAACAATACAACCCAAAACACAAAATTTATGTTTAAGAAGAAAAAAAACAGTGTAAACATCATAAGAATCCAAAAAAAAGACCAAGAATTATCATAAAAAAGGTATATAATAATGACAAAAAAAAATCAGAGTAATGATAAAAAAAAGAACCTAAAAGAAACACAGGAAACACAAGAAACACAAGAAACAAAATCTAAAAAAAACATATTACAACCATCGACGAGTTTAAATACTTTAAAATCAACATCATTACAAAAATTACTAGAATTACCAGAAGTAAAAAAAATAGAAAGCCCTGAATTATTAAATAAGGAAGAATTATTTCAAAAGATTTTAACAAAAAAAGTTGAAGCAGATGAAATTATTATTGCCTATGGGATATTAGAAATATTACCTGATGGATACGGATTTTTAAGAACAGAAAATTATTTACCAAGTGCCTACGACATTTATATGTCACAAGCACAAATTCGTCGATTCAACCTATCATCCGGAGACATTATTCTGGGAGAAATTCGTCCGCCAAAAGCAGATGAACGATACTTTTCATTATTACACATAGAAACCATTAATGAACAAGATCCGACTAATACAAAAACACGAACTCATTTTTCACAATTAACACCTATTTATCCTGATACCCAACTAAAACTAGAAACTGACCAAACTCCTATTTCAAGCCGTATCATTGATATGTTAAGCCCCATAGGAAAAGGTCAACGATCCATGATCGTATCACCCCCAAAAGCAGGAAAAACTAGTATTTTAAAAGAAATCGCTAATAGCATCTCCATTAATCATCCTGAAGTAATCATTAAAGTATTATTAATTGATGAACGACCTGAAGAAGTAACCGATATGGAACGATCTGTAAATGGTGAAGTAATTTATTCAACCTTTGATGAACCCCCCGAGCAACATGTAAGAATATCTGAATTAGTATTAGAAAGTGCTAAAAGACTTGTTGAAGCTCAAAAAGATGTTGTGATCTTACTAGATAGTATCACGCGTTTAGCAAGAGCCTATAACCTAGTTGTACCACCATCCGGTAGAACATTATCAGGAGGATTAGATCCAAGTTCACTTCATAAACCAAAACGATTTTTTGGAGGAGCAAGAAACATTGAAAATGGAGGTAGTTTAACCATTATATCAACCGCATTAGTAGATACAGGATCCAGAATGGATGACATTATCTATGAAGAATTTAAAGGAACAGGTAATATGGAACTGCATCTAGAAAGACGTTTAGCCAATCGACGTATCTTTCCAGCCATTGATATCATTAATTCTGGAACACGAAAAGAAGAATTACTAATCCCCAATGATATTCTTAAAAAGGCCTATTTATTACGAAAAAATATCGATTCTGAATCTGCAACAGAAGAACTAATAAAACTATTAAGCCAAACTGAAACTAACGATGATTTTCTAAATTCCCCAATCTTTAGATAAACCCAACACTCTGTTAATCCAAATAAAAATGTAAAAACCAAGCATTATAATAATAGCTCCTAGCATAAAATTGAAAGATTTATATGATAATATTGAAGCCATAACAACACATCATAAAAAAATCTTATAAATTTAATAAATAGTAACTTAATAACTAATAAGACGCATCATCAAAATCATCTGTTTCCGTAATACGAATAACATTAATTTCAATACGCCGATTTTGAGCACGATTCAAAACTGTACTATTATCAACAATAGGACGATATTCACCAAATCCTTTCGCCGTCATTCTAACAGGATCATAGCCACGTGAAAAAATATAATATTTAACAACCGAAAAAGCTCTAAAAAATGATAATTCCCAATTGGAAGCATACTCTTCTGTATTAATAGGAACATTATCCGTATGTCCCTCAATTTCCAAAGGATTAACAACATTATCAAAAATATCACCAACCCCCGCTAAAACTTTTTTACCAGCTTGTTTAATCGCAACCTTACCACTATCAAACAAAATAGGTGGATTTAAAATCATTTTAACCCGATACTCATCAACAACAACATGAGCATACTCAGATAAATCTTCTTTTTTAATATAATGATTAATTTTACTAACCAACAACGCATCCGTAGTTAATGTTTGTTGTTTATCTTCTACTTCTTCACCAAATTTAATTTGTAGTTCTGTAATAAAGTCCTGTGATTTCTCGTCATTATAAGACAAAACAAATAACAAAATAAATAACATCATAACAAAAGTAACTAAATCAGCATAAATTGTTTGAACCTCACTAGCACCTCCATCACCCCCAGATTGCTTGTTAACTTGTAACTTACGTTTTGGCAATGTGGTCCCCTATTTCTTTTTAAACAGATTATCTTGCTGACTCGATTCCAAATAAGCAGTTAAATACTTTTCAACTTTAAGCGGTATTTCCTTATCTAACACCATTTCCGTACCTTGACTAATAATTTGTTTTGATAACACTTCTTCTTCACTTAAAGCTTGTAACTTATTCGCTAAAGGAAGAAATAAAATAGATGTAAAAATTAAACCATATAAAGTAGTTAACAAAGCTAAGGCCATCCCTGCAACAATATTTTCAATATCAGTAACATTTTTTAAAACCTGAATAACCCCAATAACCGTACCAGCCATACCAAACATAGGAGCAAAAGACCCCATAGTACGAACAGCTGAAATCTTTTTAGAATGTCTATTTCTAAGTTCATCAATATCCGTATATAACGCATCTAAAACAAACTCTTTATCCAAACCTGCTGCAACCATATCCATACTTTTAGACAAATAAGCATCCTTTAAATGAACGACTTTATCAGGTAAAGATTGTCGAGAAATATGTTGAATTTGATCTGATAAATCCACCATAATTTTAATAGCATCAACTGGCGACAAAAATCGTTTCTTTCTAAAAAACAAACTAATAAACAAAACATATAACCCACGAAAATCAGCAAAAGACGTACTAATTAACGTCGATCCAAACGTACCCAGAAAAACCAATAAAAAAGCATTAAACTGCAAATAAACCGTAATATCATTACGAACATCAGGAGCTCCTAAATAAATCGCTAAAGAAGCAATAAAAAGACCTACAAAAATATTTAAATTCATATTATCTCCTTATGCTGTCTTTAATTTATCAGCCAATTTAATTTTTCCTTGAGCATCTAACTTCCTTAACACTTTTATTATAGCATCTTGAGCACTTTCAATATGAGATTCATTAGAAGACTCACTTTTTAGCTCTAAATACTGTCCAACCATATCTCGGGCACCTTTTGTTAAATTATCATTAATTTTTGAAAACAACCCTTGATCAGCACCAACTAAAGCTGTAGCAAGTTGTTCTAAGTTTAAATCCGATAAAACAAATTGTAACTCTGAATCATCTAAAAGAAGAATATCGTCAAACAAAACCATATGCGGACGTAACTTTTTATACCCTTTTGGATTAATTTTTTTAGAAAATTGTGTAATTTCTTTTCGTTGCTTATTAGATAATGATTCAGAAAGATCAGCTACTTTATCATCTCCACCAACAAAACATTCAACATCAGATTTTAACTTCTTCTCTAATTTATCCAACAAATCTTTTTTTCCTAACCGTTGCTCAGTTAATAAAACTGTAACCTGAGCTTGTACCTTAGGTTCCAAACTATTTAAAATTTTAGCTGATAAATTAGGCGCTAAAAACGATATAATTAAACTAATATAATCAGGTTTTAAGTTCTGACTTTTAATAAGAAAAATAAAATCAGAAATATTATTTTGAGTCACAAAATCAAAATATCGTTTAACATCAGCATTCATATTAATACTCATATCCGATCCATTACTTCCTCCACCTAAGCCTTCTGGAAGTTCTAAGTTAGGATTAACACTAATGGAAGGACCCCCTGAATCTGATGAATCTTCTTTTGCTAATAATAACTTTTGATAGCGACTATAAATAAAAATAAAAATAATAAATAATAAAATAATAAGAACATTAAACAAATTACCTAATGACATAATTTTTTCTGGACCTGGTAAAATAGTAATATTTTGAGATTTTTCGTTAGGATCCTCATAAAATTTTGTATATTCCATCTTAATTTTATCCCGACCACTTTTCATCGCTAAAACATCTTTTAAAGCCTTTTCTGCTTTTTTTGCCTGACTACGTGGGTAAGACTTATTCACTAAAACCTTAACAAGAATACGTTTAATTTTAGGTTCCGTTAACGTTGTAACCGAATCATAAGGAAGCTGTTTTAAAGAATCAGGTGCAATATTTTTTAAAGCTGGAACCCCAGGTAAAATATAAACTTGCTCCCCCTCTTTATTAGATTTTGATTTTGATTGTTGCGGATTTGATTCTTTAGTATACCGAACATTATATTTTGAATCTGTCATCTGAACTTGAACACGAACAATAAAATTATT
Organism: Actinomycetota bacterium; assembly: GCA_002697535.1. Taxonomy (GTDB): domain Bacteria; phylum Margulisbacteria; class Marinamargulisbacteria. Next base: position 21,867 of record NZWE01000033.1, on the reverse strand, counting down.
TTTTCCAAACATAGCATCTAATGTTTGCTGAGCAATCCCAGTTAAATTATCTTCTATTAAATATCGATCTGATGCAGCAAATAAACACTGTGAAAAACATAATAAACAAAGAATAAAAATAATTATTTTTTTCATACTAACCCCTTATTTTTTTTTGATTGGAACTTTAACAGCCCATTTACCATTATCAAGTTCTTCTACAACCACATTAACACCTTTACCCAACTGTTGACGAACTTCTTGAGCATAACTAAAGGCTGTATTGGAATCATTAACAACCCGTAACACCTGCATAGGCACATCAGATTGAACTGATCCTGTATCACTTTTCTTCTTTTTACTGTCAAAATAAGCTTTTGATAGTTTTTCTTGTCGCTCCACTTCTTTTTCAGCATTAACAATAAACTCTTTTAAATCATTTCGTTCTGGACTTAAATATAAAGCACGTTTCCAAGCCTCGACAGCCTTTTTAACCTGACCAGACATATAAAAAGCTGAACCCATACGTTCAAAAATCATTGGATTTTCAGGATCAAAATTAGCCAACATTTGTAACGAATCAACTGATTTTGAAGGAAACCCACTTCTTAATTCTATTAAAGAATTATTCCAATATTTCTTTTCAATATTTTCAACTTGATAAGATCCTAAAGGTAACTGTAAACATCGATCTAACAATTGTTTCGACAAATAATTTTTACGATCTAAATAAAGAGATTGAATTAACAAGTCACGCGGTAAAACCGTTCTTCCTTCTAAAATATAAACTTTTGCCTGACGTTGTAACCGTTTTATTGTTTTCATAACAGATTGATCCAACGATTCATCTTTACCAAATTGTCGCTCATTCTCAGCTTGATCAGCAGCAATTTTCTCAAAAACATTAAGCATTTTCTTTTGCCGCCGTTGATTTTTATTTAAAGCACCAATCGGAATACTAGTTAGAACTTCATTAGCTTTGGTAAATTGTTTTCGTTTAATTAAACCCTCATATTCTTCTAAAACTTCTATAATATCATCATCAAGTTCCACACTTACTTCTTCAACATCTGCCATCATCATATCAACAGTAGCATCATCAGAACGATTATCTTTAACAACTGTTTTGCTTGAATTATCCGTATCAAACGTATCAAGCGATTCGACAGGTTGTTCTAAACTAGTCTCTGGCGTATCAACAACATCCTTTTTTTGAGTATCTTGAGACTCTAATTCAACAGCTTCATCATATTCTGAACGACTTCCATCAGGTTCTGCAGCAACAGCCCATAAACTTGTTGAAAAGCCCAACAAAAAAATAATAACTAAAACATTTACTTTCATCTTATTCATATTTGATAATTTACCCTACTATTATAAGAGTCTTTTACAACACTTTAAAGAGTTACTATCAAATTCCCTTTATACAGAATCTTTAAACATTGTTAATACATAGTTAATTGAGTTCAACGTATTACTTAAATCCTTATCATCATGAACGCCTGATGTAAAACAAGCTTCATATTGAGATGGAGGTAAAAAGATTCCCTGATCTAACATAGCATGAAAAAACTGTTTAAATCGATCAAAATCACAGGTTTGAACATCCGTAAACGTCTGTGGTAACTGTTCCGTAAAAAATAACGTAAACATCGACCCTTTTTGACTGATAGAAGCAGGAATACCACAAGATTGAATACTCTCACGAATACCATTAGCTAAATCGGCCGTATAACGATTTACCGTCTCAAATATAGAACCATCTTTTAATGCCGTTAATGTGGCTAAACCAGCCGCCATGGCTAACGGATTGCCCGACAAAGTACCCGCTTGATAAACAGGCCCTAACGGGGCAACATGATCCATAATATCAGCTTTAGCAGCATACGCTCCACATGGCAAACCCCCACCAATAACTTTACCTAAAATCACCATATCGGGTTCAACCCCAATCCATTCATGAGTTCCTGATCGTTGTGTACGAAACCCACACATCACTTCATCAAACACCAATAAAGATCCAAAATTATCACAACACTCTCGACATATCTTAATAAATTCTAAATCAGGAACAATGACTCCCATATTACCTGCAACAGGTTCTAACAAAACACAAGCAACATCATCACCATGTTCTTTAAAAAAGTCCTGTATTTGCTGAGAGTTATTATAATCTAAAACAGCCGTATGAGAGACAGAATCTAATAAAACACCCGCACTATCAGCAACCCCCAACGTAGCTGAACCCGAACCCGCAGACACTAACAAAGAATCAACATGTCCATGATAACAACCCTTAAATTTAACAACAATCGATCGCTTAGTAACACCACGTGCCACCCGAATCGTACTCATAGAAGCCTCGGTCCCCGAACTAACAAAACGAACCTTATCAACATAAGGATAAAATAATTTAATGGTCTCTGCTAATTGTGTTTCCAACTGAGTAGGTGCCCCAAACGTTGTTCCTGCTTGCATCGTCTTAGCTAAGCTAGCTAAAACAGCAGGATGAGCATGCCCCAAAATAAGTGGGCCATAAGATAATACATAGTCAATATAAGACTGATTATCTTCACAGGTTACATGAGAACCTGATCCTTGTTTAATAAAAACCGGATCTCCTTCAACCGCTTGATATGCTCGAACCGGACTATTAACGCCTCCAACCAAGGATTCTTGAGCTTGTTTAAACAATTTTTGTGACGTAAGACGATCCATAACCGTTAGTATACCCAGTGAAAATTAAAAACAAAAGATACAATAAACAGAAAAACAACCTATCAATAACTAGAGATCTATTGTAAAAGATGGGCTAAATAGGTACAATCGACTGATGGCACTAGGCTTATTGGGCGTAGATCATACGCAAACAGCCATCAAAAACATTGAACCGATCTTTTTAAATAAAGACGGGAAGCAGCTTTTGTATGATCAAATTCGCTCATCAACCGTAATTGAAGAATGTATTATCTTAACAACCTGTAACCGTGTTGAATGTTATCTGGTTGCCAAAAATTTAGATGATGCCAAAACCTGGTTAATTAAAACCTTAGCAAAACAAAAAAAAGTATCTGAAAACACCGTCACATCTTTACTTAAAAACCATGACCAAGAAGAAACAATTCATCATTTATTAGATGTGGTATCGGGTACCCAATCCATGGTATTTGGAGAAAATGAAATTTTAACTCAAATTAAACAAACCTATGAACATGCTGCAAAACAAGGGTTAACAGGAGCTATTTTAAACAAATGTTTTCAAACGGCTATTAGTGTTGGCAAACGAGTACGAACAGAAACAGACATTAGTCGAGGTGCTTATTCGGTAAGTTCTATTGCCATTGAAGCCATTCGTCAAACACAACTAGATTACTTTTCTAAATCAATTTGTATTGTTGGTATGGGAACCATGGGAACACGTTGTTTTAAAAAGTTATATGCCTTAGGACATCCTGATGTTACCCTTTGTAACCGAACATCAGCCATCATTGATACATTAACAACTGATCATGATGTTAACAGCATTTCATTTGAAACCATCACAGATTCTATTAAACACTTTGACATTATTATCTGTGCAACATCTGTACGAGAACCATTATTTAATCAACAACACTTTGACACACAAAAACCTTATTTAATGATTGATTTAGGATTACCACGTAACATTAATCCTGAACTAGAAAACCAAGCAAAAACAACCTTAATTAATGTTGATGGTTTAAAAGAAGTTGCTAATATTAACGTTAAGAAAAAAATGGGAGAATTATCAAAAGTAAACGCCATCATTGATGAAGAATTAGCCAATATTATGAAATGGTTTTTATACAAACAAACCCATGTCTCAAACACTTAAAATAGGAACCCGTCAATCAACATTAGCCTTACAACAAGCTACTACCATTCAAACACGTCTTAAAACACAATTTCCTGACCTAAAAATCGAGCTTATTCCCATTACAACGGCTGGGGATCATAATCAAACACAACCCTTACATGAACTAGGTGGAAAAGGCGTTTTTATTAAAGCCATCGAAGAAGAACTCCTAAAAGGGTCCATTGATTGTGCTGTGCATTGCCTAAAAGATGTAACAACAACCCTCGAAGATCAAACCGAACTTATCGCCTTTTGCCCTGCAGAAGCCGTAACCGATTGTATCATTATGACAAATGGCCAATCGTATTCATCATTAGCAGACCTGCCAACAGGAATCACCCTAGCAACATCAAGCTTAAGACGTCAGATTTTATTAAAAGAATATCGACCTGATATTACCATCAAACCCATTCGAGGTAACATCGATACCCGTATCCAAAAATGCCAAAACGGCTACGCTGATGCTCTTATGCTAGCCACAGCAGGCTTAATACGGCTACAACGTGAAAACGAAATAAGTTTAATATGCGATCCTAACCAAATCATCCCTGCTCCTGGCCAAGGAGTTGTTGTAATACAAAAAAAACGCTCAGACAGCCATTTAAACCCCTTTCTAGAGATTTTAAATGATAAGCTACAACAAGAATTAGCCTTGTATGAACAAGCGGTAATTAAATCTATTGGTTTAAGCTGTGATTATCCGTTAGGCGTATATGCCACAAAGCAAGCAAATCGTGTTAGTCTAACAGCCTGTTGGTCAGATAAAGCCTGTAAAACGTTTAATAAACACGTTATTCATGGTAATACCCCTATAATAAAGGAAAAAATAAGGGATTTGAGTCATCAAATAAAAGCTAGTATAACGTAAACAAACATGACAAAGGGTATGATTTATATTGTGGGAGCAGGGCCTGGAGATCCGGATTTAATCACGGTAAAAGGACTGCAAATTTTAAAACAAGCTGATGTTGTATTAGCGGATCATTTGGCACATCCACACTTATTATCACAATGCCAAGCAAACGCAACNATTATTGATGTAGGAAAAGAAAAAGGAAAACATTCTATTACCCAAAAAGAAATTAATGAAAAAATGGTAACGTTAGCTAACGCGGGTAATATCGTTGTGCGATTAAAAGGTGGAGATCCTTTTATTTTTGGACGATTAGGCGAAGAAATGGAATGGTTAACTCAACATGGTATAAATTATGAAATTGTTCCCGGAGTGAGTTCTGCTATTGCGGGACCAGGTTATGCTGGTATTCCCTTAACCCATCGTCAGATATCTCGTTCGGTTGCCTTTATGACAGGCACACAAATTAAAGGTAAATCAGCTGAAGATATTCCAACAACTGATACCCTAGTATGCTTAATGGGTTATCATCAATTAGACCTATTAATACCAAAACTCATTGAGTGTGCTCATTTTAATACACAAACACCCATTGCATTATTATCAAAAGCGACGTATCCCGATCAAAAAAGTATTCAAGCTACCTTAGGAACCATCATTAATATAGCCACACAACACCCCCTTGAAACACCGGTTCTATTAATTATTGGCGAGGTTGTAAGCTGTGCAAAAACCTGTGCATGGTTTTATAAAACCGTATTTCATAACCGTATTATTTTGTGTCGACAAACAGGTAAGTGTGATCATTGGCTAAACCCATTACAAAACCACAACATCGATGTTGTTCATGCCCCTGTTATTGAAACAATTTATCAAACAAACCATGGGTTAACCGCATCACATATCACAGAAAGTGATTATATTATTTTTACATCAGCAACCGGTGTTTTATATAGTATTAAAGCCATCTTAGACTTAGGGTTAGATACCCGCCATTTAGCACAAAAAACCATTGTATCGTTAGGCCCTTACGTAACCAAAGCGTTACAAGACAATGGCTTAAACCCAGATATCCAAGCAACACAACATGATCAAGCGGGTGTAGTGGCCAGNTTACCAAACACATTACAAGGAAAAACCATNTTATATCCCACGTCTTCTGAAGCTGATAAAATGTTAAAACAAAATACTGAACAAAAAGGTGCAATAGTAAACCAAATAAGCCTATACCAAACCCAATCTAGATCCTGTGATTATCTAACGATTACCCCTAAGGATTGGATTGTGATATTTAGTCCATCTGCTGTTACAAGCTATTGCAAACATAAACATTGGCCAAAAACCAATCCCATGATTGCCTTAGGAAACCAAACTGCNACAGCCTTAGAAAAAGCTGGTTTTCAGCATATTACAACCTTAGCAACGCCCACACCAGCAGCCCTACTACACCTGATTCAAACGTCTGTATCATGAATACAGCCCAGCTCTTGGGAACAGGTATCATAGGCATCAGTTGTTTAGCTCTAATTGGGTATACCAGTTACGATGTAATCTATTGGATTTATCAATGGTTTAAAACAAAGTTATCCTGTTGGAATTACCAGCAACAAGGCTTAGATTTTTGGCCAAGTCAAAGCTCTTACCATAGCCACCAAACCCCCCTTTATATTACCAGCCCATTTGGGCAATTAGCATCCATTTTAAACCACTGTGGATCCATAAATAATAAAACATTAATAGATTGTGGGTGTGGTAAAGGAAATATTTTAATAGAAGCGAATCAATTTCCTTTTAAAGCGTTAGCTGGTATTGATATAGACCCTNATCTTATTAAAATATGTCACCAAAATATAAATCATTGTGATATGACTAGTAAAACGACACTATACACAGGATCATTACAAGAACATGAAAGTATCATAGCATCCTACGATATAATCTATTGTTATGGGGTATACCAAGAAACTGCATTACGATCATTATGTACCTATTTAGCGACCCAAAAAACAACTAAACAAGTAATATACAGAAATTTAACTGATCCCACACCATTTTATGAAACAGGATTTCAATTACAATACCACCATCATAATTGTAACTTAGCTGATTATGAAATATGGGTATTTGCAATAAATACGTAATTAAAGTATTTAAGCATAATAATATTTATATTGATATTTTTTATACTCTTAATGCTGCTTCTGCTGCTTCGCTTGCTTTTTCTTCTTCTGCTGTTGCTTCTTTTACTGCTGCGCTTACTTCATCTATTGCTGCTTTTACTTCGGCTATTGCTTCTTCTGCTGCTTCTGCTACTACTGTTGCTTCNTCTGCTGCTAATAATCTTGCTGCTTCTTTGGCTGCTTCTATTGCTTCTATTGCTTTTTTTGCTGCTGCATCTGCTGCTTCTTCTGCTGCTATTGCTTTTTTTGCTGCTTCTATTACTTCTTTTTCTTTTGCTTCTATTTCTGCTCTTCCTTCTGCTTCTGTTCTTGATGCTGTTGCTTCTTCTACCTTTGCTTCTGCTAATGCTCCTGATAATTTTGTTACTTCATCTGCTGCTTTTGCTCCTGCGTTTGCTGCTGCTTGTGCTTCGCTTGCTGCTTCTTTTATTGCTTCTCTTGCTGCTTCTTTTGCTACTTTTATTGCTTCTCTTGCTAAATCTGGTGCTGTTGGTACTACTCCATCATGGCGAGCAATTTCAGTTTTTTGTGCTGTTCCTTCGTCTGTTGCTGGTGCGGCTTCTTTGCTTTCTACTTTTGCTTTTGCTGCTTTTGCTGCTGCTGATGCTGCTGGTGGTGCTGGTGGTGGTGATGATCCTGCTGCTATAATTCCTTCATCTCCTTGTGACAATTTCAATAAAACGCCTTCACGATCAGCAATAGCAAATAATAAATTATCAAATGCTTTTTGCATTGATAACTTATAACCTTGTTCTTGTTGTTGTAGTTGTTTAAGGATCTTTGTTTGTTCATCTCTTAACCCTGCTGAAATTTTCTCACTTTGTTTTTCATTCCAGGCTTTAAAAGGTAGTGTTGATATCACTTCTTTAGTCTTTTTTATAGAATTCTGAACATCTTTCAATTTGTTTGTCTTTATGTCTATATAACGATCAAGAGCTTTCTTGTACTCAAGATCTTTGTGATATGTATCATCAGCTCCTTTTTTACGTGATTCATACTTCTTAAATTCGGAATTTAAGAGGTTTTTTGAAGCTTGATCCCACATAGAAGCTCTAAAAGCAAAAATACAAGCATTTTTAGCGTTATCATTATCAGCTTCTTTTTCTACATCATCACGAACTATAGTTTTATTGCTAAGAAGGACTTTAAGCTTCTCAACAACTTTAGCTTTAGCTTTAGCATCAACTTTAGCAGATGCAGCTTTAGCAGCAGCAAATTCAGCATCACGAGCTGTAGTTGCTTGTTCTATTTGTTCTTTAGCCTCTGCAGCAGCTTGATTAGCAGCAGCAGCTTTAGTAGCAGCAGCAGCTTCAGCAACTTTAGCAGCTTCAGCAACTTTAGCAGCTTCATCAAGTTTTTTCTGAGTAGAAACAAGTCCCTTTTGAGCATCTTGAACCTTTTTTGCATCATCACTAACAGCTATAGAAAATTCATCAGCCTGATCAGCAGCTTTCGAAGAATATTCTTGATAAAGTTTAAGGCATTCCTTAATATGTTTATCAACATTATCTCTAGCATTTCTAAGATTATCATCAATTTCAGCTTTTTCAAAAGCAGCCTTAGCAGCAGCAGCAGCAGCAGCAGCAGCTTTAGCAGCAGCATCATCAGCAGCAGCAGGATCAGCATCAACAGCTTTAGCAGCATCATCAGCAGCTTTAGCAGCATCATCAGCAGCTTTAATAGCATCATCAGCAGCTTTAATAGCATCAGCAGCTTTAACAGCAGCAGCTTTAGCAGCAACAGTAACTTCCTTAGCAGCTTTAGCATCAACAGCTTTAACAGCAGCAGCTTTATTAGCATCAGCAATAGCTTGAACAGCTTCAGCAGCAGCTTGATCAGCTTCAGCAGCAGCTTGATCAGCTTCAGCATCAGCTTTAGCAGCAGCAGCTTTTTTATCAACAACATCAGCAGCAGCAGCAGCTTTTTTAGCTTCCTCGAGACGTTTACTTATACCAGGTAACTTAGTTTCAAGATTTCTAACGTCATCTTTCAAAGATTTCAATTTCTGTAAGTCTATTCCTAAAGCTTCTGAAACATAATCTTGAATTTCTTTATCACTATCTGAAATATATTTTAGACCATCCTTATTTAGACCATCCTTATAAAATTTTGTGTAAATGTCTAATCTTTCCGTGTTTTTATCTACATCTACGAGGAATCTGTTCTTATCATCAACTATTTTATTACTTTGTAAATTACATTCTGTTACTATTTCTTGATATTTCTGCTTACCTTCATCATACGTTTTATTGAATTCCTCAGCCTTCTCTTCAGCCTCATCAACAACCTTTTGATCAGATTTACCGTCGAATCCTGTGTATATTTCAAATTTTTCATTAACTTTCCTATATTTATAACCAAGTTGTGTTAAAAAGTGCTCGTTATAATTTTGCCTTTCCATATTTGCGACGTACATTGCTTGTTGAGTTGGATTATTCAATTGGCCCAAGTCCATCAGATTAACACGATCAGCACGTTTATAATATTTTTTTGATAATGCAGAAGACATAACAAAACCAAGCTCAGCACCACTAGCAACAATACCACCACCAACAGCAAGAGCAGCAAGAACAGCAGGAAGAGTACCAAGTGTAAAAATACTCCCAGCCACTAAACCACCAACAACAGAAGCACCAGCAACAGCACCAGCAGAAACTATTGCAACTTCTTTTGCTGTAACAACAGCGGGTCTTTCATAAGTAATCTCCCCACCTTTATTATAAGTGATCCTACCATCAAGTTCACTCAACCAACTTCCAGCATTTAAAATTCTAACAGGAATTTTATCATGACCTTTTGCTAAACCATTAATCAATATGTTTTCAAAATCCTTACTNTCGGGAATCTTCTGATCTTTACGAAAACAAAATCCTGAATTAGGTTCCAATCTAGCATTAAATAAATTATCAGCAAACTTACTNATATCTATCCTATCTTTGTTGATAATTNCTGTATCAACCAATACCTGCTCAAGTTTTATTTTTAAATCCTCCTTATTTTCAATGATAAGTTGTCCTTTATCATTCAATACGCTGCCATGTAACATACTTGTTATATTGGATAAATTTATACCGGAATTGGTTAATATAGTGTTAATTTCTTTGTCATTAAATTTCCTAAACTTAGTTAATACATATAAAGGATTTNNTTNATCTAAAGGATTTTGTTTATCAGAAGACTCGTCCTGTGCATACCTATTAATACAAATTACTTCATCTTTATTTTGGATAATCCAACGTTTATCTGAAGATTCATTTAATTTTTTATTTAAATGATCTGCAACTTTGAATGTAGCTCTAGATTTTTGATAATCAGCTTTCATTGTTTGATAATCAGCTTTCATTGCTGGANNTAATGTGTCTAAAGACGAAATTAGATCTGAGTTATCTGTGTCACTATCATCAAAAAACGTTATTGGATCATCAAATAGGGCTTTTATATCAGAGTATTTATTTCCTATAGTGGGGTTTTGTTTGCAAATTTCATCTTTACTTTCCAATAGTACAGTAACACAGCCTGTAAAGTGATCAATTTTAAGCTTATGAGCAGCATCAGCAGCTTTAGCAGCNTCAGCTTTAGCAGCTTCAGCTTTAGCTTTAGCAGCTTCAGCTTCAGCTTCAGCTTCAGCAGCTAAAGCAGTTAAAGCAGTAGAATCAGCTTGAACAGCANCAGCATCAGCAGCAGCAGCAGCTTTATCAAAAGCAGCTTTAGTAGCTTCAGCAGCATCTTTAGCAGCAGCTTCAGCAGCATCAGCAGCTTTTTTAGCGTTATCAAAAGCAGTATCATCGTTAAAACGCCTTAAAGCCTNTGAAAAAAGCTCAGGAAATTTAAAGTTGTCTTNATNTNTAGCCTGCTTTTCAAAAAATTCANAAATACTATNTATAGCCGGATCACNACGANGATCAGAATTAACAAAAGAGCTTATCATATACCGCTTTTTTGCCATATCTACTATAGCTTCATTCATTTTACGTTTTATAGAACCAGACTCAGAAAACCCGCCTGAGTTAAGGTCACGAGCATCTAAAACATAAGTGTTTCCTCCATTTATCCTACGACGTTCTATACCCAATTCTTCCGATTGGAGCGGCCCAAAATCTTTGTGTGTTAACATGTACGTTTGAATATTTTTAGCAGCCTCTCTAACCGCAGCATTAAAATCTTCAGGTTTGCTATTACCTGTTTTTTGTGTAACATCTAACCGCATACTTTGTGATGCAAAAAAATCTGTAAGAAACTCTTCCCAATTAATAGCTTCTGCAATTTGCTCGTCTTCAGTAAGTTTTAATAAATCTATTTCTCCACTCCCCCCATTATTAAACTGAACTCTTTCAACATATTTTCGACAAATTGATGAATAAAACTTATTAAGATTTCCAGATTTGTCATCATCCAAATAAGGCTCATAAGACTCAGTTGATAAAGGAGGAGGATCCTTCTTATTACAATTACAAATTAAAAAAGAAAGTTGAGCTAATTTATCATAAAATCCTTTAATCTTCTTTTGTTTTTTTTCATTGCTCCACATTCTTCCTTTTCGTTCATAATCCTTTACCTTGTTTTCTAAATAAGCTGGTTCATTAAGTTTTCGTGTCAAAAGAGCTAATATTTGTAAACAATCTTCAATGGTTCCAACCTCTTTATCGGATTTACTATAAACCCCTCCTTTAACACCAGGAATAACATTCTTAAAGAAAATTTTATGTAATTGGAGTTGTTTTGAACTTTTATCAGAGTAATTTTCATATCCATAAACATCATTATCAATTTTAATTGAATTTCCAAAATTCTTTATGTCTTCTAAATTAAAAACATCTGAATCTAATAAGATCGTTTTAATTTCGCTCCAAACTTGCGCAGGCTCCGTGTAACGATTTTTTAAATCCTCAGGAATTGTTGTTAGTTTAACCCCTGTATAGGAAACTTGTCTTGTAACAAAGACATCTTTTTGCTTATCTTTTTGCTTATCTTCTTGCTTACCACCTTGAACTTGCGAACTATATATCTCTGGATTAGACCTAGTATCAAATTCACTAACAGTACCACCTTGAGCACTATCAGGACTTTTAGGATTTCGAGCACTATCAAGACTTTGTAAATTTCGAGCACTATAAGGACCCTTTCCATCAGTACTGTCTAGATCATGTTTTGCAAGATTTACTTCAGTTAGTGGTGCTGGTACTGCTGCTTGTTGTGCTGGTACTGCTGCTGGTTGTGATGGTACTGCTGGTGCTAGTACTGCTGCTGGTGCTGCTGGTGCTGTTGCTGATCCTGGTGCTGCTGGTTTTCCTGGTTTTCTTGGTTTTCTTGGTGATAATCCTGATCCAGCCCGCCCTGCTCCACCCATTATAAAAACACCTTACACATTATAAATTTCATAGTTACATCAACACGCATTACACCATAACATAAATGGTATATTAACTTATTCCCCTTTTTTAGAAAAATTTAAACGTTTTTTCAACTTAATTAACGTTAAAAAAAATAAAAAAAATGTATTCAAAATTTTTGTTATGTTAACACAGCAATATTTTTTACTGAAGAAGTAATATTTTTTTTAAAAAAATAGAATAATAAAATAGAAAAATTATCCTCCAAGCAATGATAATGCTTATGTTAATGATTATAATGAGTAAATATTAGTCATTATATCAAACTAATTTTCTTGACCTGTACCTTATAATGTTTGTTTGAGCATCCCCACTTCTTTTAAAATTCTCACACTTTTCTTTGTTGCTACAAAGAAAGGCAGCCAAAAAAAAGGGGATTGTTAGTTCGTACACACATTTACGTTTGGTTTTCAGTAATATTACATGTTTAGTTTTAGGGACTCACCTTTATGATTGGATTAAAGCTTTGGTAGCTTTATGAACTTTTTCGTCAAAATTATATAACCTAATTGTTTTTTCTTCTAATTTTTCTTTTTTATTCTCTAATGCTTTAGCTAACGCTTTTACTGTTATACTTGGATCTAAATGTCCTCTTGAATTTCCGTTCTTGAATGTCGTGTTTATGTATTTACCAGCATATATCCCTCCCGCTATAGGACATAATGCTAAGGTTGTTTTTTTGTTTTTAAAAATTCATCTATTACATTTTCATAAGAGATTATTAATGCTTTTATAAAATCATCTTGTTATTTATATTCGTTTCCGGATGGTGAATAAACATGAACAACATCTTTTCCTTTGTAATTTATTAGTGCTACATTTGTTCCTTTTAAACTTTTCAATGTTTCTTTGTGTTCATCTACCATTTTTGTATTTAAAAGGCCAAGGTCTCTATATATTACAAATGATGCACCACCAGCACTCCATGTTTGTCTTTTTATAGCTGATCCTGCAGGATCCATAGTAACTACGTTGTCCTTAAACAAAACTTTTTGAATACCCTCTTCTCTACAGTCTACATTTCTTAATATATTTATTTCGTCTTGTTCTAATGTTACGGTTATTGCTGCTGTTGCTGATGCGGCTCCTACTGATGCTACTCCTATTGCTGGCTTTGTTTTTTTTATTGCTGGTGCTCCGTCTGCGGCTGATGGTTCTCCGTCTACAGTCTTCCCTACATCGTGAACTTCTCACTTTTATGTTTCATCCGTATCACGCCAACCAAGATAAAAACCACCTGTCTAATCATCTGGTTTTTGGAGTATGCGTCCTGATTCTGGTGGGGCATTATCTCCTGCTAATGAGCTTCCTTTGTTTTCTACTATGTTGGTTCTGCAGGTGTTGCTTCTCCTGTTACATATAATTCTGCTCGTTTATATTGATAAGAATCAGTATTAAGCTCACATGATTTTAGTTCTTGAATAGGTAGTTTTTCAGACTTTAATTTTTTCTGAATTCTTTCTACAAAATTTTCCAAATCAAACTCACTGCCCAAAGTTTTCTGCCTTAGAATTTGTGTAATCAGCTCCCCCCCCTGCTCATCAAGCCTTAATGTTTCAAAACCCTCTTTTAGCTTATCAAACAACAACGGCTTATCCTTCAACGGCTTATCCTTCTTTAAGGATTTTACATCCAACTTACGGTCTTTATTATCTAAAATAATTTCAAGGTAATCAGAAATCAGTGTATTAAAATGTTCCTCATTGATATCTTTAAAAGATTGATTAACAACATTTTTTTTGATCCTTTGTTTCTCTGCAGTCTTACTTTCAGCCAATAAGTTATTAATTTCACCCTCTATGCTTGTTTTCCATTCTTGAGCCCATTGCTCAACTGTTTTGTCATCATTATCAGCTGAAATAAAAGCTGGTATCGTCTCTTTCAACTCAGACCCAAACGTGTTTAATTGTTTAAGCTGTTCAGCCCCAAGAGACTCTTTATTAGCATTTAAGTAAGTTGTAAAATAAGAATCACATAATTTTTTTAATTTTGTTCCACGTTTTGTAGCATCACGAGAAGCTAAAACAGCTTGATTAATCTCCGTTTCTTTTTTAGCTAACAAGGCTAATTTATCCTTACCTACTAACTTAACCTTCTCTTCAGGATTATCAAATTCAGAATGATCAAATATATGTAATTCACAACGTTTCTCCTGCCCAGGATCAAGCCTATTTCGTCTAGCCATCTGATATAATAATGATTTAGTAACCACTTCTTTGCCTGTTGAGTCTCCTGAGAAGGATCCCTTAGCAATTTCACAAGCCTGATAATCTACCCCACGACTATAAGAACCAAAATCACCTCCCACTTTATTATCACAATCATAAAGTGTGACATGAATTCCCTTATCTCTATTTTTTGCTTTGTCGTCTTTTTCACTAAAAGAAGAAACTTCCCAGTCACTATCATTACTATCAAGATATAATGTAATAGCCTGTCCTTTTTCATAATCAGGTAATCCATCAGGAGCTAACATATGAACCGAAAGTGGGCGGCCTGTTAATTCTTTTTTACATTCTTTTTGTATCCAATCAATAGAAATAGGGGTATACCCTTCTTCTACTTTCGATTCAGAATCAGAAACAAATTGAGCTCCCTGAAAAATAAATTGAATCTTAGCATCAGATTTAGATTTAAGCTGCTCGTCGTTATTTACATCGACAATCATGCTTTTCATTGCAATTTTAACCGGAGAAGAATCAGAATCATTCTTAAAAAAATCAGAATCCGTAAAATCAGAATCCGTCTTAATATCAAGTGTTCTGCTATTAAATTCTTCATCCATTTGATCAACTAAACGTTCGATAAGACATGCTATCTTGGTCGATAGTTTTGATAATTTTTTTCTAGCATAACCAGCAGCTTTAGCAGCAGCAGCAGCTTTAGCATCAGCAGCAGCATCAACAACAGCCGCAGCAGCCGCATCAGCAGCATCAGCAGATAACTGCTCTCTCTTGGTTTCTATAGCGCTTTGAAGAGACTGTATTTGCGTTTCTCTGTCTTTTGGGGAACTAGTCAATACTTTGGCTTGAAAATCTTCTAAGGTTATTGTTTTGATTGTTTTGCCGGATCTATCAGAATCAGGATCTGGTATTCCCGTGACGCCAAGAACCTTAAGAGCATGAAAGGTTTCACTAATTTGTTTTTCAACTTTATCCAAATTATCAGTAGCAGACATATTACACCGTCGATTACAGCCTAACTTACTTAATGTACTGTTAAGGTTTTGATATCGATCATATTCATCACAAAAAATAACAGCTTCCTTTAACATCTCATGACCGGGTAAATCAGATTCAGAAATTCGTGTTTCAAAATCTCTTGCTCTAACCCAATAATGTGTATCCTTTTTTAATTTTGACAAGTCAAAGTCTGGAGTTAACTCCTCCCAACCCTCCTCATACTGAGCAAAAGGTGCAATATGAATGATAGGATGATCCTTACTCATAGCTGGAAACAACTTAGGGGCAACCTTACTACTCAACCATGTTTTTCCTTCACCTGCTCCTAATTTAACTTGAGTAATTTTGCCATCTAATGTCTTTTTCATGGTTTCTAAAGCTGTTAGTTGTGTTTCTGATAAAACCGTAGAGGCAAATCCACTTAAAGAGTTATCATATTGAAATCCTGAACAACATCCTTGTATTAACCGTTTAATATCATCAAACTCAAAACTAGTTAAACAGTGTGCCGGCGCTGGATTCATCACAAATTTTAATTCATTTAAATTATCCTGTATTGTAGTTTTTGAGTCTCTTGTTTCTAAATTTTCTAAATGTGTTTTCTGGATTAATTTCATCGCGACAGGATATAAAAAGTCTTTCATAAACATTTTCTGACTTTCAGAATCTAACAACGCTATAAACTTAGCTTGTAATACGTCTACATTTTGACCTTTAAAAAGTTTATCAGAATCACCAATAAATAAGTGACAAACATCTTCTAACGACATATCCCCATAATATGGCCCAAAAGATTTATTAAACGTTGTACTTAAGGCTGCAATCTCTTGATCTATTGTCCCAATAGCGTCCCGAATAGTGCCGATAGAACCCAAGGATAAATCTTTGGATACAGGCGGTTCGGTAGGGAATGTTAAGTTTATAGATTTAGGAGAACCACCTTCCAGAACAGAATCACCTTTAGATGATTCAATTAACTCTAATAGATCCTGTTCGTCTAATTTTTCAAATTCCTTTAAGCTTACTAATTTAGATCCCTCTGTTTGAAAGTTTGTATGAGGCAAAGCATCTACGCCGCCATCCTTATATACTTTTTTAAGAAACGTCCAGATATTACTACCTCCTCCCTTTTGATCAAAGATAGAACAATCCTTTTCAAACTCATCAACAAGATTTTGATCACTCATTCCAGCTGAATCCCTATGCTTAACACATTCTACAAATTTAGCTTTGATAGAGACAGGAATGTTTTTAGTTAATAAATCCTCTAAATAAACACAATCAGCAAGATATTCAATAGCTTGTTGTTGATCCTCTTCATCAAGTTTTTTTAGTTTTACACTCTCTGCATCAAGATTACTAACTTCAATCGCCTTAAGACAATAAGATATAAGTCCTTCGTCTGCTGTTGATGATTTTTTTGCAGCTTCAAATTTATTTTCGGATAGACCATCTACAATCGAATTCAAAAATTGAAGCTTTTGACCTTTTTCTTTTCCAATTTGTTTTTTAAAAGTATAGCGGTCACTACTACCCAGTCCTATAATTCTATCAGATATTGATTTAAACCCGTCTAATGTCCTTGTAGCTTCTTTAAACGATACGTTTTTCCTGAAAGCCTGCTGAAAATAAGTATACAAATCCTGCTTACCATCACACAGAGCATTTAACACTGGGTAATCCTTAAAAATGTCTTCCCAATCTTGAGATAGTAACTGTTGATCTTGAAGTTCAATAAACCTTAAAAATAACGCATGAACATGTGCTTGAACATTTGTTTTCTCATATTCTTCTGCATCAGAAAGAGCCTTTAACTCTAACGAGTTAGATTTTATCTGATCAAGTGTTATATTAAAATAATTAGGATTATTTTTATATTTTCCACTAAGATTTGGCAGATCATAAACACCCAAAGCATGTTTTAAATTATCTAACGACTGAGCTTTTGCTGCATCAGCAGCTGTAGCATCAGCAGCTTTAGCATCATCATCAGCAGCAGCAGCAGCAGCTTTAGCAGCTTTAGCAGCAGCAACAGCAGCAGCAGCAGTAAAAGAAGAAGCAGCAGCAGCAGCTTTAGCAGCAGCATCATCAGCAGCATCAGCAGCTGTAGCATCAGCAACTTTAGCAGCTTTAGCATCAGCAGCTGTAGCATCAGCAGCTGTAGCATCAGCAGCTTTAGCATCAGCAGCAGCAGGATCAGCAGCAGCAGGATCAGCAGCAGCAGCAGCTTTAGCAGCTTTAGCAGCAGCAACAGCAGCAGCAGTAGCAACAGCAGCAGCATCAGCAGCAGCAGCAGCAACAGCAGCAGCATCATCAGCAACAGCAGCAGCTTTAGCAGCAGCATCATCATCACCACCATAATCAGAAGAAGCAGGACCAGCTTTAGCACCAGAAGTACCACCAGCATCATCATCATCACCATAATCAGAAGAAGCAGGACCAGCTTTAGCACCAGAAGTACCACCAGCATCATCATCATCACCATAATCAGAAGAAGCAGAAGTATTAGCCTCTTCTTCCTCTGGAACGAGTTCTAATCTACTAAAATAGTCCAGCAGATCCGCTAATTGCTTGCTAGCATGTAAATGTTGATTTTTATTATTTAAGTTTTTTATTGCATTAAGTTTTGCTATAATTTCTGGTTTTTTGTCATCTGACACAGTTGCCTTAAACCGTTTACTTTTAACAAAATGAGATAAATCAACTAGTTGCATTTTAAAAAATGTATCATCTGACCCATTAGCATACTCACACATCCCCTCTATAACAGAATCAATATGTTTAGCTGCTTCAAAAATATTGTCATTGTTAACTCCCTTAGTATTTAAAGAATCAGTATAATACTGTAAAAAGTATTGTTGTAAATTAGTTTTAACTGGACTTTCTTTTATCTCTTGAATAACATTGCTCAGAACATCTACTTTAATAATTTGACCTTTTTTATACAACTGACCTAACATATCAACAACTAGCGAAAAATCCCAATTGTTTTTGATAGATTCATCTATCAACTTTTCAAAAGATTTAAGCAAATTTTTGTTCGGATTAAACATAGTACTTAAAACAGCTTGTTTAATATCTTGAAAATCTTTATAATCATTTTTTTTCTCATTTCTAGCTTGTCTGCCAAAGAGGCCTGGATTATTAGCTGTACTCTTCTTATTTGAATTAAAATCAAAGTGTTTGCGAAACAGTAAAGTACGAATTCGACCATCTGTAACATCCCGAGCTACATCAATATCCTCAATATGATCGGCTTGATGATGAAGTGTTTTTAACTCTTCATAATGAAGAACTATCGCTTTTTCCAATTCTGCTTTATTTTCTGCTACATCTTTAGAAGATAATAAATGACCTTTTGAATCAAAAAAATAATTTTGTAACAAAAATTCTCGACCTGCTGGTTTTAATTTGGGATCTAATAACATAGTAGCCATAGCCTTCTTACCTATTTTTTCATTTACCCAATACCGATACTGATCTCCTTTACCCGAATCCTTATCCTTATTAGCCCCCAACTCATTTATAACACCTAACCGATAATTAGAGTTTTCAGGTAAATTTAAATAATCAGCAAGAAAATAACCATCTAATTGATGTTTTGAAGGTCGAGTTTTACTACGTGAAAAATCCATGTAATCAGGTATTTCATTCGTATTATACATAGGCCCAATATTTCGTTCAGGATCTTTACGATCCTGATCCGTTAAAGCAAGCCCCCCTGTTAACTGAATATGTTGAACCAATGATTCAACTGATTTTTTATGATTACTATAAGTAATAATAAAGTTTTTTAAAGCTTCTTTTTCCTCGGAATTACTACCAAGATCATAATTTTCAATTAAACGATCCGGATCCATACACTGAATTTCTCCGCCAACAATATCATTCTCTTGTTTTAAAGCTGCTAATAATTTATCTGATAATGAAAGCCCTGATAAGAAAGTAACGACACTTTTTTTACCAGGAGTATCAAATGCATACATTTTCTTTTGAGTAAAATTTTCATAAAGAATTTTAAACATAGTTTCTTCTTGATCATAAGCATTATCAACAGAGTTATTAGTAGAAATAAATGTTTGTTTATACTCATCATATTCTTGTGTTAAATTTATAAGTTGTGGAATATTAATAGAAGTACTACCAAGTTTAGTAATAGCAATCTGTTTCTTAATTTTGGACTTAATAAGATTCTTCAAATCTTCGTCAGCAGAATACTTATCTAACTGTTTCTTTACAAAATCGTCTATACCCTTTTCATTTACTATACCCTCTTTATTTAGTTGTTCCTGAAAACTCAGTGTGATATATCCCTTATTATCAATAATACCTTCATTAATAAGCCGATTATTCAAATTCATATCTAATGGAACAATCTGTTCTTGTAAATTATTCAATGTGTTTGTAAGTTCATCAAAATCATTTATTGTATTTTTACTATAACAAGATAATAACGCTTTATAATAACTTGTAGAACGAGTTGCCCATCCTCTTGCATCAACAAACCCCCTGTTTTTTAATTCTTTCAAATCACTTGAGTTAACCCCTTTAATTTTCCCATGACTTTTATCAGAGTAAGTACGTAAAACATTCCAAAGAACCTGACTTTTTTGTTCTATTAAGCTTTTAAATTCTTCATCTTTAACTTTATATTTTAGATGTGTTTCAAACAGCTTAATATCACGTTTCAAAACCATCATTTTAGAAGTTAACGCCCCTTCAGAAGAAAGGATTCCCCTAATTTGAAGTTGCCTAAATAGCTTATCAGCATTACCATCAACTAATGAATTTAAAGCTTCTGGTGAAACAATAACATTTCCAGGTGGAGGCGATAAATAAGAACGAAAATCAGTTATAAAACGTTCAATATCCTGATTCTTGTTTGATCCCTGTCTTGCATATCCAAATGAAAACCATTTACTACGAAATTTTCCTTGAATAATTAAATCAGAAACAGCAACCATTAAATCGTCAGCAAACGCAA
Organism: Actinomycetota bacterium; assembly: GCA_002697535.1. Lineage (GTDB taxonomy): Bacteria > Margulisbacteria > Marinamargulisbacteria. The sequence goes on along the minus strand of NZWE01000033.1, from coordinate 1,422 downwards.
GATAATCTTGCATATTAATACCAGAAGTTTTTTCATCCAACATTATCTCACGATGAACCTCTAACAATTGTTCACGAATTGTTAAAGGATTATTACGATTAAAAATAGACGTTAACACCGCAAATTTTAAAATACCTTTTTTATCAATATGAGGATAAGCATTTGATTTAAAAAACTCTTTTAATAAAGCCCCTCTATTTTTCGTTAAATCATGATTAACAAGTTTTTCAAAACTAGAATAAAAATAACTAGGATCCTTATTAAGAAGTGGAAAATCACTCATAAACGTATTAATAAAACCAGCCATTTCAGCCGTATTTTCTGAACTTGGGGATTTCAATTTTTGATACCTTTTTAAAAGTGTATCAAAGTGCTTTTTTATTTTTTCTGTCCGTTTAAACGCTGAATCTCTAGCTTTAAATATCGGAATTTCTTCATGTGTCATTTTCGTCATTTTTTCGTTTTCAACTTCAAGAATTAATTTTAAAAGATCTAGATTAAGTTCAGGATCATCTATACTAGAAGCAGGAGCAGCAGCAGTAGCAGGAGCAGCAGCAGGAGCAGCATCATCCGGTGTACTAAAAAAAGTTTTCTTTTTAACAAAATCTGCCATTACTGAATCTAGTTTTTTATCTTTCGTTTTATCCCCTAACAACAGTTGTAAAACTTGTTTAACAAATTGTTCTGGAGTAAACTTAGCTGATTGTTGCAACAACGATCTATTATCTGGGTTAAGTAAAAATTTTAAAATATCCTTATTTGACTCCTGCACACCTATTTTAATTAACTCATCAACTCTTGTACGTCGCTGATCATAAGGAAGACGCTTCAGATTTACAGCTAATTTTTTCAGAGTTGTAGCTACTTCTTCTGGATTTTTAGAAATTTGAGGACTAGGACTTTGAATATTTGTAATCTGCTCCTTAATCTCCCCTCGTAACCTATTGTTACGATCTAAGCTTTTATAAATACCTTTCCAATGATAATCAAGATCATCTTTATTAATATTAACTAATTTTTGACCATCACCACCCTCGCCCTCGGTCTGTAATAAAAACAATTGTGCTCTAGGATTTTTTATGTCTTTCTCAGCAAGATTCTTAAGTTGAGTTACAATCTTACTGGTGAATATATTGAATTTAACCAAATATTTTGAATCAATTTCTTCTGTCATCTTAAGAAATTTATATAATTCATCAAAATCAGAAAATATCGTTGAATCTTCTAACTCTTTTTCCTCCTCCTTTACTTGTTCCATTATTTTTTCAAAAGCCTTATCAACATTACTCCTTTTATCCGGTTTATCACGAAATTTAATTTTACCTTCCATTAATTTTGCTGGAACCTCATTTAACTCTTTTAAACCAGGGTAGTTCTTTTTAACGTCATGTAGGTGCTTTATAATTCTAATTTGTGCTTCTA
>NZWE01000032.1 GCA_002697535.1 Actinomycetota bacterium | reverse complement strand
GGTCGTGTTGCTATTTTTCCTAGCTCTAACTCTACTATTCCAACTCCTAATGATACAGATGTTTATGTGTCTAGTAATATTGAGGTGGGAGATCTAGGGTTACTTGATTTTTTTGTTGAAGTTCTGTCAGATGATAGTGAGGGAAGTGGTTTTGCTGTTGGTACGATGGGTACAGGAGTTGTTAATAACTCTTATGTTGATATTGGTGTTACACGAANTATAAATTNTNNTNANCTGNNAAAAGATTATTTAGTACAAGTTTCTGCAAATGTTAATAAGTTGATGCGTGTTTATGCTGATGGTTTAAATTCAGCACGNAATTTATTTTCTATTGAAAATAATCAGGTTTATATTGGACCTGTTTCTACTAGCTCAACNGCTNCATTTAATGTTCAGGGATCTGGACCTGATGATTTGTTAGTTAGTTTAAATAATATTTTATTTGTTGATACGGGAGTGTCTATTGTATCAGACAATACAAGAACTTATTTGGATCGTGTTGCGTTGTTGGATCTTATGACTGATTCTAATGAGGAGGTTTACTTGGACTTTTGGAGTAATGTTTCGACTTCTAAAGAGGACGTAGCTATGATTTCTTCAAATATGTTTACTGTTGGTAAGTTTAATCAGGTAGCTAAACTTCCAGATTATACTAGATTAGCGATTAAAGGCGATCCCTCTCAATCTCAATCAGATGTTTTTCTTGTTGGGGATCTAGAGGCTGCTAATGTACAACAAGCTGGTAATGATTTAGATTTAGGCTTTGTGGTTTCTCGTAATGAATATCTTAGTTTGGTTGTTTCTGATAATGAGACTAAGGCATATTTTAAATATAATTCTGATGTTTTTAAGATGCAGTCAGGTAATGATTTATTTCCTGTTTTAGCAATTGCATCAGAGAGTATTGGTATTTTTCATGTGCCAACTAATGAGGAGTATAACTTGGTTGTGGATAGGCGTGTTGAGAGTCAACATTATTTGGCTGTTGTAAGTGATAATGAAAATTATTATGATTTTATAGTTGATTCAAATGGTTATGTTGGAATCGGGGTATCTGTAAATCAGGATTTATCGCTGGATCAAGACTTTAGTTCGGGTTTGGTTGTTAATGGGAAAGTTAGGATAGAAACAATTGATAATACTAACTCTGCTAATTCAAGCTTACTTGTTAATGATGATTTTATAATTTCAGGTACTTTAACCGATAGCAAGGTGAATAATTTGACATTATTAACTGAAGCGAAACGTTTTGATGAATCTTTTACGGGGATGTCTGTACTTTCTCAATTAGCTATGGATGTAACTAAAAATAATGTGTTTGGGTATCGGGTTGCTATTTCAGATACAGTTCAACCTTCAGGTGCAATGTATGGCCTTTATGCTGATGTCGCAAGTTTGGATGCTAAAATTTTAGAAGGGTCTAATAAATATGCGGGTGTATTTTATGGTCAAACAGCTGGTTTTTTAGATTCTAAGGTTGTTATTGATTTGGTGCCTACATCTGATTATAGTGTGGTATTACATAAAAAATCAGCTTGTAGCGAGAACCAAATGCATAGTCAGGATATATCTGTTTCTTCTTACCCTTGTTTAAATAATATTAATTATTTTTATCCGTTATCGGTTATTACTTCAAAAAATAATGATGTTGGGAATGAGTATGTAAATTTTAATACCGTTATAGCTAATGAAAGCTCTCCATTTACTTCTTTTTCTATCATAGCAGCAGATTCTACAGCTAATAATAAGGTAGTGGATAAAGATACTTCAGATATTAATATTTATAAGTATAAATTAAGTGGATATAATTTTATGAATACAATTCCAAATGATATTAATGGCGCGAATGCAGCACGATTACAGGAATATTTAAATGCTATTGTTGAGGTATTAGATAGTGAGCGTGTTCTAGATTCTGAAGGTCAGCTTGCCTCATCGTTCGTTTCAAGTGCTATACATGGGTATAATTTTCCTGTTGTTGATCCTAATAATCAAACACTTGTCCATGATAATGTGTTGGCTGTATTAGAAAATTTTTCAACTCAAAATGTATTTTTATGGCGTCATGAATATAATGATATACAAACAGTTGATGATGTATGTTTGGTTGTTGGGAATATTTGGGGAATTGATAATCCTGATCCATCGGTGGATTGTGTTCATAAAAATGTACTTGCTCAATCTAATTCTCAGAGTCATACCATTTCTGGTACTACGGAGTATGGAAATATTATGTATCCAATAGCGTTTTCTTCAGGTTTGGAACCTCTTTATATGGAACCTTATAATGTTGCTCGTGTTGGTATTAATTTGCTTACTACTGCTAATGATTTTGAGCAAGGAAACGTAGAGTTTACGGATACTTTGATTGTGGGGGAAGGATCTAGGGGATTTAATAAGCTACCCTCCAACGATAATGACTCAGCTATAAGCAATTATGATTATATAGAATCAGGTGATACTGGTCCAAGTTGTATTGCACCAGATGACTTCTTGTCATGGAAAAAAGAAAAAGGGTTTTTTGAGGATATGGATACTTATGTGGAGAGGTTTCAATCAGGTACAGGTACTAATTGTGCATCAACTATGACAAGTGAGAATATTCATGAGTATGTTGAGAAAGATCAACATTCAATTACGGTTCGTAGTTTGGCTAGTGGTGCAACAAAATATCGTTATATGTCTTATAAAACTCGTTTTGATGATGTTCGATTGGGGCAGTATATGCCAAAAAGTAATTTTGGAGAGAGTAATTCGGTTGCAGCTAAATTGTATTTTTCTGGAGGAACTTGTATTGATTCAAGTCTTATTACGGAAGATGATTGTTCCGATAATCTAGATGTATTTACTATGGGACGTCAAAATCAACTTCCTATTGAAAGACTTGAAGATGGTTTTTTAGTTAAAAGTTATGGGTCTCTTTTAAAAGTAGATTTACAAGAAAAAAATTCAGCTGGTGATGATATTCAATTTCAAATTGGTTTTACAGATACATCAGGTGAATTTTCGGCACCTCTTATTGCTGGGGTTGATACAGGAACTACATTTGTTGGTATTGGTAGTTTATGGAACGAATATATTAGGCCTAAAGCTGTACTACATGTTAAAGATTTTTCAGTGTCTTCAGGCGGTTCTTACTTTGAATATCTTACTACGAGCGGTCTTAGTGCAGAGCGTTTTGTTTATGCATCGGATGCTACGTTAAAAGAAGATTTTTCTTCTGTTTATCATAGTGTTGATCAACATGGTTTTCCAACTAATATTCGAACGGCTGCAGAAGAAGGTGCTGGCTGTGATGGAGATTATCGGGTTTATAATAATAAAGACCTATGGGACGAGGCCACAAGCTTTAATTATACTACTGGTGATTGTGATAATGGAGGTGATGGGTGTGAATATAAACCTAACCCAAATTATATTTCACCAGAAGATACAACTATAAGCAATCCAATTTTTCATAGAACAATTGGATTACCAGCAGATAATACTTATACAAACGTTAATGCCGTGATATCAGGAACAAGTGTTGCCCATGATGATTTTGATAATGTTTTGTTTACAAGTTCACATGAATCTGTTTATTCTTGTAATTATTTTGCATGGTTGGTTAGAGATGTTTTGGGTTATTCATATAATGAAGTTGCTAGTACAAATCATAACCTTCAATCCATTGGTCAAGGACTTATTCCGTATGATACTGATAATCCTAATTTACAATGTAGTAGTAAAAAATTTTCAATTTTTCTTTGGGATAAGTTTGTTGAAAAATGGAATCTAGGATGTTTTAATGACCGTTTAAGTCAAAAGGGAGTTAAATCACCTTCTTTGTTAAAATTATCTAAAGATACACGTCGTTTTGTTCCTAAAGCGCATAGTGCTGTTTTACAAGCCGCAGCTTATATTACGACTTATGATGATGGTGAGTATCTTAATTATGGTTTTATTAATGGATTAAATTGTAAACAAACGTCTGGTAGTCCAGATACGCATTTGCATGCAGATATTTTTGATTGGAGCAACTGGGAAGGTGTTAGTACAGATAATTGGACAGTTGACCAAAAGGCAAATTGGAAAGCTATTATGGAACTTGCTGAAGCTGACGCTCATAGTAATATTGATGCTGTTGATAATGCTCTTCTTTTTAATGAGTGTAGAACGACGTTTGTTAATCCTGTTAGGATTGCTCGAGATTCTGATGATTTATTTACAAGAGACTTTTTGGCTGAATTTGATACTACCAACTCACAACGTTCTATTTTAGCTTTAAATTATCCAACTACAGCTATCTCAGAATCGACTAATTTTATTTCTTTCTTTTTTGGTAATACGTTGACGGATCAAGTTGCTTTGGGTGAAATTGAGGGGTTAGAGAGTAGTGTGTCTGGTCAGGTTAATGGAATACAGTTTTCTTCTCCAGGAAGAGATTATGCTGAATATATGATAAAGAAAGATCCTAATCAGGATATGAGATCGGGTGATGTTGTTGGCGTTTATGGTGGCGAATTATCGTTTGATACGGATGGTGCTGATGCTATCATGGTTATTTCTAGTGCTCCTATTATTGTAGGAAACTTTCCTGGCGATGATGTTAAACATTTATATGAATTAATTGCATTTTTAGGACAAGTTCCTGTAAAAGTTTCTGGCGATGTTAATCCGGGTGATATTTTAATTGCTTCAGGTAAAGAAGATGGAATGGCTATTGCTATTCATGAAGATAATTTATTGCCCAATCATTTACCATTTATTATAGGGCGTGCTTGGGAAGGGTATTCTGGGGATGATACGGCTTATATTAATACATTAATTGGGTTTTCTTTTAATGCTGATATTATTAATCGTTATATTGATAAAGCTGCTAAAACATTATCGAATGAAGTGGAGTCTACTAAAGAATTAGAAATACAATTAAAATTACAGTTAAAACAACAGCAAGATCTTATTGAACGCTTAGAAAAAGCATTAACGATGAATAAGGAATAAGTATGTTAGTTCATAAATTGCCATTGTTTTTATCTTATTGTCGTTCAGAATGTTCTTTTTCTCGGCATACATGTTTAGCGTATGAAACGGATTTAAATCAGTTTTTTTCTATTGTGACTTCACTTGATGATGATTCGTTTTTAGCTTATTACCAGTGGTTACATCATCGATTATTTTCGGCTAAGACTATTGCTAGGAAATTGGCTTCATTACGTAGTTTTTTTCAGTTTTGTATTCGTGAAGGGTATTGTGATTCACGTATTTTATTAGCAATCCCTCATTATCATGTTCCGGTACGATTACCTTCTGTTTTAGATTATAAAATGATTGAATCTTTGCTTAATTGTCCTGATTTAAATTCTAAAAAAGGGTTGCGTGATAGAGTGTTATTAGAATTACTTTATAGTACGGGTATTCGTGTTTCTGAATGTATTCAATTGCGAATAGCTAATATTGATTTAGATGAAGGGGTTATTACGATTCTTGGTAAAGGAAATAAACAACGTTTGATTCCGTTAATTAAGCGGTCTCAGGATTATCTGTCCTTATATATTGCTTCTAGAGATCATTCAGAATGCTTGTTTTTACAATCTAACAAAAAACCGTTGTCTCGTTTTACAGTTTATTCTATTGTAAAACGGTATGCGAATAAGGTATGTAATGATATAGGATCTGTGTCACCTCATAGTTTTCGTCATGCTTTTGCAACTCATTTGTTAGAAGGTGGTGCTCGATTAAGAGATGTTCAGGTATTGTTGGGCCATCAACAGTTATCTTCATCTCAGGTTTATAGTCATGTTGCGACTAAGGCTATTAAAGATACGTATTTGCAAGCTCATCCAAGGGGACGCTTATGATTATTATGATTGTTATTATGTTAATTATATCCGTATGTATTCATGAATGGGCTCATGGTTATGCAGCTTATTTGTTGGGCGATAAAACANCTTTACACTTGAATCGCTTAACATTAAACCCTTTACGTCATATTGATTTAGTAGGCTCCTTAGTGGTGCCACTTTTATTGGTATTATCAGGTACTCAGTTTGTGTTTGGTTGGGCTAAGCCGGTTCCTGTGAATTCTCATTCTTTTAAACATCCTAAGCGAGATATGCTTTTTGTAGCCATGGCAGGCCCTTTTATTAATGTGTTGTTGGCTATTGTAGGAGTTATTATTTTGAAAGCACTGTTTTATACATCGTTTTTGGGTAGTTTAAGTGACCATTTTGCTACATTTTGTTTGGCTTTTGTCTATCTTAATATTGTTTTAGCTGTTTTTAATTTGTTACCAATACCTCCTTTAGATGGATCTTATTTGATTATTAGTATATTGCCTGCTAAATATCATGGTTTTATCCATAAATACTCTATTTTTGGGTTACTAGTGGTTGCTTGTTTGTTATCTTTTACATACTTTCAAGTATGGTTTGAAATGAGTATTAAAATGATTGTTAAATTTTTGCTTTCTTTTAATTTATTTACAATATTTTATTATGCAATATTTTTATTGTTTTTTTCGTTCTATAATATAAGGTATAAAGGATATTTTATGGATATAATTTTATGAATAAAATTCTAAGTTCTATTTTAGTTTTTTTATTTGGATTCTTAGCAATAGGGTCTGTTTTTTATGCTGCAGAATCAAGTTATGTTGTTCCTCCTAGAATTGCTTTTGATGTTAAATTAGCAACGTCTGAGGGCCTGCTTCAAGGGTCTCGTTTTGTTACTATTCGGATAGGATCGGCTGCAAATGTAGATGACAATGGGGATATGAGACCTTTTACGTGGTATCGTTCGTATTCAGATGTTGAGTTTGTATCTGGAGTTGCTTCTTTTGTTCTTGGGGATGATACTAACCCTATTACACCGGATGATTTAATGGATGAAGATACTGTTATTCATATTGAAGTTGATGAATTAACTGCTACGTTTCCTTTACCTTCTGTTCCTTATTCTATTTATTCTGAAAGTAGTCGTCATGTTGATCAAATTCATGCGGATANAATTGTTGGTTCTTTTATTACTACTGTTAATATTCATAGTGATTTAGTTGTTTCTAATAATAATCAACCTATTTTAATTGTTGATTATGATCAAGGAAAAATTGGCGTTGGAAAAACACCCGATTCTGATAGTGAGTATATTTTAGATGTTAAAGGTAAAGTGAATGCTTCAGGTTATTATGTTAATGGTGTATCTATTGAGAGTGTATTTAATTGGAAGAAATCTAACAATAATCTTTACTATAATCTTGGAACGGTGGGAATAGGTTTGGATAACCCTAGTGATAATTATAAATTACACGTTAATGGAAGTATTGGTGCGGAAGAATATTATATTGAATTTGAACCAGAACCTGGGCAAAAATCCTATATGCTATTAGGAGACTATTTGAAGGGAGAGGGGGTCTTTTGGCAAGTGGCTGATAGTACGGGTATTTATTATGACCATGGTCCTGTGGGTATAGGTACTTCAACAAATCTTGTGGAATCGTTGGTTGTTTCAGGTGCTATTAAACTTTCAAGTACGGTACAGCCTCATTCTAATATTTTTCCTGGTACTATTGAATATACGGATCGTTATGGTGCAGGCTTTGATTTTTATGCTCATCTGGAAGATGCTAGTGGTGTTGTATCGCCTTATTCTTTAACAGGTATTCGTGTTGATTCAGCTGTTCCTGGTACCTTTGATTATTTGGGTGCTATACCTTATTTTATTAATAATTCTTTTGTAGGTGTTACTAATAATTTTCGAATTGTTACGGATAATACTGGTTTTCTTGGAGTTGCTATTGGAACTGATAATACGACGGCTGCNTTAACTGTTTTTGGGGATGGAAATTCAAATTATTTGGAAGTTATGTCTGATGAAAATGAGCCATTGTTTGTTGTTAATCAATTTGGAAGTATTAGTATTGGAACTATGAATGCTGTCGATGATGTGATGCTTAGTGTTGATGGTATTGTTGATGCTGAGAATTTTTTGAGAAATGGTCAACCGTTATCGAGTAGTTTAGCTGAAAACTCATTTTGGAAGATAGGTACGACTCATTATGGTCAAGCGGGAGATGTTGGTACAGATTTATTTTATGAGGCAGGTTTTGTTGGTATTGGAACGGACACTCCTAAAAATATGCTTGAATTATCATCTGATGGAGGACAAGTTGCTTTAACATTTGATATTAATGATACGGATTTGTTTTCATTAGGAATTATATCTTCTAATGCATCTACCTTTGTTATTTCACAAGGTAGTGATTTAAGTGATCCTATTTTTTCGTTTGATTCAGCTAATATAGGTGTGGGAGTTGATCAAGCTCTTGTTAATTTGCATGTTAGTGGAAATGCAGGTTTTTTGGTTGAGGGAAATGTTGATTTAAGTAATGATTTGGAAAGTCAATTTGATAGTTTTGTTTCTGGATCGGCTTTGTTTTATTTTCCAGTTAATGGATCGTTTAGAGCGGGTTACGCTTCTGATGATCAATGGGATTTTGATAGTTTAGGTGATTTTAGTGCTTCTTTTGGATACGATAATATTGCTTCGGGGGATTATTCGTTTATTGGGGGTGGTCTTAATAATACTGCGTTTGGAGATTATTCAGTTGTTCCTGGTGGTTTTAATAATAAAGCGACTGGTAAGTATAGTTTTGCTGCAGGATATTATGCTAGAGCTTTACATGATGGAACGTTTGTTTGGGCTGATTCTACATCATCAGATAATGTTTTTGAGTCTATTGCTAAGAATCAGTTTTTAATTCGTGCGTATGGTGGTGTTGGTATTAATACGAATCAAACTCAGGATTCTAGTTTTGTTGTTCAAAATGATGGGGTAGGTAATATTTTAGAATTAAAGAATAGTGCTATGAATGATCAGCGTATTGTTGTTTCGTCTGAAGGTCAATTGTTGATTGGAGATATGACTGTTAATCAGTCTTCTCATGAAGATTTGAAAGTAGCAGTTGATGGTCGTGTGGGTCTTGGAACTACAGAACCTGAGGCGTTACTTCATGTTGAGGGTGATTTAGATGAGGATGGTTATTTAGTTTATATTAAGTCGTCTAGTGATTCATCTTCTTCAAGTAATGTTTTTGTTATAACTAATACTGGTAATGTGGGGATTGGAACGACTGTTCCAGAGGTATCGTTATCTGTTAGTGGTAGTATTAAGGCTGATGCTTTTTTTATTGTGGATCCTAATGATCCGTCTGCGGTTATTCAGTTAGAACCATCGCCTGGTTCTCCTTTTACTTTGGTTGCAGGTGATGGTGTTCAACAAAATGCTTATCGTACACGTGGGTTTATCGGTTTAGGTACAAGGACTCCTAATAGTTTGTTAGAGTTATCAAATCAAAATGAGGTAGGTGCTATGCCTATTATTACGTTTGATTATAATAATAGTGATATTGTAAAAATGGGTTTGATTACATCTAATGCTGGTGCTTTCTTTGCTATTGCTCCTTCTCATAATTTTACTTCGGAAAATGCTACGTTTGTTATAACGAATAATTCTGTCATTATTGGAAGAGGGCTTGTTACGTCTAATTACTCTTTAGATGTTAGTGGCGATTTTAAAATTGATGGGAAGTTAGCTATTGCTACTGATAATGTTCATCCTGATTATGATGTGTTTGTAAATGGGTCTTTAGCTGTTTCTACTTTAAATGTTGCTGGAAAAGAGTTTGAGTTTCCAGCAGATAATCTCTGGAAGACTAATGGAACTAGTTTGTATCCTTCAGATAATTATAAGGTTTCTATTGGTACTCAAAGTTCTGATGCCGATTTAGTAGTAAGTGGATCCGTTCGTGTTGATAATTTACATGTGAGTGGAAATCAATTTTCTTTAGATGGGAATTTATTAACTCAACGGTTACTATTACAAGATCATATAGCTTCTGATAATTATGGAGAACTGTATGTGTCTGGGGGTGATTTACGGTTTGAATATGATGGGGTAGTTAAAGAGCTTACTAGTCCATTAACTACTATCCAGGATAATGTTTATTCAGGACCTCTTAGTTTTTGGGTTTCAGATACCTCTCTTTCTTATTCTTCTTTGTATTGGAATGGGCTTGATGATGAATTAACAATGACTTCAAATCTTATTATTAATAATTATGAAGTTTCAAATGAAGGTTTATTAGTATCGACTAATGTTTCTTTTTTAGATGATATTGGTATGAAAATTGCAGCTACTTTGGATCATTCTGGAAATACAGTGGTTGCTACGGATTATTCTTTGTATAAATTAGATTTAAATATAGAAGAAGATTGGGGAAAACAAGATGATAGATTATCGTTACGAGGTATTGATTTAAGTATTGCTAATACAGGATCATCTGTTTTTAATAATACGGCTGTTGTTGGTGTTTATGTTGATGTGACGAGTATTAACGTTGGATTATCTCAGCGAGGTAATATTTATGCTGCTAAGTTTTTGGGTGGTAATGTGGGTATTGGTGTTGAAGAACCTTCGGTTGCTTTAGAAGTAGCTGGTGTTGTTTCTGCAAATTATTTTAATCTTACTTCTGGTGTTGAAATTCCAGAGTTGATTGTTGATGAAGAGTCTTATGGGTTAGTTGTAAAGAAGCGTGGACTTAATCCCGCTGTTGGTATTGGGGTTTCTGAGCCCTATTTGAGTTTGGAGGTTGCTGGTACTATTTCAGCAAATATAATGACCGTTTCTGGGGTTCAACTTTCAACGATTAATGTTGCTGATGGAGGTTTTGTTATTGATGTTTCTGGTAATGTTGGTATTGGAACAACACAGCCATCGGCTTCTTTTCAAATTGATAAGGTTTTAGATTCTAATTCTTCTAAGCCTTATATAGGTGAAAATATTGTTATTGAAATTGATGGTGTTGATCGTTTAGGTCAAGAATTTTATTTTTCTCAAGATCTTACAGCTGTGCGTTTAGATGTTGATACGTTAGAAAATAGTTTTGTTAGGGAGAATGTAGTTAAAGGGATGGATATAGATTTAGTTTCGGTTAATCTTCAAGCAGATTCAAAGCTTTATGGGCTTTATGTTGATGTTGCTACTTTGGAAGGTGTTACTCAAAATCGTTATCCAGCTGTTTTTATGGGAGGATATGTTGGTATTGGAACGGCTAATCCTACAGCGGCTTTGGAAGTAAGTGGGTCTATTAAGGCAGATAGCTTAATTTTAACGAAAGGGCTTACTATCGATGGTTCGGTAACTATTAATAATGATTTGGTTGTTCAAAATATTGCTTCTTTAAATAGGGTTAGTATGAATCGTCTTTATGTAGAACAAGAACTATATGCTAATTCTGTAGCATTTGATAGTTCTGATATTTCTGTTATTAATGCTGATTTTCAAACATTAACAACGAATACACTAATTGTTCAAAATCAAGTTAGTATTACTACAATTAATTCTAATTTTGTTAGTGCTAATATGGGTATTTTTCCTCAAGGATTAGCTGTTGGAACTACTGATTTAGAATCTTATATATTGAATGTGAATGGCGCTGTTAGAGCCAATTCAGCTACGTTTACAGATTTTTTAATTGTACCTACTTTATCAGTTGGTGCNAGTGGTTCGGATACGTCACTATTTGTTGGTGATCAAAAAGTTGGTATTGGAACGAATCGTCCTGATTCTGCGTTACATGTTATTAGTTCTTCAGGTTCATTTAACTCTGAAAATACAGAAACGTGGAATGCTTTAAAGCTTGGTGTGGATCAGGATGTTATGGGGCAAACTGTGGGATTATTGTTTTCTCCAGATTTTGCCGTATCTCAAAATGTTGGTTCTGGGATTTTAGCGTACAAAAATAATACAGCAGAATCTAGTTTATTGTTTCTTACAGATCCTTATCAGGATGATCCTACTGTTCGTATGATCGTTTCATCTGAGGGTAGTGTTGGTATTGGCGTTACAGATCCAGCAGTTCCTATAACGGAGACATTTTATGTAGCTGGTACATCTAAATTTGTGGGGGATGTTGATATTCAGACGTTGCAAGTAGATACTATTGAAGCTCAGTCTGATGAACTTGTTATTAGCGTTAATGAAGGAACCGTTTTTCAGGGTGATGTGAATTTTAATAGGGGGTTAAATATTGATAATGGGTTGGTTTTTGCAGATGATTATGATGCTCATCCAAATGTTAATCAAATTCAGTTTGATGATGGTGGGTTTTTATATGTTTACCAAAATAATTTGTACTTTATTAATAAAGAAGGTACTCCTAAAAATATTTCATCAGTATATACAGGGACCCCATTTAAGATACCTTATTTTGATGATTTAGGTAATGTATCTGATACGATACCTTTATCTTTTTCAGACAATACATTGGTTATAGGAACACCCAATGGGTTAACGACTGTCTCACTTGAATCTACTATTGAGGAAAATGATAATGCCGTACAAGAAATTATTGTTACGTTTGATAATCGTACTGATCCTTCTACTGCTCGCTTTATGGCCCTTGATATTAATATGGAAAGTAAACAAGCTTCAAATCCACTTTTTAACGGTCGTTTAGGTGTAGGAGAGACTGCTATTGGTTTAAATGTAGATTTGTCTAATTTAGTTGGAACTAATAAATATTCGGCTATTTTTAATGCAGGGAATGTTGGTATTGGTCTTACGGAACCATCTGCGTTATTACATGTTGTATCTGAAACGGATGATTTGCTTCGTCTTGATGGTGATGAAGGTTATCCAATCTTGTTGGTTACGAGCACTGGTAATGTTGGGATTGGTACATTAACCCCTGATGCTTTATTAAGTATTGAAAAACCAGTTTTATATACTAATGATTTATTTAAAATTGCTAGTGGTAATACGAACTTTTTAACGGTTGATTCTGATGGTGATTTAGTTGTTTCAGGAGATGTATCTGCTACTAATGGTGTTTTTAATGTTGTTAGTGCGAATGCTTTAAGTATTGCTAATGGATTGTTTTTTGTTAGTTCTAATGGTGATATTGCTATTGGAACAAATANTGTTGATAGTGGATCGGTTACTATTTATTCAGTGATTGATTCTAATGTTGGTTCAAATTATATTGGGGAGAAATTGGATATTAGGCTTGATTTTTCAGCGGGTGAAGCTCCAGAGGGAGATTGGAGTGGTGACTATACCTATAATTCTGATTTAACAGGGTTTTCTATTGTGCTTGATACAGCAGAAAATAATCAATTTGGAGATAGTAATAGTAGTGTTGTTGCAACAGGGGTTAGTATTAATATGAGTGATTTGGATATTGGTGATGCTGCTAATGCCTATGGTCTTTATGTTGATGTTGGTAATGAAAGTACTGAAGGCGGTAATCGTTATGGTGGATATTTTTCTGGGAATGTTGGTATTGGTGTTACGATTCCAACCTATGCATTGACTGTAGCTGGACATATATATAGTACAGGGTTAGTGGTTGAAAGTGGTTCTGTTTCAGCAAATAGTTTAACTGTGAATAGTATGATTGTTACAGATGAATTAAATGTTGATGGGAATGTTGATATTAATGGTTCTCTTACAGCTTCTACGGTTAGTGTTAATAAGTTGATAGTTACTGGTGAAGCTCAAGCAGGAACAGGTGTTTATCGTGAGGTTACTATTAATGAACAATTATTAATTGATGTTGGTAGTAAGTTGATTGTAGGTTTGGATGAGACTGATTTAGCTAATACTAATGGTTATATTGCTTATGTTAGTGGAAATGTTACGGTTAATGGGGTACTAGATGTTGATAATCTTAATGTTAATTCTATTTCTGCATTAAATACTACTATTAATATTTCAGGGATTGTTTCAGCTAACCAAATGATTGCAGGAACTACTATTTCAAGTAATATGCTTGTTTTTCAAAATCAACTTACTGATTCTTCAATAGAAAATAGTCTTTTTGTTAAGAATAATGATTTGTTTTTTAAAGGTGGTTCTGAGGATCCTATTTCTTTAACATCCTTTTTACAAGGGCAAGAGGGTTTTATTCCTATTTATTTGGACGATACATTGCGTTCGGATATAGTTCCGCTAAAATTTGCAAGTAATGCTTTAACTTTAGGTGGGGTAGTGGATGGAGGTCCTCAAAATTTAGGATTGAGAATTGTTGGAGAGGTTTCTGATGATAAGGATTATATTGGACATTCAGTTTCGGTTACCTTAAATGGGGTTGCTAATGGTAGCCAAAATTTTACTGGATATAAGATTAAAATGGAGTCGCAAAATTATAGTAGTAATCCAGAGAATGCTAATCAAATGGGGAGGTTATATGCAGGGGATGTTGCCATTGGGTTACATGTAGATATGAAAAATTCTTTAGGGGATTTTAGTGGTGTGGGAGGTAATAATATTAAACCTAAAAAGTATGCAGGATTGTTTCAAGGCGGTTTAGTTGGAATTGGCATTGATACTCCTGAAGCAACCTTACATGTTAAACAAGGGGATAATTTATTTAATATTAAGAAAGATATTTTTAGGGTGGATACTTTGGATACTGATTTTTCTTTTCTTGTTAATAAAGAAGGTTTGGTTGGGATTGGGACTGACGTTTTAGATGCTCAGTTAACTATTAAAAAGTCATCAGTAGCTGATATGGGAGCATTTGTAGTTAAAGATGATTCGGATAATATTTTATTTGCTGTATCAGAAAATATTGGTATTGGAACAAAGCCAGCAGAGAATGATGAAGCAAAACTTACAGTTTCGGGAAATGTTCTTTTTGGGACAAATGATGGAAATATAGCTTTGTATATTAATACCGCAAACGTTGGTATTGGAACGGCTAATCCTACAGCTTTATTATCTATTGTGCAAAAAGATGAGAAAGATCATTTTATGCGTCTTTCTAATGCTACTAATGACGTTATGTATCTTAATAAGGATGGAGATTTTTATTTTGGTGATTTTGATTATGATGCAGTTAAAACAGAATATACGTTTAATGTTGTTCATCCAACGAGCGCGGTTGTTTTGGTTACTAATGACTCGGGGGATTCTGCTAATTTAAATTTTTTAAATGTGTTCTCTAATCCTTATGGGTATTTGGCATATGATAATAATAATTCTCTTGAAGATTCTTATGTTTTTATGGGACAGGTTAATCCAACTGAATCTCATATTATTTTTAGTCATGAGCTCATTTTTCAGCATTACAAAGAATCTAATTCTACATTTAAAGATATATTAAGGCTTTCTGAAAAGGGTGTTGGTGTTAGTACTGACGCTGATGATAATTTTTCTCTAAAAGTTGATGATTCGTTAATGGTGGGTAATGAGTTTTTCGTTGTTGCTAGTAATGGAAATGTTGGCATTGGTAAACCAGCAGATTCAACTATTTTGCTTGATGTTAAAGGATCGTTAAAGGCAGGTTCATTAGAAATCACAAAGGGTGGTATTGAGGTTACTACAGCTAATATATATGGGAAGCTTGATATTCAGGATATGGTTGAAGAAGAGGCCAAAGATTATGCTTCCGCGATTGTTTCAGTTAATTTAGGNGTTGATTTAACTAAATCACTTTATGGNTTAAAAATTAATATGCAATCTTTGGAAACTCCTGATACGGATGAAGATCCTTATTATTTAATGGCTGGAAATGCGGATGCTTATGGTATTCATGTTGATATGTCAGCTCTTCAGGTTGCTAGTGATGCTTCTGGAACCTATATGGAGAACTATTTTGGTAATAAATATGCAGCTGTTTTTAAAGGGGGTGCTGTGGGGATTGGGACAACGACGCCTAAGTACCCTTTAGAGGTTAATGGAGAATCGAGTTCTGTTATTGCTGGTTTTGGTAGTGTTGAGTCAGGTATGGTTATTCGAGATTGGGGTTCCGGTAGGGTTGGTTGGAATGTTATTAACTATGCGCAAAATTCAAGTTTAGAGCATGTGGGTATTACCATTCGGCCTTCTGCGTCAGATGGTACGGGTTATGTGCCGGCATTTGTTGGAATTGGAACTACAAATCCTGATAAGGCTTTGGTTGTTAATGGGGATATAAGAATAGGTGTTCAAAGTAATAACTCTGTTCAAGGTAAATGGGGACGTTATGGTAGTAAATTGTTTTTTTCTGGAGGACCTAGTTATGGTTTGGATAGTGATAATGGAGATGATTTATGGATGGCTCGGTATAATGCTAGTGCTAAACAATCTCGGTTAAGGGTTAATTTTTCTTCTGTCGATGTTGCTACTCAAGATGAAGCGGGTATTGCGGATGGGACGGATATGTTTGTTGTTGGGTATACGGATCAAACTCTTTATAAACCTGTTTTAAAAGTTCATAATAATTCAAAAGTTACTATCTGGGGGGATGAAGAAGATCAAGCATCTGCATTGTCTTATATTCCAGATACGACTCTTTTTGTCAGGGGGTCTGGTTCTATTAATGAATCTAATCTAGGTGAATACACAGCTTTATTTGAGCGTACAGGGGCCGATGGTACGGGTGTTTTAGCATTATCTTATACGAATACAGGTGTATCGGCATTAGATGAAAAGTCTAAGTTTATTGGTTTTTATAATGCAAATAGTCTTGTTGGATCTATTGAAGGTAATGGAGCAAGTGGTATTCGCTATGTAACAACGGGTGCCGATTACGCAGAGTATTTGGAAAAAAAGGTTAAGGAAGAAGTTTTTGAAAAAGGCGATATTGTGGCGGTTGTTAATGGGGTTATTACAAAGGATACATCAAATTTTCAGCAATTGATGGTTTTAAGTAGTGCGGCTGCGGTTGCTGGGAACTGGCCTCGTGGTAGTAAAGAGGATTTTGAGTTAATTGCATTTTATGGTCAGGTTCCTACTAAAGTAAAGGGTAAGGTTTCTAAGGGAGATTTTATTATAGCTGGGTTTGGTAATGATGGAATTGGAATTGCTAAATCTATGGATTCATTAACCATTCAGGATAGAACTCGTATTGTTGGAAGGGCTTGGGAATCATCAAAAGAACGTGGTGTTAAATTGATTAATACGGCTGTTGGGTTTGCTTTTGGTAATGATTCTTTGAATGACGAAATGGAACAATTGTCTCAACTTAATAAACAATTAACTAAACTTGAATCAGATCGAACATTGTTGTTAGCTAAGTATCAAAAAACATTTGATAAACAGTCGAAGCAAATTGAATCACTTTTATTAAAACTTGAAAAATCTCGTTAGATATTGTTGGTTGCTTGTTGTTTGTTGTATTGATGTTATCAATACTGCATTTTTACTTAATCAAGCTTGTACGAAATGGTGTTCTCGAGAAGTTAAATGGCTTCTTTTTTTTGTTGAAGGGTCGTGTAAATCAACAGGTAATTGTTGTGAATCTATTCATATTTCATATGATTATAAACCGATTCATTCTTTATCATTTTTTCAATCTATTCTTAAAAAAGATGTAACGATGGCACGTTTTAGTCCTGTTTTTTCGGGTCATACAATTCGTCATTTTGATTGTCGTTGTTTGACTGAAGATAGACTCTGCTCTGACTATGACTCAAGGCCTGTGTTTTGTCAGCAGTATCCATATAGTGTTTTGTATTCGGATGCTGTTTTACATCAAAATTGTGGTTATGTTATCAAAAAACGTTTCGATTTACCTTTCTTTTCTTCTGTGTCACTAAAAAATGATATGATTATATTTCAATTTAATAATCGAATATCGGTTAATAATACGTAGTTTTAGATGATATAAAGGGTTGTTTTTTTTTGTACATATAATTTAGGTGTTTTATCAAATCTGTATACAGTATATAATATATGTTTAACAAAATTTGGGAGTATGGTTATGGCATCCATTAAATCTGATATAGCACCGTTAGATCGATTTCAGAGTTTTATTGTTTTTGAACCTGCCTCTATTCGAATATCAGATAATGATATTTTGTATATAGGTAATAATGTTCAAACGGTATTTGATGAAACGTTTGAAAAGGTTTCTTTGTTACAAAACGATATTAAAATGAAGATTTTATTAAATAAATTCCAAAAGCTTGGGAATATGTTAAGTTTGTTAGAATCTCATGATAATGTGATTATTACTAAATTTTTTGATCGTATATGGAGACGTTATTCATATGTGAGTCATTTAGGAGAATCATTTTTTTCATTAGATGTATTTTTAGACTTTTTTCCAAAATTTGATAACCAAGCAGATACAATTATTGCTCAACGTATTGATGCTCATGTAGATGAGTTTGATGAAGAAGATGAAGATGAAGATGAAGATGAAGATGAAGATGATAAAGATGAAGAAGATAAAGATAAAGATAAAGAAGATAAAGATAAAGAAGGTACGGATGCTGTTGTTGATAACGAAGAAGGTTCTCGATAAGGTGTTTTTTAGTCGATTACTTTATTAATGTCTTATAAATTATCTATTGGTATCGTTGGATTACCAAATGTTGGTAAATCGACATTGTTTAATGCTATTACTCAAGCGGGTGTTGCTTCAGAAAATTATCCGTTTTGTACTATTGATCCTAACGTAGGGATTGTATCTGTTCCAGACTCTCGGTTAGCTGTTTTATCTCATTTGTCAGATTCTAATAAAGTGTTGCCAGCTACAATAGAGTTTGTGGATATTGCTGGGTTGGTAAAGGGTGCTTCTCAGGGTGAGGGGTTAGGAAATCAATTTTTATCTCATATTCGATCGACATCTGTTATTGCTCATGTTATTCGTTGTTTTGATTCGAGTGATATTACTCATGTTCATGGTAAGGTAGATCCTTTAGCTGATTATGATGTTATTATGAGTGAATTAATTTTAGCTGATTTGAGTTTATGTGAAAAATTATTAGAGACGTATCAACGAAAATTAAAACAAGATAAGTCCGCTCAAGAGATTATTGATGTTTTATCGTTACTTTCAGATCAATTATCTCAAGGTGTTGCAATTCGACATTGTGATCTTAGTTTCGATCAATTAGATTTAATTGATTCCTTTCAATTTATTACTCAGAAAAAACAATGTTTTGTTGCTAATGTTTCAGAAGATTCATTAGATGCTGATAATGATTATGTTAAACAGTTAAAGGANTTTGCTAATAATCAAGGTGAGGATGTTATTGTTGTNTCNGCTTCNTTNGAACAAGAATGT
The DNA here is from genome assembly GCA_002697535.1 of Actinomycetota bacterium. Lineage (GTDB taxonomy): Bacteria > Margulisbacteria > Marinamargulisbacteria. The sequence continues at coordinate 32,649 of NZWE01000032.1, read as the reverse complement.
GCTGCTTTGTCAGNAGAAGAAAAGAAAGANTTTCTAACTGAGTTAGGTGTGGATCGTTCTGGGTTAGATCAATTATGTTTAACATGTTATTCCTTATTAGATTTGCAAACTTATTTAACGACAGGTGAAAAAGAAACTAGAGCTTGGACAATTAAAAAGGGTATGACAGCTCCTCAAGCGGCGGGTGTGATTCATACAGACTTTGAATCAGGGTTTATTCGGGCTAATGTAGTTAGTTATGTTGATTTTGTTGAGTCTGGAGGTTTTAAACAGGCGAAAGAAAAGGGGATTCTTCGCCAAGAAGGAAAAGATTACATTATGGCTGATGGTGATGTTGTAGAATTTTTATTTAATGTCTAATCTTATTCTTGTTTTTAAGGGGGTGGCTTTGGGTGTTGCTAATATTATCCCTGGTTTAAGTGGGGGCACAGTGGCTGTTATTTTAGGTGTTTATCAATCTCTTATTGATGCTTTAGCTTCGTTGTTAACCTTTCAAAAAAAACAATTCATGCATTCTTTTATTTTTTTATTGTTGGTAGGGTTTGGTGGTCTTGTAGGTGTTTTTGCTTTCTCTTTTATTATAGATTGGGCTTTAGGTCACTATTTAGAATTGGTATCCTTTTTTTTTATTGGCGTTATTCTGAGTTCTATTCCTTATATTATTCAATCTGAATCTATTAAGATTGTTACTTTTTCTAGAGTATTTATTTGTAGTCTAGGTTTTATTTTGGGACTAGGTCTTGTTATTGGAAAATATTATTTTTTTTCTGAACATTTAGTTTTGGATTATTCTTCTGGTTATTTATTTATTTCGGTTGTTATTGCGGCTGCCACGATGATTATTCCTGGTATTAGTGGGTCTTTGGTTTTGGTTTTGTTAGGGACCTATTCGGTTGTTATTTCGGCTATCAAAGATCTTGTTTTTTTTGATTTAGCCATTATTGCTATGGCTGTTATGGTTGGTATTTTTGGTTGTTCAAAATTATTACAGTTTTGTATTAAACGTTATTTTCAGTTAACAATGAGTTTTGTTGTTGGCTTGATGTTAGGAACGTTACCGGGATTGTATCATGGGTTTTCTGAATCATTATTGGTTTTCAATGGATTGTTTTTTATCTTAGGTGTTGCTCTTGTTTGGAGTGCGTCCTTATTAAGTTAGTTTTTTAGTTACTTGATACGGTATCTTTATTTGGATGAAAAATTATTGTTTCTGGTTTTATAAAGTATTTTTTAGCAGCTTCCATTATCATTTCTTTTGTTATGGAATCAATAATTGAATCTATTTTATTACTATGATTCATATCATTTAATAATAATTCATTAACGGCTTTTAGTAAGATTATTGAATCGGTAGAGGATGCTCTATCCTTGTAATAAAACTTTAATCTAGCGATTGCTTCATCCCACTCTTGGTCTGATGCTGGTTTTTCTTGTAATGATTTGATTTCAGATAATATTAAGTTGTTTACATCATCCCATGATTCTTCATTGGTTAAGGCATAAATATAAAATGAGCCTGTATTTAATCCATTAAAACTAATGCCATGAACAACATATACAAACCCTTTGTCTCGTAGCTTATTATGGAGTCTACCTCCAGGATAACTTGCTCCAGATAATAGCGTATCAAGAATATCTAACTTAACTTTTTCAGTTTCATTGAGTAAGGATGTTCCTTGAAAGCCCATGAAAAATGATGTTGTTTCAAATTTGTGATTTAAATGTGTTATCTTATTGTTGGTTTTATTTGTAAATGTTTTTGTTGATTGGTTAGGTTTTTCGGTATTAAATGGATTTTTCTCTATTAGGTTTAAGATGCTATCTTCATTATAATTTCCCATAATACTAATAATCATGTTTTTAGGGTTTAATAATCTTTTATGGTAGGTTGTAAAATCACTACTAGTTAACTGTTTAATACTTTCTAGTTCTCCTAATGAGGATAAACTATAAGGATGGTTTCCCCAGAATTGTTTTTTAAATGTGTAGTTTCCATAACTAAACCAATCATCATTNCGTTGTTTGATGATATTTGTTTGTTTTCGTTTCTCTTCTTTAATATAAGTATCTTTAAAGGTTGCTTCAAAAAATGTGTGAAAAAATAAAGGTGCTAATGTTTTTGTATCTTCTTTTAGACAGTCTAATGTATAGTACAGTGTATGATAGCCACTTGTGGCGCTCATACTTGCTCCATTGTTTTCAATTATACTTTCTATTTTTTCTTTGGAGTATTTATTGGTGGCTGTTCCTATTAATTTAGCTGTTAGATTTCCAATNCCATTATTAGCTTCAGTTTCTGATAGGATTCCACCTTTTGTCATAATTTGAATTTTTGTTGATTTTGCTTGTGTATTTGGATGAAATATTATTCTAAGTCCGTTTTTTAGTGTTATTTTTTTTATTTCTTCTTTTTTTTGCGATATTTTATTAGATTCTTTTTTGTTTTTTTCTTTTTTTGGTACCCCAATGGTGGTTATTAGATGATTTGTATTAAAATATTTTTGAGCTATTTTTTTGACATCTTTGGCTGATATTTGTTTAAAATTATTTGCGTATACATCAAAGAAATTAGTGGTTTTTGAGTAAAGAAAAGACATTGCTAACCGTGTTGTTTTGTTTTCTATTGATGTGATACTTAAAATGTTTTCAGCTAATTTTTGTTTTTTAGAGCGTTCAATTCTTTTTTTGCTGAATTCTTTCTCTTTACTAGTTTGGATAATAGTTAGCGTTTCATCAATTACTTGGTTAATATGTTTTTCATCTGTATCGATAACAATTTCAAAAAATCCTTTTGTATAAGGGGGGGTATAAGAACTAGCTGATACGGAATATGCAATTTTTANTTCTTCTACAAGTTTTTTTGTTAGTATCGATTGATTTCCATTTCCTAGTATATAATCTAAGAGATCTAGTGCGTATAGGTCTTCTGAATACAGGTCTATGGTTGGAAATCTAAGACTAATTAATGTTGAATTCATTTCCATTTCTTTTTTTGATTGTCTTGGATTAAATGGTTTCGTTTCGGCGTTATTTTGGAATGTTGGTTTGGGTAATCTTTTTTCTATTGCAAATGTGTCATCGATATTTTGTTTAATCTCTTTAATTGAAATGGGGCCTCCAATAATTAATGTCATGTTAGCAGGTACATAATTTCGTTGATAAAATAGTTCTAAATCGGTTTTGGTAACGGTTTTAAATTTATCTATATAGCCAATTACAGGTAGTTGAGAGGGATGGTTTAAATATGTGTTTTCTTGACTTAGATAATAAAATTGTCGTTGAATATTTGAACTNGTTTTTTCAATTTCTCTGGTAATAACATCTTTTTCTCGTGATACTTCACTTTCTTTAAATGAACAATAAAATAACCATTCATGTAGGGTTTTGATAGCATTGTGAGCTTGTTGAGGGGTGGTGTTGATGTAATAGGCTGTGTGATCGGTTGTTGTGTATGCGTTACTTACGCCCCCCATTAATGATAAGTCTAATTTATAGGCATCTTCAGAATTTTTTTCTGTTGATCCTCCTGCTACGATATGTTCTAAGTAATGCGATATCCCGGTACCTAGATATTCTTTTTCATAAATGGACCCAACTCCGACAATTGCTTTAGCGGTTACAATTTCAGCTGTGTTATCTTTTAATAGGATTACATTGAGTCCATTATTGAGTTGATAGGTTTCTAATGTTTCTTGTCCCATAATGGGGCTTAATAGTAGCATTAATAAGATAAAAATAGTATTTAAATTTGTTTTTTGTGGTGTCATTTCAGTATCTCCTATACTATTTCTTTTGATGATTTTTTATTGTTGATTCTTTGCGAAACTTGTTAATTATTTTATCATGGGTTTATTATGAGGGATACTTTATTTGTAGATCCGATTTTTTCAGACGGTCAGTTTTGTTTTAATCAGGATGTTGCTAATGTTTTTGATGACATGCTTTGTCGTAGTATTCCTTGTTATCAGTCTTTGCTTTTTATGATGGTTAATATGGTAATGGATCGCTATCGATCTCAATCATCAGTTAAGGTTTATGATATGGGTTGTTCTACAGGTAATTTTTTAAAAGCTTTGTTAGAACGTAGTAAGGAATTTTCTTTTTTTGTTGATTACTGTGGTATTGATTATAGTGTTGAAATGCTTGAAAAATGTCAGGGCATTAGCGTTCCTAAGGATAAGGGTGTTGTTACGATGACTCATTGTGATTTAAATCAACCGTTTCAATTTAAGGATATGGATGTGTGTTTGTTTAATCTTGTTTTACAGTTTTTAAAGCCTGAAAGTCGGTATCCTTTATTAAAGTCATGTTATGAATCTTTATCTTCAGGAGGGTTTTGTTTTATTGTTGAAAAAGTATATTGTAATGATTCTGATACGCAATCGTTATTTACACGACAGTATCACGATTTAAAATTAAAGAATGGATATAGTAAGGAAGAGATAAAAAATAAAGATAGTTCATTAAGACATGTTTTAGTACCATTTACATTAGATGAAAATGAATCCTTATTAGCTAAGGCTGGATTTAAAATCATTCAACCATTTTTTCAATGGTTTAATTTTGTAGGTATTCTTGCTGTTAAGGATTAATAATGAAGAAGAAAGTGTGGAATAAATATATTAATTTGCTGATTCGATTAGGGTTGTCGATGGTTGCTAGTATATTTATATTTTTTTCTATAGGATTGTTTTTAGCTAATTATTTGCCTTATTCTGATTTGTTAATTNTTGGGGGAACGATTTTAGGCGTTTTTGTTGGGTTTTATTTGATTTATATTCAATTAAAGAGTTTTTTTTGATGATTGTTATTTCGCGTAATTTTAAATTTATTCTTAATAAACTTAATTGTTTAATTGGAATTGAATTGTTGTGTTGTCTTTGTTTGTTTTATTTTATTGATCTTAGTTATGTTATCTCGATTATATTAGGTCTTTTTTTTAGTTTTTTGATTATTCTTGATTTTGCTGTTTCTGAGTATGCTATTTTGCATGGAGGAAAGAAGGGGGCTTTTTTTCTGTTTTATATGTCTCGATTATTTTTATATGCTATTCCATTAGTGATTGGCCTATATTTTAAAAACTATTTTCATTTTTTTGTTATTTTGATATCCTTGTTTACTTATCAAGTTCATTATATTGGATTTGAGTTTTTTCGAAGTTTAAAAAAAATTAAAAGGCAAGATTTTAATGGATAATTTAGGCGAAGTATCACAAGCGACACTATCATTATTTGGTTTATCTATTACGTATAATCCTGTCACTTTTTTAATGGCTTGGGTTATTATTGTGTTTATTTTGGTGTTAGCTGTTATGGCTCGTAAACGTATGTCTTTAGTTCCTGGTTTTTTACAGTCTCTTTTTGAATTGATTTATGATTTTTTAAAGGAAATTACATTAGGTACACTTGGTGATGAAGATGGTAAACGGCATCTTCCTTTTATTATTTCTTTATTTATCTTTATTTTATGTGCTAACTGGATTGGTATTATTCCAAACCTATTTACTATGTTTGGTTCTTTCTTGGGCTTTTTTGTTTCGTTTTTTGACCCTTCTGTTTCATTAGTATTTAATTCTATATTAGATATTCAGTTGTCAGTTCCTGAAGGTAAGTGGTTTTCTTTTTTCTTTGATATTCCTGCTTTTGAAGAACCTACTCGTTCGGTTAATATGGATTTGGCATTAGGGTTGTTGGTATTTGCTGCTGTTCAGGCTTATGGTGTAAAAAATAAGGGTTTTTGGGGATATTTGAAAAGTTATTATAATGATCCATTTCCAATGGAAGGATGGAAGGCTTTTTTCTTTTTTCTAAATCCATTTTTCTATCTTAATTTGATAGGAGCTGTTGCCAATGTTGTCTCTCATTCTTTTCGTTTGTTTGGGAATATATTTGGTGGAGGGATGATTATTGTAATTGTGTCTAGTTTACTTAAGTTTTTTATTGTTCCTGTTGGTTTATTTGCGTTTTTTGGTATTTTTGCTGGATTGGTACAGGCGTTTGTTTTTACGATGTTAGCTGTTACCTATATTCAACAGCAGCAATAAGGAGTATTTGTTATGATGATATCAGGTTTGTTTTCAGTGATTGGTTCAGGAATAGCAATGGGTTTAGGTTCTATTGGTAGTGCTGTTGGTGAGGGGATGATAGCGATGAGTGCTGTTGAGTCTTTAGGTAGACAACCTAAGGCTTCTGCAAAGATTTTAAGAATTATGATTATTGCTCAGGCGGTTACAGAGACGGCTGCTATTTTTGCTTTAGTTATTTCGTTGTTGTTGTTGTTTCAGGCTGGAACGGATTCCTTGTTTAAAGGAATAACATATTTATCAGCTGGTATTACAATAGGTTTAGGTACGATTGGTGCTGGTTTAGGGGCAGGTTTACCAGGAGCTTCTGCTATGAAGGGAATCGGTAAGCAACCTCGAAACTCTGATGTATTAACGGTTCATATGATTATTGGTCAGGCGGTTACACAAACCTCGACAATTTTTGCATTGACGGTTTCTTTGATTTTGATTATGTTGGCACCTACAGGTGGTTTATTGAAGATGGCGGCTTGTTTGGGAGCTGGGTTTGCAATGGGTTTTGGGGCGGTTGGTCCTGGTATTGGTGATGGTTTGGTAGCACGTTTTGCNAATTTAGGTGTTGCTAGAGATCCTAAAAATATGGGATTATTAACCAGGACTATGATTATTGGTCAAGCAATTACAGAAACAACGGACATTTATGCTATGGTTGTTTCTTTAATTTTAATTTTTGTAATATAAAATGGAGGTAAGAAAATGGAAGTAATAACAGGAGAACAATTAATTAAGGCGTTAGCTTTGCTAGCTGCTGGTTTATCTATGGGCCTAGGTGCTGTAGGGCCAGGTATTGGTGAAGGTTTTGTAGGTGGAAAGGCATGTGAGTCTATTGGAAGAAGACCTGATGAAGCTAATTTAATTACAAAGACTATGATTATTGGACAGGCAATTTCTGAAACGACAGGTATTTATGCTTTGGTTGTTTCTCTGATTTTGATTTTTGTTGTTTAAGGAGTTAAATTGTGATTTCTATTAATATTTATGAAATCATCATGCAGATGGTTAATTTTTTAATCTTGCTGTATTTGTTAAATCGATTTTTAATTAAACCTTTATCGGAATTTATTGAAAAGAGATCTAGTGATATTAAGACTGATATACAAGATGCGAAAAATAATAAAGAACAATCAGAAAAGTTGTTAGAAGAACAACGTTCAGTTTTAAATGATGCTCGTCAAGAAGCTAAGTCTATACGTGAAAAGGCTGAAGAAAATTCGCAAAAAGAAAAAGAAATGATTATATCTGGAGCTAAAAAAGAATCGGATCATTTGATTAATCAGGCTAAAAAAGATATTGAGTTAGTGGTTGATAAGGCAAAGAAAGATTTGATTAATGAAGTAGGAGAGATTTCTGTGACGTTAGCTGAGTCTGTTCTGAAACGTAGTATTGATCATAAAGATAAAGAAACACTTATATCGGATGGTCTAAAGAAGATTTCTTTATCATGAAGTATGCATTATTAGCAAAACGATATATTAAGGCTTTTTCTAATTGCTTTGATTCAGTTAATGATCGATGTGAGCAGTTAGAATTGTTATCTAAGGTTGTTGCTAAGATTGTTAAGGATCCTGATACGATTAGTTTATTGCAAGATCCTACTATTTTGTTGTCAAAAAAAATGAAGGTGCTTCATTTATATTTGCCAAAAGGGAATCAATTGTTGGCTAATTTTTTATCATTGTTAGTAACAAAAGGTCGTTTTTTTCTTTTGCACGATATGCAGATGGAGCTTGAGGCTATGATTTATGACTTGAAAAATCAGGTGTCAGCTGTTGCCTTTTCTTCAACATCGTTAAGAGATAGTGATAAATCAGCTATCGTTTCGTATTTAAAGGGGTATTTTAAAAAAGATGTGGATTTGAAAACTGTTGTTGATGAATCTATATTGGCAGGGGTTAGGGTTGAATCAAATAATGTTGTGTTTGATGCAACGCTTGATAATTCGTTACAAAATTTAAAATTAGCATTTCAATAAAAGGAAGGTAATGTTATGAAAATTAAACCAGAAGAAATTACAGGAGTTATTGAAGAACAAATTAAAAACTTTGATATGAATGTTGAAGAAAAAGAAACTGGAAAGGTATTGCAAGTAGGGGATGGGATAGCACGTGTTTATGGTCTTGAAAATGTTATGTCAGGTGAGTTAGTTAAATTTGCCTCTGGTGTTCAAGGAGTTGTTTTGAATTTAGAGGAAGATAATGTTGGGGTTGTTATTTTAGGTAATGGAGCCACTATTAAGGAAGGCGATGTTGTTGAAAGAACAAAGCGTATTATGGATATTCCTGTTGGGGATGCGTTATTAGGGCGTGTTGTTAATCCATTAGGTGAGCCTATTGATGGTGTTGGTAATATTGATACTGATTTACGTCGACCTATTGAAAGAATTGCACCGGGTGTTTGTGATAGGCAACCTGTTTCTGAGCCATTACAAACAGGAATTAAATGTATTGATACGATGATTCCAATAGGCCGTGGTCAGCGAGAGTTAATTATTGGTGATAGAAAGACTGGGAAAACGGCAATTGCATTGGATACGATTATTAATCAAAAAGGAAAAGATTTAATTTGTGTTTATGTAGGTGTTGGTCAAAAAAAATCTACGGTATCTCGAGTTATTCAAACGTTAAAGGATTATGGTGCGATGGATTATACGGTTGTTGTTAGTGCAGCGGCTTCAGATTCTGCTACTTTACAGTATTTAGCTCCTTATGCAGGATGTGCTATTGGTGAAGAGTTTATGGATAAAGGTAAACATGTTTTGGTTGTTTATGATGATTTGTCTAAGCATGCTGTAGCGTATCGTCAATTATCATTATTATTACGTCGTCCGCCAGGCCGAGAGGCTTTTCCTGGTGATGTATTTTACTTGCATTCTCGTTTATTAGAAAGAGCCTTGAAATATTCTGATGAGAAAGGTGGCGGATCATTAACTGCTTTGCCAATTATTGAAACTCAATCAGGTGATGTGTCAGCTTATATTCCAACTAATGTTATTTCTATTACAGATGGACAGATATATTTAGAGTCTAATTTGTTTAATAAAGGAATTAGACCTGCTGTTAATCCTGGTATTTCTGTTTCTAGGGTAGGTGGAAATGCTCAGATTAAAGCAACGAAAAAGGTTTCGGGTCGTTTACGACTGGATTTATCTCAATATTGGGAAATTGAAGCGTTTGCTCAGTTTGGTTCTGATTTGGATGCGGCTACTAGACAACAATTAGAACGTGGTAAGCGTTTAATTGAAATTTTAAAACAAGATCAGTTTAACCCGTTACGTATTTCTCAGCAGATTGCTATTGTGTATTCTGCGATCCATGGTCATTTGGATGATGTTGAATTGAATAAAGTTCAGGAATTTGAAAAAGAATTGTATTCATTACTAAATTCTCAACATTCAGATTTATTAGATAAACTTGAAACGGAAAAAGAATTGTCAGATGAAGTAGTTACTAAGTTTGAAGAAATTATTGCAGAAGTTAGAAAACTTTTTGTAGAAGTATAATCAAATGGCTCAACTAAGAGATATTAAGGATCGTATTAATTCAGTAAAGAAAACCCGTAAAATGACGCAGGCTATGAAAATGGTTTCTGCTGCAAAGTTTAAGCGTTTTTCTAAATCTGCTGTATCAAGTCGTTTTATTATCCATGAGTTAGATTTTAATATTAATCAGGTTTGTAGTGATTCGAATGGTTTATTTGATGTTCCATGTATGAGTCCTGTTGAATCAGATCGTGATTTGATTATAGTGGTTTCTGGAGATAGAGGTCTTTGTGGTGGTTTTAATAGTAATATTTTGAAGTTTGCTACTAATTACATTAAGGAATCAGCTAATGATGCTGATTTGATTTTGTTTGGTAAGAAGGCTATGTCACATTTTAAGCATTCAAAGAATTCTGTTATTCAATCTTTTGAAAATTTTCAGGAAACTATGACTATAGATAAGGTTGCTGATATTGCTACAGATTGTGCTGAATCTTATTTGTCAGGAAAGTATGAAAAAATTGTTTTGTTATATAATGAATTTAAATCAGCTGTTACAAGTAATCTGATTTCAAAACAACTATTTCCCATTCGATGGGATTCGGATGATGATTGTGATGTTGATCAAAATATTATTATAGAACCTAATGTTGATGATGTATTGTCTTCATTATGTCAGTCTTATGTGAAGTATTCGTTATATAATGCTTTTCTTGAAAGTTCTGCTGCAGAACAAGGTGCAAGAATGGCTGCTATGGACGCTGCTTCTGGTAATGCTGGTGATATGATATCTGATTTAACGTTAGTTTATAATAGGCAAAGACAAGCTCAGATTACTACTGAGCTTTCTGAGATTGTTGCAGGCGCGGAAGCTCTTGTTAATTAATTAAATGGAGGAAAAAATAATGTCAAAAGGTAAGATTAATCAAGTTATTGGACCTGTAGTAGATTTTAAGTTTGATACTGGCCAGCTTCCAGATCAAGGCCATGCTATTGAGTTAAAGGATCAACAAGGTAAAAAGTTAGTTTTTGAAGTGTTTCAACATTTAGGTGATGATGTTGTAAGAACGGTTGCTATGGATTCTACGGATGGATTAGTTCGTGGTATGGAAGGTAGTAGTACAGGTGCTCCAATTACAGTTCCTGTTGGTAAAGAAACCTTGGGTCGTATCATGAATGTTTTAGGTGAACCTATTGATTTTGATGGACCTATTAAGGCGGATGATCATCTTCCTATTCTTAGAGAAGCCCCTTCTTTTGAAGAGCAAAGTTCTGTTACAGAAATGTTTGTGACTGGAATAAAAATTATTGATTTATTAGCTCCTTATCCGGTTGGAGGTAAGGTTGGTTTATTTGGTGGAGCTGGTGTAGGTAAAACAGTTCTTATTATGGAGTTAATTCGTAATATTGCTATGGAGCATGGCGGGTATTCTGTTTTTACGGGTGTAGGTGAACGAACGCGTGAAGGAAATGATTTATGGTTAGAGATGAAGGAATCAGGTGTTTTAGATAAAACATCTTTGGTATATGGTCAGATGAATGAACCTCCTGGTGCTCGTTTTAGAGTTGGATTAACTGGCTTAACTCAAGCTGAATATTTCCGTGATCAGGAAGGAAAGGATGTATTATTATTTGTTGATAATATTTTTCGATTTGTTCAAGCTGGAGCAGAAGTATCAGCACTACTTGGTAGAATGCCTTCTGCTGTAGGGTATCAGCCAACGTTAGGTACCGATTTGGGAGAATTACAAGATAGAATTACGTCTACTACTAAAGGATCTATTACATCAGTACAGGCTGTTTATGTTCCTGCTGATGATTTAACTGATCCAGCACCCGCTACTACATTTTCACATTTAGATGCTACGACTGTTTTATCACGTGTGATTGCTTCTTCTGGAATTTATCCTGCTGTTGATCCATTGGATTCTACATCAACTATTTTAGATCCTAGAATTATTGGACAAGAGCATTTTGATGTAGCGAATCGTGTTAAGCAGATTCTTCAAAAGTATAAAGAATTACAGGATATAATTAAAATCTTAGGTATGGATGAACTTTCAGAAGAGGATAAGGTTATTGTATTTAGAGCACGAAAGATTCAAAAGTTCTTTTCTCAGCCATTTTTTGTGGGAGAACAATTTACGGGTATTCAAGGTAAATATGTTTCTAAAGAAGATACCGTAAAAGGATTTAAAGGTATTATTGATGGTGAGTATGATGATGTTCCAGAGCAAGCTTTTTCTTATGTTGGTTCTATTGAAGATGTTATTGAAAAAGCGAAGGAAATGAAGGAATCATAATGGCGGATACCATGCATTTGTCGGTAATTTCTTATGCAGGAGAGTTGTTTTCTGAAACAATTTCTTTTTTAAAGGTTTTTTCTAAGCAAGGCGAGTTGGGAATAAACCCAGATCATACTTCGACGATTACTATGTTAGAACATACTGATGTTGTTTATGAATTTACCAATGGTGATTTGCATTCTTTTTTTGTAACGAATGGTTTGTTGTCTATTTCTGATAATAGGGTTGTTATCATGTCGGATTATCTTCTTTTTTATGATGATCTTAATGAAAAGGAAGAAATCAGTAAACTTAAAGAAGCTAAAGAAGCTTATTCAAAAGCAAAAAACTTTGAAAGAAAATCGTATTATCGGGATTTAATTATTCAATCAGAAGCTAAGTTGAGGGTTATAGAACATCATTAATTAGTTTTAGTTAACATTAATTGGATGAGTTCTTTGCCTACTTCTGTTTCAGGACAAATTGATAAAATCATATCTTTAGTTTGATATAGTTCTTTTTTGAAATAGGCTGTTAATTTTTTTGATTGGATTAAATCATATATTTTTAAGTATAAAAATCCATATTGAAAACTGAATATAGTGATTTTTTTTTGGATTAATTCTTGGATGATGTATAGTAATAATTCGATTTGTTCTTTTAATATAGTATTGTTATGTTGCATTAAATAATATTCTATTAATAATAAATATTTTCGTATGTTAGTATTTTTAGTCTGATTATTTTCTGATAAATAGTTAAATAGGGCATAAAAGTTTATAAATAATAAATTATTGATCTCTTGTGTATGTGGAATTACTTTTACAAGTAATGTATAAATTTTTAATAATAATGATAGATCAATTGGTTTATTTGTTTTTTGTAAGGATCCTTTTAATACTATTAAAATATCGATTGCTTTTTCTTTTGATAATGTTTCTATTTTTATGATTGTATAGATTGTGTTTAAAATCTGTTTTTCTGATTGTATTTCTTTTTTTATTTCTTTTTGTTTCATATCTTATTTAAATCTAATGGTATTGCGTTGTCATAATACCGTATTTTGTTTTTGTATACTATCATATATATAAAATTAATTTGTGTGTTATTTATATTANTTTTTGTTAAATAGTCTAATGCTGTTTTAATAATTTTTTTTTGTTTTGTAGAGTTTAATTTATATAGTAAATTTTCAAAATTAGATTTTCCTGATTTTACTTCTATAAAATTTATTATATTATTTTTTTCTGCAATAATATCAATTTCTCCATATGCAGATATGTAGTTTTTTTGTTTGATAAAAAAATTGTTTTTTTTTAAGTATGTGATACATTGTGTTTCATAATGGTTCCCTATTTTTCTAGTGTTATTCAAAATAGGTTTAGTTGTGTATTGAGATTAAATGTTTTTCGGTGAATTTTGGAAGGCCCATGAGTTGCTAATTCGTTATAATGTTGTTTTGTTCCATATCCTTTATGTTTTTCAAAGTTAAATTGTGGAATATAATGGCTATATTTTGTCATTATTGAATCTCGAATTACTTTTGCAATAATGGAGGCTGCAGAAATTTCTTTAATTAATGTATCACCATTGATACAGGTTTCTATTTTTAAATTATTAAACATGGGTTTCTTATTTCCATCGATGATTATTTTTTTTGGTTTTATCGTTAAATTTTTAATGCAGTGTGACATGGCTGTAATGGTCGCTTTTAATATATTTGTTTGATCAATTATTCTATGATTAATACTGCTCCAGCGTATAATGCTATTGCTTGCTTTTAGTTGTTTATATAATTGGATGCGTTGTTTGTGAGTTGTTTGTTTAGAATCTATATAATTTATGTTTTTACTGGATTGATCTAAGAATATAACACATGCAGCTACAACAGGTCCTGCTAAAGCGCCTCTTCCTGCTTCATCAATCCCTGCGATCATGCATATTGTTTAATAATAATAACGGCGTTGTGTCCACCAAATCCAAAGGAATTTGACATGATTGTATTGATTTCCTTTTCAACTGTTTTATTAGGGGTATAGTTTAAATCACAGTCTGGGTCAGGTGTATTATAATTGATGGTTGGTATTATGATATTATTTTGGATCATTAATATTGATGCTATGGCTTCTATGGCAGCTGCTGCACCTAGTAAATGTCCTGTTATTGACTTTGTTGAGCTGATTGCTACGTCATGGGCATGATCTTTAAATGTTGACTTTATAGCGGCTGTTTCATTCATGTCATTCATTTTTGTTGAAGTTCCATGTGCATTTATGTAATCAATGTTTCTTGGTTCTATGGATGCATCTTCGAGAGCTATTTTCATGGCTCTAGCACCACCTTCTCCTTCTGGGGCGGGTGCGGTTATATGATAGGCATCTCCTGATGATCCAAAGCCTGTTACTTCTGCTAAAATTGTAGCTCCTCTTTTTTGTGCAAATTCTAATTCTTCAAAAACTAAAATTCCAGCCCCTTCTCCCATGACAAAACCTGTTCGATTTAAGTCAAATGGTTTTGATGCTGTTTGATAATTGTCATTATCTTGGCTTAATGATTTTGCTGCGCAAAAACTCGCTAATCCTATTGGGGTTATTGCTGATTCTGATCCACCTGTAATCATGGCTTTTGCTTTACCATTTTTTATCATTTGAAAGGCATTTCCCATGGCATGACACCCAGATGCACATGCTGATACGCTGGATGCATTAGGTCCTTTAGCTCCCGTTTTAATTGAGATAAATCCTGAGATCATATCAATGATCATCATTGGTACAGTGAATGGACTTACTTTACTAGGGCCTCGTTCATGGAGTGCTATTGTCATTTTTTCTAAAACATCAATCCCTCCAATTCCAGATCCTATCTCAACGCCAATATCTTCTGCATGTTCTTCTATGTTTAATCCAGATTGTTTGATAGCTTCTACTGTAGCAGCATAGCCAAATAATATGAATTTAGATAATCGTCTGCATTCTTTTTTATCTAAAATTTGTTCAAAATCGTAATTTTTTATTAATCCTGCAAATCGTGTTGAATAGCGGCTAACATCAAATTCATCTATTAAACTTATGTTAGATTTTCCGCTTTTTAATGATGTCCAAAATTCTTCTACAGAATTTCCAGATGGGTTTAGAGTTCCCATCCCGGTAATTACAACTCGTTTTGTTGACATTTTTAGTTTTTGCTAAGTATAAATTCGACTGTTTTTGTTACTGTTGTTAACTTTTCAGCATCTTCATCGGCAATTTCAGTTCCAAATTCTTCTTCAAGAGCCATTACTAACTCTACTGTATCTAATGAATCTGCACCTAGATCATCTGTATAGGATGATTCCATTTTTACTAAATCTTCTGATACACCTAACCCTTCTACAATTACTTTTTTAACTTTCTCAAATATTTCTTCTTGTGTTAATGACATTTATTTCCTCCTAACTTAGATATTCATTCCACCATCAACAGATATAATCTGGCCAGTAATATAATCTGACTCATTTGATGCTAAAAACAAAACAAGTTTTGATACATCATCTGTTGATCCTAGCTTTTTTGCTGGAATTGATTTTATTATAGTATTAAGATATTCCTCTGGTAAAGTGTCAATCATTTCTGTTTTGATAAAACCAGGGGCAATTGCGTTACACTGAATACCTTTTGCTCCAAATTCCTTTGCAATTGTTTTTGTAAATGTGTTAATTCCTCCTTTTGCTGCTGCATAGTTTGCTTGTCCTGCATTTCCTATAATTCCTACTACAGAAGACATATTTATAATTTTTCCAGATTTTTGTTTTAAAAATGATTTTGATATGGCTTTAGTCATAGAAAATACGGATGTTAAATTTGTTTGGATGACATCACTCCATTCTTCTTCAGACATTCTTAATAATAAATTGTCTTTTGTTATTCCTGCATTATTAATTAGTACATCTAGTGAATTTAATGATTCTAATGATTGTTTCACTAAATTCTGGCAATTTTCAAATTCTTTAATATTATAGGCAAACCCAACTATTTTTGTTGGATAGATTTTTTTTAATTGATCAACAATTTCATTTACCTTTTCAGGCTTTGTTCCATGGATTACTAAATTAGCTCCTTCTTTAGCACATTCATGTGCTATTGAAAGTCCTATTCCTCTTGTAGATCCTGTGATTAAAATATTTTTATTTTTAAGTCTCATAATTATGAAAACGCTATTTTATCAGTAATTTTACTTTCGTAAAAGTATTAAGGTGTTATGTCCATTTTATTATAGTAATTCCCCACGTAAATCCTGCTCCAAACCCAGCTAAGACAATAATGTCACCTTTTTTAAAGCCATGGTTTTTATGAAACTCTGACATAGCTAAAGGAATTGATGCAGCGGATGTGTTTCCAAATGTTTTGATATTGGTTATACATTTTTGTTTTGGTAATTTTAGATTATCACAAATTCTATCTAGAATTCGTTGGTTAGCTTGATGACATATTAGATAGTCGATATTATCGGTGGATAGGTTTATACTGACTAATGATTGTTTGATTTCAGAAACAACTATTTTAATGGCTTGTTTAAAAACGGCTGATCCATCCATTTCTATAAAATGACTTTTTTCTTTTGCTATAGTCTCATTAAAGGGGTATTTTGACCCTCCTTTTGGAATTTGTAAAATATTAGCTAATGAACCATTTGCTTTTATAGTTGAGAAGATTACCCCCTCATTTTTGTCAGCTGTTTTTGTTACTAATGCAGCAGCAGCACCATCTCCAAATAAAATACAGGTTCCACGATCTTCCATATTTGAAATTTTTGATAAACAATCCACTCCTATAACAAGGATGTTTTTGTGTTTTTGTGTTGCTAAAAATCCTTCAGCCGTTGTTAATGCATAACAAAATCCACTACAGGCTGCAGATATGTCAAAGGCAGGTATGTTGTTACATCCTAATTTTTCTTGTATTAGGCAGGCTGTTGATGGAAATGCATTATGATCTGGAGTGGATGTTGCTACTAGAATTAGATCTATTTCTGATATATCTGTATTGGTGTTTTTTAGACAATCAAGTGCGGCTTCATACCCTAAATCCGAGCTGCCTGTTTCGTCAGGGGTAAAATAGCGAGTTTCTATCCCTGTTCGTTCTTTAATCCATTCATCACTTGTATCGAGCCCCTGATCAATAAAAAATTGATTTGAAATTTTTTTTTTAGGAATGGTATGACCAAGGCCTTTTATTTTAGCTCCCATTTTTACTTACCTCAGATATTGTATGTAATTCGGACTGTTTAAGGGCTTGTTTAATAGTATCAACCATATTTGTTTTGACTGATTGATAGGCCATTTTGATGGCGTTTTGTATTGCTGTTTCAGATGCACTGCCATGGGCAATAATACTAATTCCATTAACTCCTAAAAAATGTGCTCCTCCATATTCATCATAATCAAATTTCTTTTTAAATCGTTTAAATGTAGGTTTAAGTAATAATAGTGCTATGAGTGATAAGAGTGATTTTTTAGATTCTTCAGAAAAAAATGTTTTAAACATTTTAACGATACCTTCACCAAACTTTAACATATTATTTCCGACAAATCCGTCGCAAACAACGACATCGGTATGTCCTTTTATTAATTCTTTTCCTTCTATGTTGCCAATAAAGTTTAAATTTGTTTCTTCTAATAAATCATGTGTTTGCTGTGTTGTTATGTTGCCTTTTTCTTTTTCTTCACCAATGTTTAGTAGGCCTACTTTTGGATTTTCTATTCCCATTATTGATTTTGAGAAAGCATGTCCCATGATAGCAAACTGAAGTAATTGTGTGGGTTTACAATCTACGTTAGAGCCCATATCTAGCATTACAAATGGTTTTTTTTCAGAGGGGATTACAGCTGATAATACCGGTCTGTCGACTCCTTCTATCCGACCTAGTATAAACGTCGATGCTGTTAATACAGCTCCTGTATTTCCTGCTGATACAAAGGCTTGTGCTTTTTTGGTTTTTACAAGTTCTAATCCAACATGGATAGAAGAGTTTTTCTTTTTTCGAAACGCTTTTGAGGGAGAGTCTGTCATTTCGATGATGTCTTCAGAATGTTCGATTATTATTGCTTCTTTAGGAAAGTTTGAACGTTTTTTTATTTCTTTTTCTAGTTGTTGTTTGTTTCCAACTAAGATAATTTTTATTGGAAATTTTTTTGTGGCGGATATGGCTCCATCTATGTTTACATTCGGAAAGAAATCTCCTCCCATTGCATCTAAGGCAATTGTAATCAACTAGGTTTCCTTATTTTCTTTTTCTTTTTTAACTTTTATTTTTAAAACCTGTTTACCTTTGTAGTATCCACAATGTTTACATGCATGATGTAGTAAGGTTAATTCTCCACACTGGGTACATATCATTGTTTCTGGAGAATAAATTTTCCATAATGAACGATGTGTTCTTTTTTTTGCTTTTGATCGTCGTTTCTTTGGTACTGCCATTTTTTTAACTCAAATTGTTATCTTAATATTTAGTTGCATATGATAGTAATTGCTATTTATATTGTCAAGTCTTAGTTAGGTATTTATGCTGGACTATTTTTTTACAAAAATGTAGACTGGTGATTGTTTATATGTAAGAAGTTATACGTATAATGTAAGATTATTTTTATATTATTTTCATTATGGAGTCACGTTTATATGCCTAAGTACTATGATCTATTAGAGTCTGAAGAATTATTGGTTTTACATGAAATTTCAAATTTATTAACGTCATCATTAGATTTAAAAGAGTCTGTAAACTGTGTTTTTGAGTTGTTACATTCACGTTTGGGTTTTATGAAGGGAATTTTGACCGTTGTTAATCAGTCGACCATGCTTCCTCGTATTAAGGTCAGTTATGGTATTGATTCTGCAGAATTTAAATCACAATCTTTTAAACAATGGGAGTCCATAACTTCTAAGGTTCTTCAATCAAGAGGCCCTATGATTATTCCTCATTTAGATGAAGCTTTTGATATTTCTGGTATAAAGGATGTTAAGGGGATGTCGGATGAATCATTTATTTGTATGCCTTTAATTTTGGGTGATGATATTTATGGGACGTTATCTGTTGATTTTTTGTTTCGAGATGATGAAAATTTAAAATTTATTATTAAATTATTAGATATGGTAGCGTTGATGATTAGTCAAGAATTGAAGCTGAAAAAATTATTGGATGTTGAAAAGGAATCCTTGAGAAATGAAAATNTTATTTTAAAGCAAGAATTATTAGAAAAATATGATATCCATAATATGATTGGTAAAAGTAAAGTGATGATGGATGTTTATAAGTCCATTAAACAAGTTTCTTCTAGTAATGCTACGGTTTTAATTCGTGGTGAAAGTGGAACAGGAAAGGAATTGGTTGCCCATGCTATCCACTATCAAAGTCCTAGAGCATCCAAACCTTTTATTCGTATTAATTGTGCGGCTATTCCCGATACGTTAATTGAGTCAGAGTTATTTGGCCATCAAAAAGGTGCTTTTACTGATGCTTATGAAACGAAAATTGGAAAGTTTGAAGCGGCTGATGGAGGAACTGTTTTTCTTGATGAAGTGACAGAACTCTCTCCTCAAATGCAAGTAAAATTGTTACGTGTTCTTCAGGAAAAAGAAATTACTCGGGTTGGGGGGCTTGATGTTATTGCTGTTGATGTTCGATTAATTGCTGCTACTAATAATGATTTAGAAAAAGAAATTGAATTAAAGAACGTACGGGAAGATTTTTATTATCGATTGAATGTGTTTCCTATTCATTTACCGCCACTAAGAGACAGAAATATGGATATTTTATTATTAGCGGAACATTTTTTAGAGCGCTATTCTTTAGATAATGGTAAATTGATTAATCGTATTTCAAGTTTGGTGAGTGATATTTTATCTCATTATGCTTGGCCTGGTAATGTTAGAGAATTAGAAAATTGTATTGAACGGTCTGTTATTATGTGTAATGGAGATGTTTTACTTCCTAAGCATCTTCCTCCTTCAATGCAAGTGTTTGATACTGAAGAGGATATTCATTTTGACTATCAATTATCTTTAAAGGATAAGGTTAATCGTTATGAAAAAAAGATTATTATTGATATGTTGACGCATGTTAATGGGAATGTTTCAAAAGCAGCTCGTAGTCTTAATACAACGCATCGTATTTTAGGTTATAAAATATCGCAGTTAGATATTGATATGAATAAAATTAAGATGTCTTAGTTGAGATTAAAAGAGTTTCTTTGATAAATGAATTAAATAAAGGGTGTGCTTTATAAGGTCTTGATTTGAACTCAGGATGAAATTGGCAGGCAATATACCATGGATGGTTTTTTAGTTCGATGACTTCTACTAACTCGCCATCAGGTGAATTTCCTGAAAATTTAATTCCATTATCTTCAAATAATGATTTATATGTATTATTAAATTCATATCGGTGTCGATGTCGTTCGCTGATTTCATTTTTCTTATAGATAGAATGTAGTTTTGTATTTTTCTCAATATGGCAGGGATAGGCGCCTAGTCGCATTGTGCCACCTTTTTCTCTTAGTTGTTTTTGATTAGGTAAAAAATCAATAATTGGGTCTGCACAATTTGGATTAAACTCAGTACTATTTGCATCGTCTAGCTTTAAAATGTTTCTGGCAAACTCTATTGCAGCAATATGCATCCCTAAACAAAGTCCTAGGTATGGTTTCTTGTTTTCTCTTGCGTATTTTGCAGCTATTAATTTTCCTGATATACCACGGTCTCCAAATCCTCCAGGAATAAGGATTCCGTCACATTTTTCTAATTGTTTGCTGACATTTGATGGTTTTAGTTTTTCGCTATCTATCCAAATAATATTACAATTACATTTATTGGCTGCGGAGGCATGTTTTAGTGCTTCTGTTACACTTAAATAAGAATCTGATAGTGCTGTATATTTTCCAACAATACCAATGTTGATGTTTGGTTTATCTTTTTGATAAATAATATCTATATATTTTTTCCATTCAGATAAGTTAGATTTTGATTGGTTTAAATTTAATTTTTCTATAATCACTTTATCAATCTGTTCACTTTTTAAATAAATAGGAACTTCATAAATGCTTTTAGCATCGGGGCACATAATTACGTCCGTTGGTTTTACATCACAAAATAAAGCTATTTTATCTTTGATTTCTTTTGGGAATGCTTTTGAGGATCGGCAGACAATAATGTCGGTTTGAATACCTATGGCTCTTAATTCTTTGACACTATGTTGTGTAGGTTTTGTTTTAAATTCTCCGGATGAATTTAGGTAAGGAACTAATGTTAAGTGCATATGAATGCAGTTTTCTTTATTTTTAAATTGAAATTGGCGAATTGCTTCTAAAAAAGGAAGGCTTTCAATATCACCAATGGTTCCTCCAATTTCAGTAATAATAATGTCATAATCATTTTGTTTGGTAGCTGCTATAATATGATTTTTTATTTCATTAGTAACATGTGGAATGATTTGTACAGTATTTCCTAAATAATCGCCTCGTCTTTCTTTTGCAAGTACTTCAGAATAGATCATGCCAGAGGTGATATTATTAACTCTGGATAAGTTTTCATCTATGAATCGTTCATAATGGCCTAAGTCTAAATCGGTTTCACAGCCATCTTCTGTTACAAATACTTCGCCATGTTGATAGGGATTCATGGTTCCAGGATCTACATTTAAATAGGGATCAAATTTTTGTAGCGTTACTTTATGGCCTTTGCTTTTTAAAATAACTCCTAATGAGGCGCCTACAATTCCTTTTCCAAGGGATGAGGTAACCCCACCTGTTATGAAAATAAATTTTGTTTTATTAATTTTTTTCATTATTAATTTATACCATATTCTTGGCTGTCATCCTATGTTTAATTAAGTTGAATCTGACGTTTTTACTGGTTGTTTTAACATATTTGTCACTGGATTGTGTTGATGTGCTTATGATTTTATTTAATGTTGATAGCAGATGATGTAATTTCTTTTTTTGGTATGGTTATCGCCTCGATAGGAGTAAAAATTATTTGATGTATGTGTACATTCTGAATGAATGATAAGCTTGTTTTTAGCTAAATTTATTTCGGATTTTAATTGGGCTATAGTCTCAGCTAGCATATTAAAGGTTGTTTTTTTTATTGGATCAATTTCGTAGTGTGTATTAGAAATATGTGGACCTAACCAAATATGATAATCTTGGTCTTTTTTTGTTAGTTTTTTTAATTGTTTGATAGCTTTTGTTAAAATTTTTTTTTGAGTTCCTTTTCTTCCTGAATGTAAGACACATAAGTGATGATGTGCTTGAATAATAATGGGCATACAATCAGCAAATTTGATGGCTAGGCCAATGTTTTTAAGTGATGTTATTAGGCCATCTGTATTTGTAATGGTTATTAATGCTTGGTTTGGTTTTTCAGTAATAGTATGAATGATATTAGAATGTGTTTGGTTCATTTTTATGATGGGCATATTGTTTAATTTTAGATTTTTATAAATAGGTTTAAGTTTGTTTTTTTTATTAGCGGTATAAACGGTGTAATGTTTTTTCATGAGTTTGTTAATGTATATAAGGCCCCTGCTGTTTTAGTAACGACTTTTTTTATTTCAAGGAAGGTTAGAGTATGTAGTAATTCAGATAGGTTTAATTGTGTTTCATGAATAAGTTCATCAATGTGTTTTGGGGTTGTAATGCAGTTGATAATTGTTTTTTCGGNTTCTGATAATGTATCTTTATTAATTGCTTTATTTAACTGGGGTTGAGAGGTGTTTTTTTTAGATTGTTTAATATTAAATTCATCATAAATATCGTGGGGGGATGTTGTGCATTTTGCTCCTTGCTTGATTAGGTCATGAACACCTTTTGATGTGTTTTCAAATATATTGCCTGGAATAGCAAAGATTTCGCGGTTTTGTTCTAATCCATAATTTGCTGTGATTAATGAACCGCTTTTTACTGCGGCTTCTGTAATGATCACCCCTTCGCATAAACCACTAATAATACGATTTCGTAATGGAAAATGAAATTTTTCAGGTTTGCTAAATAAGGGGATTTCGGATAATAATAATCCTTCATTGTTAATGATTTCTTGTTTTAATTGTTTGTGGTGTTTTGGATAGCATGTATCTAAACCGACTCCCATAACGGCAATTGTATGTTGTTTGTTTTTTAATGTTGTTTGATGCGCTATAGCGTCAATGCCATTTGCAAACCCTGATACAATACAAAAGTCTTGGCATAGATTTTCTGTAAAATAAGTTGTTACTTGTTTTGCATAGTCTGATGGTTTTCTTGGCCCGATAATGGCTAATTTTGTTTTTGATAAACAATTAAGGTTTCCTTGGTAAAAGAGGATGGGGGGAGGGTAGGTGATTTGTTTTAGTAAGTTTGGATAACTGGGATCATTTAATGACAGAATATGTGTGTCATTAGATTTTAGGTAGGTTTCATAGGGGGTGATTTTTAAGGTTGTTAATGTATCTAAAACTTGTGGATTTTTTAGTTTGAATTGTGCTGTAATATCAGTTTTGTATTGTGAGATGTCTTCTAATGAATTAAAGTTTTGAATTAAAAAATGACATAGTTTAGGGTTGTGATAAAAATAATAATTTAAGGTAATACAGGATTGCGTTGAGTTAAGTAGTTTGAAAGATGTCATGTTTAATTGTTGAATCAATGGTAATAATATCATCGATGTTTTTTGGAGTGTAGTGATTGAAATTATTTAAAATTGTTTCTATTTTTTTGTGAATGTCTAAAAATGTTATTTTTTCTTGTAAAAATAAGGATACGATAGCTTCGTTAGCTGCATTAAATACAGCGGGGTAGCTTCCTTTACGTTTTCCTGCTTCAATTGCTATATCTAAGAGCGGAAATCGTTTGCTATCTGGTTCTTCAAAGGTTAACCCTGATAATTTGTGGATGTCGAGTCGTTTAAATTTTGTTGGNTTTTTATGTGGGTAATCTAGGGCATATTGTATTGGAAATCTCATATCGGTAGGAGATAGATGGGCGAGTATATTACCATCAATAAATTCAACTAGTGCATGAATAATACTTTGCCTGTGAATGCTTACTTTTAATTTATTGTATTCTATATTAAATAAATGATGTGCTTCAATGATTTCTAATCCTTTATTAACCATGGTTGCACTATCAATTGATATTTTATTTCCCATGGACCATGTTGGATGTTGCAGTGCTTTTTCTTTGGTAATTGTTTTAAATTCGTTGCTTGGGAGTGTCCAGAAGGGGCCTCCTGAAGCTGTTAAGGTTATGGATTCAATGATGGTGTTATTGGACTGTGTTGAAAAACATTGTTGTGTAGCGGCATGTTCAGAATCAATGGGAATGATGGGTACGTTTTCTTTTNCGGCTAATTCTGTTATTAAATCTCCGGCTGATACTAACACTTCTTTACAGGCTAATGCGATTGGAATATGGTTTTTGATAGCTATATATGTAGGTTTGATGGCTGTTGTTCCGACGATTGCTACTATTAATAAATCGACTTGAGTATGGCAGATTGTTTCTAGCCCTTCATGTGAGAATCCAATTTGAATATTGAGGTTATGTTGGTTACAAAATCTATCTAATTCAATAGCATCTTCTTCGTCTGTAACAGATACTACTTTTGGTTTAAATTCTAATATTTGATTTTTAAGTAAAGTGACATTTTTTCCAGCTGATAACCCTATGATGGAATAGGATTCAGGGTAATGTTTGACAATGTCTAATGTTTGTTTTCCAATGGATCCTGTTGATCCTAAAATTGAAATATTTTTTTGTTTCATAATGTGCTTAAGAGATTATTAATATAGTAAAAGATTGGAAAACAAAAAATGTAACTATCAATACGATCAAAAATACCTCCATGACCTGGTAGTAATGAGGATGAGTCTTTTACATTAAAATTTCGTTTTAACATAGATTCATATAAATCACCAATGGGTGAGATTAATGCGATGATGATAACAAGGGGTAAAAATATGGAAAGATCTAATTCTAGTATCATAATTCCACATAATCCTGTTATAGATCCACTTGAAATACCTCCTATTAGACCTTCGATGGTTTTGTTTGGGCTTAGTTCTGATAATTTTCGTTTTCCAATAAATTTTCCGGTAAAAAAAGCAGATGTATCTACTAAACTTATTACACATGCTAATAAGATAGCTTTTTCAAAGCCAAGTTCACTGCTTCTTATGACTAGGGCATAGGGCATGGTTAGGCATACAATGGATGTATTTAAAATGAGTGAATAAAGGGAATGAGGTTTTTTACTAGCTTTTCGATTATACAGTTCTATAATGCAGATATATATCATTATAAATGTAGCTAGGAATATAATTTTTGAATTCCAAATAGATTCATATTCTGGTAATTGTGTAGATGTAATAATCAGAAGTGTTATTATGATTGATACAACATAGCCAATCGATTTTGTTTTAACTCCTCGTATTGTATGCATTTCATGTAAACACAGTATTCCTATCACTGAGATAAGTAGCCAAAGTGGGGTGTGTCCTACTGTAATGCATGTTAATGCGATTATAACTAAACTGATGCCTGTAATGATTCTTGTTAGTAGTTTCATAATCCGCCAAATCGTCTATTTCTATCTTGATAATCTGTTAATATATCTAGAAGTTCTTTTTGTGAAAAATCGGGCCATAATGTATCAGTAAAATAAAGTTCTGAGTATGAAATTTGCCAAAGCATAAAGTTGCTAATTCGTTTTTCTCCACTGGTTCGTATTACAATTTCAGGATCGGGTAATGTTTTGGTATATAGATTGTTTCGGAAGATTTCTTCTGTAATGGTTTTATCTGATAGATTTTTATCGTTTTTAATTTGATTGACTGCATTAATAATTTCGTTTCTACTTCCGTAATTAATCATTAAGTTTAGTATCATTCCCGTACAATCATTGGTTTTAGATTCTAGTAATTCTATTTTTTTTATTAAGTTTTTTGAAAGTTTTTCTTTGTTGCCAATAATATTTACTTTTACATTTTTTTCTTTTAAATCTTTCTTTTCTTTTTCTATCATTATTTCTAGTAAATTCATTAAAAATGATACTTCTTTTTCGGGGCGTTTCCAATTTTCTGTTGAAAAAGTATAGGCAGATAAGCATTCGATATTTATATCGATACAAGTTTTAATAACATTTTTTAAGGCTTTGACACCTTCTTTGTGGCCTATCATTCGATTTTTATTTTTTGATTTAGCCCAACGACCATTTCCATCCATAATTATAGCAATGTGTTTTGGTAATTTTTTTGTGTCTAACGTTTGATTTTGATCGTTCACTGCTTTTGTTGTTTGTGGATTAATTAAAGGGTCATTAATTCATTTTCTTTTTCTTTAACAAGAGTATCAATCTTATTTGAAAATGTGTTGGTTGAATCTTGGACATTATCTTGCAATGTTTTTGAATCATCTTCTGTTATTTCTTTGTTTTTTTCATCAGCTCGTATTCCGTCTATACTATCTCGTCGGATATTTCGAATAGCAATTTTTGATTCTTCTCCTATTTGTTTTAATGTTTTTACGAGTTGAGTTCTTCGGTCTTGAGTTAGTTCAGGTAATATTATACGGATGGTTGTTCCATCTGTTTGTGGTGTTAGTCCAAGATCTGAGGTTAAGATCGCTTTTTCTATATCTTTTATAGCTNCTTGATCGAATACATTGAGCATGAATTGAGATGCTTCAGGGGTTGTAATAGCTGCTAATTGTTGAAGAGGAACATTGCTATTGTAATAATTAACAGAAATATTTTTTAACATATCTGGATTTGCACGTGTTGTTCTTAATCCGGCTATTTTTGATTTAAGATCATCAATTGTTTTTTCCATTTTTCTGTTAATGTCGTTACTCATTAGTTTCCTCCGATTTGTGTTCCAATTTTTTCACCAAGTAATGCTTTTTTGATACTGTTTTCTTTCATTAAATCAAATACAACGATGGGAATATTATTATCCATAGATAATGATAAGGCTGTTGAATCCATGACTTTTAGTTTTTTTTGTAATACGTCAATATGATTTAGTTGAGTAAACTTTTTTGCATCTGGAAACTCCATAGGATCTTTATCATAAACACCGTTTACTTTTGTTGCTTTAAAGATAGCTTCTGCTTTGATTTCAGCAGCACGTAATGCGGCTGTTGTATCTGTTGTAAAGTAGGGGTTACCTGTTCCTCCTGAAAAAATTACAATTCTATTATTTTCGAGATGCTTTATGGATTTTTGTAAGATAAATGATTCTGCTACTTGTTTAATTTCTATTGCGGATTGGACTCGAACATCTAGCTTTATCTTTTTTAGAGCGTCTTGTAATGCTATTGCATTCATAATGGTAGCTAACATACCTGTGTAATCGGCTGTTACACGATCCATTCCATTGGCAGATGCAGCGAGTCCTCTAAAAATATTACCACCGCCAATAACAATGCCAATTTGTACATTAAGTTCATGTATATTTTTTATCTCATTTGCTAAATATGTTAAGAATTTAGGGTCAATACCATATTCTCTTTCCCCTTTAAAAGCTTCTCCACTAAGTTTTAATAAAATTCGTTTGTATTTTGGTGATTGCATTACATAATATACTAACAATTAAATTGATTTTTATACATAGTTTTTTATTTTTATATTTTTTGTTTAATACTATTTTTTGATAGTTTTTCGTAGTCACGTTTAGTTTTTTTTTGTACACTATTCTTATGGGCGTTTTGATCACCATTTTATGTTTAAGTTTTGTCATTTTTATCCATGAAATGGGTCATTTGCTTGCTGCTAAATGGAGTGGCATTGGTGTATCCGAGTTTAGTGTTGGAATGGGGCCTAAACTTACAGGCTTTTTATATGGAGATACTCAGTATAATTTACGTTTATTTCCGTTAGGTGGCTTTGTGAAATTAGCTGGTTTAGATGATACTGATGATCAGTTTGATGAAACTATGTTTTTTCAAAATCGACCATTGTTGCATCGTGTTATTACTATTTCAGCTGGTTCTATCATGAATGTTTTTCTTGGGTTTGTGATTTTTGTTGGTATTGTTATGATGGTTGGGGTTCCTATGACTTCGTCTGTTATAGATACGGTTGTTGATGGGNCTCCTGCTTCAAAAATCTTGCAGTCTGGTGATAGATTGACTGGGATTAATGGGAATTCTATTGATGATATACAAGCTGATTTTATTCGTGTTATTAATGATTCAAAAAAAGGTGCTACTATAACGTTTGTTAGAGATGAGGTTGAAATGTCTCGTTTTATTATTCCTTATTTTGATTCGGACTATGATGTATATCGGTTAGGTATTCAGCTTCAAGCTATGAATCAACGTGTATATGGTTTTGATTCGCTTATAAAGGCTACTGATTTAACTGTTCGATGTATTTCGTTGTTATATCTTAATATTCAATATTTAATTGATGGAAAAGCAGGGATTTCTGATTTGTCAGGGCCTATTGGGATTGTTCAAATCGCTAGTTTTCAATTGTCTCAAAATATTGTTAATTTTTTTAATATAATGGCTTTTATTTCTATTACATTAGGGTTAATGAATTTATTGCCGATTCCGGTTTTAGATGGAGGTCATTTAATGTTTTTGTTATATGAAGCTATTTTTCGTAAACCTGCTTCTAAACAGGTTATGTTAGTGATTAGTAATGTGTTTGCGGTATTATTAATTATGTTAATGGGATTTGTTATTGTTAATGATTTTAGATTTTGGGAAGATCGTAATTCGATGATGGAATCCCTACAAGAAAAATGATAAAGATTAAAAAGCTTTCAAAGACGTTTTCTAATGGGCATCGTGCTTTAGATAATATTGATTTTATGGTCAATAAAGGTGAGTTTGTTTATATTGTGGGGCCTTCTGGATCAGGAAAATCAACATTGTTGAATTGTATTTTTCGGAAAGAAATTCCTTCGGTTGGTTCAATTTATATTGATAATTATTCTTTGGATCAATTATCAAATCGTCAAATTTCTTTTTTAAGGCGTAATATGGGGATGATTTTTCAAGATTTTAAATTGCTTCAAACTCGTAATGTGTTTGATAATATTGCTTTTGCTTTACATATTTTTGGGTATTCTCGATCTTCGATTCGTCGTAGTGTTAATCAAGTTTTAGAGCTAGTTGGATTAGATGATAAAGCAGGGCATTTTCCTTCTGAATTATCAGGTGGGGAACAACAACGTATTTGTATTGCTCGTGCTATTGTTAATAACCCTCCTATTTTATTAGCAGATGAACCTACGGGGAGTTTAGATCCTGATACATCGTGGGAGATTATGCAGTTGCTTAGTAAAATAAATTTACGTAAAACAACGGTTTTGGTTGCAACCCATAATAAAGGTATTGTTGATGATTTAAGAAAGCGTGTTATTGCTCTTGAATATGGTAAATTAATTCGAGATCAGCAGTTGGGTGTTTATGATACGTAAATTTATCTTTTTTATTGTAGAGGCTTTTATTGGTATGAAACGGTCTTCGTTTATGATTACGGTTTCTTTAGCTACGGTTTTTATTTCTTTGTTAATATTTGGCTTTTTTTTAATTGTTAATTTGAATTTAGTGAACTTTTCCTCTTATTTGAATTCAAAATTAGAAGTAAGAGTATTTTTAAAGGATGGTTTAACTAAAAAAGAGATTCGACTTTTTAAAGAAAAGATTAGTAGTATAAAGGGTATTCAATCTGTTGAATTATTAGATAAAGATCAGGAATGGAATGAGTTTAAAGAACGTTATGATACGCTTAATCTTGATGATTTGGTTAATTCAAATCCTTTACCGGTTTCATTAACGGTACGCTTAGAAGATGATCATCAATTAAAGTCTATCGTAACACTTTTAGCAGGGTTTAATATGTTTGTTGAGGATGTTGTTTACGGAGGGAAGATGGCGGAACGTATGCAAAAAGTGTCTCGGTTTATTTTGTATTTTGGTTGGGGTATTGTTGGTGTTTTATTTTGTGCTACATTTTTGATTGTTATTAATACCATTAAGCTTACGATTATGAATCGATCTGAAGAAATTTCAATTATGAAGTTAGTTGGAGCAACCGATAGTTTTGTTATGGGCCCTTTCTTGGTTGAGGGAGTGTTTTTAGGGTTGTTTTCATCGATTGTTGCAGTTGCTATGATTCATTTTGGCTTGAAGCTGATTGCTGTTAATTTGGTATCGTTTTTACCTTTTTTCCCAAATGACTTAAATGAAAAGAATATTTTTATTATTTATTTAATAGTAGTATTATGGGGTTGTTTTATGTGTTTGATGGGAGCTCTTTTGTCAACACGGTCTACTTTGAAAAAAATATTGTAAGGAGATTTGTTGTGTTTGGATTTTTTAGAAGAAATATGGCTGTTATTGGGTGGTCAATTGTTTTGTTTTTTGGTGTTACGATGTTTTCAGGGAGTGTTTTTTTTGGATTTGATGCTTTAAAAAATCGTGGTAAAGAAAAACCTAAACAATCATCTGGTCAATTTATATCTTTGGGAAATCATGATGTTGATGTTCGTAGTTTTTATTCGCAATATCAAGCTGCGATGAATCAATATANTCAAGCTGGAAATAAAGTTTCTCCAGTGTTACATGAACAAATTTTAATGCAGTCATTGGGATATTCTGTTAACCAGGAAGCGTATTATATAGCGGCTCAAGAAGAAGGTGTTGAGACTACCAAAGAGGATATTAGTGCTGTTGAGCAAGAGTATTTGTTGCAGGCTGATTTTAAAAGTCGTTCTGAATTAAAAAAAATATTTAAAAAAGCAAAAAGTAGATTATAAATTGTTTCGATCTCAGCTTGAAAGAGAGGCTTTAATTCGAAAGTTTCAAGCTCAATATGGAAGTGGTATTGTTATTAATTCTTTTTTTGTAGAGAATACGTTTAAACAGTTTAAAGTTGATTATATTATTGTTAATAATGATGCTTTATCTTCTGAGCAGTTAACAGAGCAGTCTGCTGCTGTTTTGAATGCTTTAACTGGGGGTGCTTCCGTTAAGGAGTTAGAAGTAACGTATCAAGGGATTGTTTCTATTAACTCGTTTGCTCAGCCTGATTATCAGGACTTTTTAGCTTTTGATGAGGCTATAAGGGATCAATTAGCTACAACAGATTTAAATATGTATTTAGATCCATATTGCGAGGCGTCTGCTTGTTTTATTATTCGAGTTTTAGATAGTAAGGTAAAGCCTAAACCAGATGATTATAATGAAAAGAATTATGCGACCTCTTTAAAAGAAACGTTGCAACAACAAGCTTTTCAAAAACGTATTAACGATGTGTTTGATGCTCATCCTATTGCGGTTTATGATTCTGTTTTAAAAGCGATATATTATAAAAGTCAGGGACGATTACTAGAATCATTAAATAGTTATCAAGAATTATTATCATTAAACCCGAGTGATCCTGCGCCTCATTTTTTTCGTGCTGAGATTTTTGTTCAACAAGAGGATGTGGATGCTGCTTTGGATGAATTAGAAAAAGGNGTGTTAAAGGTTCAAATGGTGCCTGATACAGCTTTTGCTGAATTACATATTTTTTATGCTGACTTATTAATTGAAAAGAAACGGAGGAAAGATGCTTTTTCTCAGTATGAACTTGCCTTTAATTTAGTTCAACAGAATATGGAGTATTTAAAATTGTTAAGGGAACGTTATAAACAGCATTCTTTTAATGACCAGATTCGTAAATTTGATGACCGTATTGCTGTTTTAGAATTAGAAAAGCAAGAACAAGATAAGTTGTCTCAAAAAGATTTAGAAGCTATTTTAGATTCAGCTGATAAGGATGTTGTATCGCCAGATGTTTCTAAATCTGTTGACTCTACTGTTACGGATATTGATAATTAATGGGTGATTGTTGTATTTATCCAATCTAAGTAAGGTTGTGATGTAGCTATAATCTCTTTTGCTAGTATTTGAGGACATTCATAAGGGTGGTTTTTTAGTATGATATTTTGGATGGTTTCAAATAGTGGTTGAATTGTTTTGATGGAGCAACGGTATTCTGAATCGTTTTGTGTTGTGTTATTCCAATTATAGATGCTTTCAATGGTTTCAATTTGACAACAGGCTGCTAGTTTTTTTTCGATGAGAATGGCTGCTAGTTTTTGGGTATCTTCTTTGTTTGGAAATGTTGTTTCTATGGAGATTATATTTGTACTATAAGCTGTTACAATTGGGATAACTGATTGAAAAAATTCTTTATCTTTTTTATGAGTTAATTGTGACATAGCTTCAGTGATGGGTAACCAGATAGCATCGGTATTGTCTGGGTCATGAGGTTTTGTAAAACGTTGATTGGTTTTGAATAAAAAGAAATGGATTTTTTTTTCTTCAGAGGGATCATCTATTTCAGGATTTTTACCTATTTTATAACGTGTGTAATGGCCTAAGGATTTGATTAGTTTAAGTTCTCTAATACCTGTTTCTTCATAAATTTCTCGGTAGGCGGTTTCTAACGGAGTTTCATTATTTTCAATGTGTCCTTTTGGAAAGGACCAAGATTTTCCTTTTTGGCAGACTAACATTACATCGTTATTATTTAAGATAATACCACCGGAACTTTCTGTTTTCATATTTTCTGTCCTTATTAGGTTTGATTGTATTATATCAATAGGAAAGGGGATAAAAAAGAAGATAGTTAATAAATTCTATAGATATGCCAGAGTGTGGATAGTATGGAAAAGCAAAGCTTTCCCACACGAACCACAATCTTTGGAAAACCTGACAGGTTTACCACATACCCACAGAAACGAAGACTTATATTTTTAGTTATTTTTTTTAATTAAATATAAAATAAATGAAATTTTTT
>NZWE01000031.1 GCA_002697535.1 Actinomycetota bacterium | reverse complement strand
GTATCAACACCAATTTCTCGAATAATTCTAATGCCTGCGGTTCTCATAGCTTGATATTGTAAATCCGTTAAAGTTTGTGCCGGAGCGACGGTAATAGAATCGCCGGTATGCACACCCATGGGATCTAGATTTTCAATAGAACAAATAATAACAACGTTATCCTGTTTATCTCTCATCACTTCAAGTTCAAATTCTTTCCAACCAGCAATAGATTCCTCAACTAAAATTTCAGAAATCATAGACCGATCAAGTCCACCTGTAGCAATATCAATAAATTCTTCTTCATTATCAGCGATACCACCACCCGTACCACCTAAGGTAAAGGCAGGTCGAATCACACATGGGTAACCAATATCCTTAACTTTTTCTAAACCTTCTTCAATCGAATACACAATGGCAGATTCAGGTAAATCAAGCTTAATAGATTGAATCAGTGATTTAAATGTTTTACGATCCTCAGCGCGCGTAATAACATCTTCATCAGCCCCTAACATTTCAACATTATGACGATCAAATATACCNGNTTTTGNNGCATTTAATGCTAAATTTAAAGCGGTTTGACCACCTAGCGTNGGNAACACNGCATCTGGTTTTTCTTTTATAATNACTTTTTCTAGAATATCTAGTGTNAGAGGCTCAATATAAGTAGCATCCGCTATTTGAGGATCAGTCATAATGGTTGCTGGGTTAGAATTAATTAAAACAACTTGAAATCCTTCTTCTTTAAGCGCTTTACAAGCTTGAGCTCCAGAGTAATCAAATTCACACGCTTGACCTATAACAATGGGGCCAGATCCAATAATAAGAATTTTTTGTATATCGNTTCGTTTTCCCATTTATCGATTAACCTCCAAGGATGGCGTCATACTTTGCTTAAACTGTTTATGTTGCATTAGATAAATAAAATCTAAAAATAAGTAATGTGAATCAAAGGGACCTGGAGAGGCTTCTGGGTGATATTGAACAGAAAATAATAGTTTAGAGTCAGAACGAATCCCCGCAACAGTATTATCATTAAGGTTAAGATGAGAAATAGCAAATGAATCAGGGATATGACTATCAGTAGCACAGTAAATATGATTCTGAGAACTAATTTCTACATTGCCTGTTGCTAAATTTTTAATGGGATGGTTAATACCATGATGACCAAAGGGTAGTTTAACGAGTTTAAAATCAAAAGCATGGCACATCATTTGATGACCTAAACAAATACCAAACATAGGGATATTGCCAGCCAGTTCTTTAATCGTTTGAATAGTTTCATGAACANCACTAGGATCTCCTGGTCCATTTGAAACTAATACACCATCAAAATCTTGAGAAAGAATGTCTGNAGATGGNGTATTATAAGGAAAAACCGTAATCTGGCATCCCAAACTCTGAAGTTGATTTAAAATACTATATTTAACCCCACAATCAATAACAGCAACCTTAAATTTAACCTTTTCAGGTGCTGTCCAAGAATAAGGTTTATNNGTACTCACTTCTTTAGCTAAATTTTTACCAGTAATCCCTTCATACTTAAGAACATTCTGAATAAGCTCATCATCAGATAGTGATGAATCCGCTGTAATATAAGCATTCATAGCNCCTTTATGACGTAACGAACGCGTAAGATGNCGTGTATCAATACCTTCAATTCCCATAATATTATGCTGCTCTAGATAATCTTTAAGCGATTGCTTGGATTCCCAATTACTTGGGTAAGACATATATTCATGTACAATTAAACCGGATAANTGAGGAGCGCTTGATTGAACATTNTTTTCATTAATACCGTAATTNCCAATAAGGGGGTATGTCATTAAGACGAATTGATTTTTATAAGATGGATCGGTA
Organism: Actinomycetota bacterium; assembly: GCA_002697535.1. Taxonomy (GTDB): domain Bacteria; phylum Margulisbacteria; class Marinamargulisbacteria. Next base: position 41,106 of record NZWE01000031.1, on the reverse strand, counting down.
AGAACTTCTTCGTAACCAGACATGGAGGTATTAAAAATTAATTCTCCAAAACAATTATTACCATGAGCAAAAACAGAACCGTGATAAATAACTTTATTATCTAAAACAATCCTAGCNGGCTGCACGTATCAATATCCTTTTTTAAAATAAATTTGAAGAATCATAAAATGAGATAAGAATTAATGCAAGGTTATATATAAATAAATGGTTTATAATTAGAGAAAATAGGAAAGAATAATATGAAATATTCATTAAATCCATTAAAGGAAAATAATCAAGACGCTGAAAAATTTTTTCAAGAAATAGATGCTATTTATGCTAAGCATAATAATGATCCCAACGTATTTGATGTGAAAAAACAAGTGTTTCATGACGACAAGGCGACAACATATCCGTTTATCATTATGCTTGATAAAGTAGCCGTAGGAATCACATGGGTTAAATTGACAACCCCTTATTATGGTAATTTAACACTATATACTCGCGACAAAAAACATATATATCCATCCTTAACCTTAATAAAAGAAAAAGGTTATTTTGATAAGAAAATGATAGAAATTGTGGCTATTAATCATTTAGATGAGATGAAGAAAATATGTTTTGATTTAAAGTTAACACCAAATATTAGAAAACGAATGTATTTATGGTTAAACGAATTAAATGAAGATTATGTTAATGCGCCTGTAAAAAAAAAATATGAGATTCAGCCTTATACAAAAGACTTAATTGAATGGTCAGCAAAATTAAGTGTTGAATCACATAAAATAAGTAAAGATTATGAGATGTATGAAGAGATGATTCATGTTGAAAAACGAAAAAAGTTAGAAGAGGTTGTCTTTAATGGAATATATGGCGATATATTAGAATCAGCTTCGTTAGTATTATCTGTAGATAATACATTGGTAGGGTATTGTTTAGTAGTATTAGTAGGGTGTTGGGGATATAAGCAAGTGCCATGGGTGTTTGATATTTGTATTGACCCAGAGTATCAAGGAAACGGTTATGGAAAGTTATTAGCAAATGAGTTAGTTAAGAAAATCAAGCAAGATCAATTTGAAATTATGGGGCTTTCTGTAACCTTAAGTAATATGGGGGCTATAAATATTTATCAAAAACAAGGGTTTCGTAATTTAGATATATTTTATGAGTTTACAAATGTTATGACTTAGACAAAGAGGGTTTAGATCGGATAACAAGTTTTGGGCATAACTGAGAATATAATAAAAACCGAATGGGATAAAAATAAATAGAATTTGAATTAGAAAAAAAAGCATTAATATGCCTTTGACGATATTTTTGCAGTAACCGTACTATATTTTTTAGCGGGTTAGGACGTTTAATATGAACAAAAATAACCCAGCCTTGTTGTTTAAGTGTCTGAATGATTTCTTTTTCAGCTTTAAATTGGTCTTTGTTATTAGCCGTCCAAATGAAACGAAGCGATGTTTGGGAATGAATACGTTTAATATCAGTATCGCTAAATTGCGTATTTGTTTGGTTAATATCATAAATGGCTTGGATAGCCGTATTAGATTCTAATACATTTTTTAATGACGAATTAGAAAAATAATCTAATCGTATAATAGAAAATTGCTGGCACAGAGGGCCCCATCGTAAAGGAGGGTTATGAGAACTTTTATAAAGTAAAACTACTTTTTTATTAAATAAAGAGGCGATATGAGATGGCCCTGTATCAGGACCAAAATAAATATCAATAGTATCGATAAGCTGGATTAAATCATTTAAGGATAATTCATTCGTAATGTTAGTTAAATTAGGATGCTCAAAATATTGAATAGATTTAAAGGAGTCCAAGTTGCCATAAGTAAGTAAAACATGAAAATCCTGTTCACATAATGAGTTCGCAATCGATAAAAAGGTGTGTTCATCAATCGAGGTTTCAGGTTTCCCGCTACTACAAAAAAATAGAACAGTTGGTTTTTTAAGTACGTTAATACGATCAAGTACCTTAGTTGTAATAGATGACGCTGCTTGAATCTGTGGAGGGGTTAACGATTGGACTGGTTTTAACTGAAGTGGTTCAATACATTTAAAATTAAAATCAGATTCATGAATNAAAATATCATGCCAAGGCAAGGGGATAGACTGTGAATAAAAAAAAGACGATAAAGGATTAATATGAGGGCCAAAAGATAAAGGTATTGAGGCTAAAAATCCTAGCTTTTGAAAAAAGGGTTCAGCCCATAAAGCGATATATAAATCAAATTTATGGTCCTTGATAGATTCAATAAAGGTTTGTTTATCAGCAGCAGAAGGGGATAGATGGATATCAAAAGAAATAAACTCATCAATAATAGGGTAGTGATAGAGTAATTGTTTGTTTCTAGATGAACAAAGAACATAAATAAGAGCATCTGGAAAGTGATGGCGAAGGGTTTCAATAACGGGTAACGCTAAAACCAGATCCCCTAATCGATCGGCTCGTTGAATAAGGATTTTAGGTTTGGTTAACGATTTAAATTGATCAATATGCTTGATAAGACTTTTCTTCAACAAGGTGTGATCCTAAATATGTATTAATGTCTTTTTTTAATGAGGCACGTTTATCATTAGTGATATAAACAGATCGTGCTAATTGAACAAATGTATCAGAAAAGTCCTGATCTCGCTCACAATCCCGAATATCATCTTCAATATCCCAAAGCTTTCCATTAATTAATTTTAGTTCTTGATACAACGTATCCAGTTTAGACGATTGTGAAATATCACGCTGAACAATTGTTTTTAAGCTATCATATTCGTAAGATACATTGGTTAATTTTTCTTTATCTTTGATACGTTCTAACTTGATTTCTAGAATAGTTAATTTATCTAAAAGTTCTCCAGGAGAAATAGGAATTGAAATAGTATTAAGTTTATCAGACATGAAACATCAACCTTCATTTTAATTTTATATAATTTAGTTTAAACTATACGTTTAGAAAAAAAAATATATTTTAAACATATTTAAAGAAAAAAATATATGAAAGCAATATGTCTTAATTTCCAAGAAATAAGAAAAAACCATTTTATTTATGCGTTATANATCATCCATACATTACAAAAAAAATATTCTAATCAATATCTAAAATGCTTATTGCATGATAGTACAAAAGTAGCTGTTAATGCATGTGGTTTAAGTGATATGAGCTTTAATCAAGCTGATTATCAAAAAGAAATAAGTGATAGTAAAATGGGTGCTGATATCAAGTGGAATGGAATCAGTAATGTTGTAACAAAGATAGAGGATAAGCCATCAAAGTTAACGATTCGATCAAATAAAAAGAATCAATTAGTTAGTAGATCAAGTCAATCAAAAAAATGGTTATTATATGAAGAAGCCAATACGATTCTTCGTAGTTTAAATATAAAGGACTATGGTTATCTAGATTTTGTAAAAGCTATACCAAAAAAAGATTGGGTTAAAAAACTAGTAGATCAATCTGTTGATAAAAATAAAACCATTATGTATATATCGATACTTGAAAAAGAGTGTAGTAAGCAAGCTGAACACTTAATAAAGCATTGGATCAAAAAGATATTAGAAACAGAGTCAGTTTGTATTGTTTTAAAATCAAATATAATGTTAACTATCAATCACCCCCAATTGTTTACATTAAAAGAAGAAAGCGTTAGTTATTATGATGAGATCCAGTTAATTAATGAAGTTGATATGGTTGCTGGGATGGCTGGTGATATAGATCAAGTAGCTGTGTTTTTAAAGAAACCTATTTTTTTATTTATATCTGATGAAACTTGGTCAATAAACAACAATGCATGTTGGGCACATTATTTGAAGTTATGTAATATTCGTAATATTGCTAATTTAGAGAATTCGGAGATAACTAGATTAGCCGAAAAAGCCTATTTATTATTTTCAGATTTAATTTATAACGTTAATTTAAATATTAAATTATCAACAGAACAGTTACAGAGTTTACATTATGTCGTAGAAAACCCAATTGCCATGCTATTCTTTAATGATGAAGAAAAAGAAGAGTGGCGTGAAAAAAATATTGATTATGAGCAATGGATTATCCCTCTTCTTAAGCAAAGGTGGACATTGAAAGAGGTAAGGAAACTAGTAAGAAAATGTAATGTTCATAAGTTAGCCTATATTTGTGGCAACATCACATGGAATTATTTGATAATATTTAAATTAATGGCTTGGCAAGCAAAGGTATCCCAATCTATAAAATGGATTAATAATCAATATTATAAATATGTTCCTGTTGAAAATTTAATAGAAGGATTACACATTATAAAAGAGAAAGGGTATCATGGAAAATAGTAAAATTTGTATTATTAGAAATGATAAAATTGGAGATGTTTTATTAACATGTCCGATGATGCATACGATTAAAGAAAATTGGCCATCAGCTCATATTACGGTAATTGTTAATGAACTTACTTATCCTATTGTTAAGCGTGTTTCGTCCGTTGATGAGGTTATTATTGATTATCGACAACAATTTAGAGTATCAAATTTAGTATTAGTAAAAAAAGTAGCAGACGAGTTAAAAAAGCAAGAGTTTGACCATATCTTTTTTGCATATATGGATCCTTTATATATTGTTGCTGCTGCATTAGCGAACATAAAAAACCGAATAGGNGATGGTAATAATCTAATACTTAGTAGATTCATTACAAAAAAAGTGTCCATTTCTTGGCATGATTTTACAAAACATGAGATTGAGCAACAAATTAGATTATTAGAGCCATTTAGCGATGAACCTTTATCAATTGCAAGTCCAGAGTTTATGTTTGATGATGATTTGAAAAATGATGTTAAGGCCTTNTTAGATAGTGATGCAATTGAAAATGGGTATATTGTAATTCATCCAAGTTATGGAGAAGGTAATAGAGGGTGGCCTGCTCAAGAATATGCAAAGCTAATAGATTTAATTCAAACAAGAACATCCTTGCGAGTAGTGGTGACGGGATCTGATAAAGAAAAAGATATTGTAGATGTCATTTTTGAACAAACAGAAACAAAGCCCATTAACTTAGTATCAAAAACAACAATCGATCAATTATTAGGACTGATTAAAGAGAGTCAATGTGTGATTGGTGCGGAAACGGGCCCCACTCACATGGCTACGTTATGTAAACGTCCTGTAATATCTATTTCTCCTACAAAATATACAAAGCCTTTTCGTTGGGGTCCTTTTGGTACCAATCATGTTGTTATAAAAGATAATGAGAGCTGTGATTTAATATGTCATACTTATAAAAAAAATTGTCAAGAAGATTACTGTTTAAAAAATATAAAAATAGAACATGTCTTTAGTGCTGTAAACTTTATTATAAATCAAGAAAAATTTCCAAAAAATCAACTTTATTATTGGTTTAAAACCAGCGCCACTGTAGCTATTTTAATTGAAGANTTATCAGATGATAATGCACTAGAAGCAACTATNAANTTATTAAAACAAGAAAATATTAGATGGTTTTTNTGTACAAGCAAACAATCTATTAAAGAGACCTTAAGTGGTGTGTACGATAATATATTCCTAGCAAATGAATACAATTTAAAAAAATGGGTTATGCAGTTTTCGGTATCAGATGTAACGATCATTCATGCTTTATCAAAACCCAATCGATTATGGATAGAAAGTATAAAAAAATTGGTAGCATTAAAGTTAGATAGAGAACCTGTTGTAGTAGAGGATAGTAGCACATTTACAAACATTAAAGATTTATTAGATTGTTATTTATCTCANACAAAAGAATTAAGTATGACGTCTAAATGACAGAAATAAAGCCTAAAGTAAGTATTATTATTGGTAGTTATAATCAATGTGAAACATTAAAAAAAATATTACCATTTTATGAAAACGTTGACACATCTTATGAGTTATTTGAGGTAATTATTGTTGATTCATCATCGACAGATGGAACTCAGAATTTTTTAAAAGAATATAAACCGCACTTTAACTTTAGCTATCAGATTCAAGAGAATCAAGGAAAAGCAGTAGCGCGAAACAATGCAGCCCAGCTTGCTCAAGGAGATATTTTATTGGTTACAGATTCTGACATGATTCCAGAAAAAAACTTTATTCAAGGACATATTGAGGCACATGAAGAAGCAAATGAAGCATGTTGTTTTCAAGGATTAGCCTGGAATTTAGCATCATTAGAGTTACCAATTAANCATCATAAGTTAACGCCACAAGTAGCTACATTTCCAAAACATATGAGTAAATTAGGTTGGTTTTATTTTTTAACAGGTAATGTATCTTTACCAAAATCATTGTTTGATAAAGAGAATGGATTTAACGCGTTGTTTATGGGGTATGGTTGGGAAGATTTAGAGTTAGGATACCGGCTATCACAGCAAAAAGTACCATTATATTATTTGAAATCATCAGTAAACTATCATTATCATGTGATATCAAAAGAAGAAGAAATAGAACGAAATATTAAAAAAGGCGAATCAGCAACAATATTTTTGAAATTACATCCAGAATTAAAGTGGTTTTTGGGCTTTAATCCAGTTTCTGTTTTTATATTTTCAAAAATAAAAGAAACGTCATTTGTTTATAGGTTTTTTAAACAAAACTTTACAAAAAATGAATCATCATGGCAGCATAAAGTATCATTTTGGTTTTTAAAAGAATTTAATTACTTACTAGGTGCAAAGTATACTTTAAAGCAATAATGCAACTAATTATTTAAAAAGAGTATGGTAGCTAAGCTTCTAAGGCTGTAACAGAAGTTTCTATCTATTTACAGACTATTATGTGAGCATTGAAAAACACTTATGATTATTTAATATCTATTACAGGATAAATAGTACTGCAAATAAAATTAACGTGAGTATTGCAGACATACCGATGGGAAAGGTTGCAGCTTTAAGCTGTGAATGAATGAGTAACCTTTCTTTTTGAATTGTGTCAGGCGATGCTTGTCTGATAACCCAGGTAACTCTTGCAAGTAACAGTAAAACAAAAACAGGAATAGCAATGATAAGATTATAAAAGGCTGGCACAAACTTACGAATAACAACGCTATCAGCAACTTTATTAAGTGAGTTTAATACAACGTCCATAAGCTTATAAAAATAAGTAGTTCCTTTTCGGTATCCCCAATCAAAATCGATTGAAATAGTATCAGTACGCTTTAGCATGGGTAAGAACAAAAAGAACACTAAACCAGAAAACATTAACATTTGCATTTGTGTTACTACTTTAGGAAAGTGATGAATATAAATATCAGAAAACGTATAAGCCATTTTAGATTTTACTAATTCAGCATCTGGTAAAATATTATAAAGTGTTTCAGGAAAACATCCTAAAAAGATACAAAGAAAAGCTAAAAATCCCATAGCAATTAACATGCAAGGAGGTGCTTCCTTAGGTCTTAATCCACGATCAACATTAAAGAATACAAAGTAAGGAAATTTAATACCTGCATGAAGAAATACACCTGCAGATGCAATTTCTAAAATAAGCCAAGGAATTACTAAATGTTGATATTCAGCTGCTAAAATAATAATAGTTTTAGATGTAAATCCACTGGTAAGTGGTACAGATGAAATAGCTAAGGCTCCGATAAGTCCAAATAATAGGGTGAGAGGCATGGTTCGATAGAGACCTCCAATTTCAGTACATTTACTTTTTCCTACACGGTACAAAACACTACCGGCAGACATCCAGAGAAGTGCTTTATAAATAATATGACAAAATGCATGTGCAACGGCACCACTAATAGCTAAAGGAGTTCCAATCCCTACAGCGCAAACCATAAACCCAACTTGGTTAACAATACTGTATGCAAGAATACGTCTCATATCATTTTCTAAAAGAGCATAGATAATACCGTAAATCGCCATACCGCAACCAATCATAATAAGAATATCCCAACCTGCAAAACCACGAGCTAAGGTATACACGGCTGTTTTTGATGTATAGGCACTTAAGACAACACCCCCTAAGATAGTTGCTTCTGGATAAGCATCTGGCAACCATGATGAAAAAGGAATGGCTGCTGCATTAACAAGAAATCCAATCAAAATAAACCAAGTACTTAAATTTTGAGTAGCAAAGTGAGTAAATTCAATACTACCAGTACCATTGATATGTAAAATAATACCGGCCAACAAAATAAGGCCACCCGCAATATGAACCAAAATATATCGTTTAGCCGCAGCCATTGACTTAGATGTTTTGTTAGCAAGTATTAAGAATGTAGAAAACACAGCCATTAATTCCCAAAACATATAAAGAGAAAATAAATCGCCTGAAAAAACAACACCTAAGGCGCTACCAACATAAACTAAAGTACTAACAAATTCTAATGATTTCTTTTGGTAGTAACCATATACCATAGCGGCAAACGAACTTAATGTAAAAATATAACCAAACGCTTTACTTAACTTATCAACACGCAAAATGCTGAGGTCGTAATGTAAAAATGGTAGTGTTTCAAGTGTTCCTGGTACTAAATTATGAATAATAAAAAATGAAATAGCTGGAATAATAATAGCAACTATATTTCTTAGATGACCTTTTAAAAAAGGTAAAATAATAGCACCCGCAAAAAATAAAAATGCTGGATTTGATTTAAATAATATCTCGATCATAATAATCTTCCTTTACTTTTAAAAAAAGCCCTAAGCCTTTTGCTATTAAAATACAAACTAAACAAGAGAAAAAACCAAGTAATCCAAAAAAACCAAAATATGAATCTAAACTATGATCTCCAAAATGGCCATGGCGTTCAATAAACAATTCTAATATTAAAAAGAAAATACAAACACCCCAGAGGAGTCTCCATAATAATTTCTTAGTAGATTCTTTATCAAAATAGCCAGGATCAGATGATTGATTCATTTGCTTACTCCTACTGCAATTTTTGCAAAATTTAAAAATAGTTCAGGATAGATAAATAAGATAACAGTTCCAATAGCTGTAATGACTGGCGGTAGTAAAGCAGCTAAAGGAGCCTCTTTAATTTTATTTGGAAATTGTGAATCTTCTTCTTTACAAAAGAATGCATTATAAACAATAGGAAAGAAATAAGCTGCATTTAATAAGGAACTAATTAAATAAATAATTAGAATCCATAATCGTCCAGAATCCATAGCTCCTAAGACCATATACCATTTACTGATAATCCCTCCAGTAAGAGGTAACCCAATAACACTCATAGAGCCAATTAAAAAAGCAATCATAGTTACTGGCATTTGTTTTCCAATTCCAACCATTTGTGAAATATATTTTTTTCCTGTCGCAACAAAAATGGCACCTGCACAAAAGAACAATGTGATTTTACCAAAAGCATGCATCGCAATATGAGTCATACTACCAACCACGCCAAACGATGTTGCAATACCAGCACCTAAAACAATATAAGATAGTTGTCCAACTGTCGAAAATGCTAATCGTCGCTTTAGATTATCTTGAGTAAGCGCTATCAGAGAAGACACTATCACCGTGATACTAGCAATGACACAAACGATAGTACTTAATGGGGTAGACGATAACAAATCAATACCAAATACACCCGTTAATATACGTAAAACACAAAAGACACCTACTTTTACAACAGCAACAGCATGTAGTAGGGCACTAACTGGCGTTGGTACAACCATAGCGCCCGGTAGCCATACATGAAACGGCATCATTCCTGATTTAGCAAAACCAAATATAAATAAGAGAAGTAATACGATTAATAAGGTGGGATCAATAGCTTGTGTAAAAATACCGGCATTTGAAAACGTTAAGGTTCCTGTATTTAAATAGGTTATGATCATGGCAGGTAACGCAAACCCAATAGAAGTAGTAAGAAGAAATGTTAAATATTTTCTACCACCACCACGTGCTTCAGCATCTTGATGATGGGTAACAAGAGGGTAGGTTGATAAGGATAAAATTTCATAAAATAAATACATTGTTAAGACATTGCCTGAAAAGGCAACACCCATAGTTGCTGAAATAGCCAGTGCAAAACAAGCAAAATAGCGTGTTTGAGCATGTTCTTTTAATGGTCTCATATAGCCAATTGAATACAAAGACGTAACAACCCATAAAGAACCCGCGACAAATGCAAACAACATACCAAACCCATCAACTTTAAAAAATAAAGGTAATCCAGGAAGCACTTCAGCAATATGATAGGTAAAGGTATTACCAGCTAATACCCATTTAGCCATTTTAAATAATAAAACAATATTGATAGCCGCTGTAATAAAGGTCCAGGCTTCACGTAAATTTTCATTTTTCTTAGTAAAAAAGACAAATACAGATCCTATAAAGGATACAAGTACAATTGAAGCTGGTAAAAATGATGTCATAGTTTGCATGTTAGTTTCCTGTTATAAAAAATTCTTAATAAAAGGGTGGATAAGATACGTAACAATATCAGCCGTATATAAACCAATACCAATTAATAAACCAGCCGTTGTTAGTAACGGTATTAACATCGTTAGTGGCGCTTCATCACGGGTTATTTTAGGATGGTGATGATTAGGTTCTTCACTAGGTAATGCTTGAAAATAACCTACTTCGATAATTCTAAAAAATAAGACAGCATTAACTAAACTAGAAATAAGTAAGGCAACTAAGAACGCCCATGCAGACGCTTCATAGGCACCTGAAATTAAATACCATTTACTAAAGAATCCACAGGTTGGAGGAATTCCAATCATTGAAAAAGCTCCGATAAGAAAACCAACCATAGTAATTGGCATTTTAGTGAAAATACCTTTCATAGAACTTAAAGAAGCATCACCTACTTTATAAATAATGCAACCAATAGCCAAAAATAAACAAAGTGTCATAAACCCATCAGCAATAATATGATAAGAAGCCCCTGTAAAACCATTAGCATTACCAAGCCAAGCACCACCAACCATATAACCAATTTCTGCTACAATTAAGTAGGTTAACATCCGTTTAAGATTATCTTGACGAAGCGCTAAGACCGATCCTGCTAAAATAGCAATAACTGCTAATGCCACTATAATATGTTGCCACTGTAAAACATTAAAAATGTAATCATAATTAAAGACAGAGGTCATCATACGAAGCATGACATAAACCGATACTTTAGTCATAAGTGGTGCTAATAAACAACTAGTGGATGTAGGCGCATACGTATAGGCGTTTGGTAACCAAGAATGGAGTGGGAACAAAGCCATCTTAGTCCACATCCCAATCATGATAAATAAAAATGCAACAAGTACTGTATAAGAGTAAGTATTACTGCTAAGAATGACGGAAATATCTGCCATATTTAATGAACCCGTATTAATTAATAAATAGCCAACGCCTAACAAATAAAAACAAGCTCCTATCGTACCCATAATCAAATAATTAAAAGTAGCAATATAAGCACGACCACCACTAAGTGCTAACAAGGCATAACTGGTTAAGGCAGAAATTTCGAGTAGAACATATAAATTAAATGCATCACCCGTTAAGGTAATGCCTAACAAACCTGTAACAAGTAATGTAAATAGTGAATAAAAATGAGGTATTTTATCACCTAGCTCTTTGATAATGTCATGTTTTGAATAGATAGCAACTAGAAATGCAACGACACATATCATTAAGACAATGAGCGCGTTGAGGTGATCAATTGCATATTCAATACCAAAAGGAGCTGGCCAATTACCAAATACATAACTAATGGGACCTACGGTAACAACTTGTTTTAAGCAAATAAAAGCAAAGATACTAGATAACGCAAAGGTGATGATTGTAAGTAACCATGACACTCGAGGTTGATATAACCCAATAATAGTTATAAATAATGCTGAGATAAGTGGAATTACTACAATTAATGCTGGAGCTTGTTCGATCATGATAGTGTCTCCAAAATTTCATCTTCATGAAGGCTCTTATGTTCACTATAAACACGTTGAGTTAATGCTAACCCTAAACCGAGGGTTGCAACACCAACTACAATAGCCGTTAACATTAAAATTTGTGTTAATGGATTAGCATAATCCATATTATTAATCGTTTGATGAATAGGATGATGATGCTCATCATAGGCTTGTTTAATGATAGGGATACTAGCTCCTTTCTTAGCACCCATCGAAATATAAAATAAAATGATACCCGTTTGAAAAATAGCCATACTAATTAATTTTTTAACAAGGTTACTAAGCGCTAACATACCCCATAAACCTAACATCATGATAATGACAACAATAATATAATTATAATAATTAATAATAAATTCCATGATTATAACCCTTTATCAAAACGACCGTTCGAAGATAAACTTAAATAAATACCATACATACTAACCATAACCGTTAAGGCAACCCCAATTTCAACCCCTAACATTGCATGTGATCGTGCCATGATGGTATCCGTTGCTGGTAAAATTTTATGTAAAACACTGTAATCTAAAAAGTTTCCACCAAGGAAAAAGCAAATTACTCCAATACCTGCATAAATAAGAACACCTAAGGAAACAAGTAGGATAATTTTCTTTTCAGAAAGAATTGATAACGCTTTTTTGAAATTATAAGACACTGCCAGTAAAATCAAACTAGCACCTAAAATAACCCCGCCTTGAAAACCACCACCAGGACTATAATGACCATGAGCCACAACATATAAAGCAAATAACTGCATAAAAGGAACCATTAAATGACTGGCTGTTTTGATAATTAAACTATCTACTTCTTGGTGAGGAGGTAAAGTTAGCTCAGTAGTGGGTGAGGTGGTAGCAGCGTTTTTAGTTTTTGATTTACGGATTCTTAAAAGAGAAAAGATACCAATAAAAGCAACAAAAACAACACAGGTTTCAAACATGGTATCAAAGCCTCTATAATCAGCTAAAACGCTGGTAACTACATTAGGAACATGAGTTTGATCAATTGAATTTTCGATATAATAAGCTGACAAATGTGTATTAGCAGGTGATCCAGCATCTCCCCATTGAGGAAGATCCGTAACCGTTTTTAAAAGTAAGACACCCACAACACACACAACAGCAAACATAAACAATTGTTTTAAAAGTCGATTCTTTTTGAACGTATCAATTCGAGTCGTACTGTAAATGGTTGAAACAAGAAAGACTGTTCCAACTCCAGCACCTACGGTAGCCTCTGTAAAGGCAACATCGATAGCTCCATTACAAGCCCAAACAACACACATTAAAAAACTATAAGCACCAAATACAATAACAGAACCCATTAAATCTCTAATAAATAATGCTAAAACAGCGCATAACAAGATAAGGCTTAATGAAATAATATCAAATCCAAGTATCATGACTTATCCTTATCTTTCGACCAATGCTCAACCCCAGCCGATGATGCAGCATCCATAATGGCATGAGTCGCGGTTGGACTACCAATAAAAACAAAAGCAATAATAACAAAAAGCTTAAAAGCAACATTAAATGACGCTAAATCATAGTGAGAATAATCAAGGTAATATAAAGCACACCCTAAAATGATCAGAATCGTTGATAAGGTATCTGCTTTACCAGCAGCATGAGCACGAGAATAAAAGTCAGGTAATCGTAAAATACCAATACTTGTACCAAAGAAAAAGAAAAGCCCTAAAATAATTAATATAATTGCTATTAGCGTCATGATGAGGCTCCAGAATCAGGACTTAATGTTTTATTATGCTGATAGAACTTTGCTGTACATACAGCTGCAATATAATTAAGTAGACCATAACCAATAGCAATATCAACAAACATATCAAGCCGACTAAATATAAGACCAGCAATCACAATTAAATTAATACATTTGGTTCCAATAACATTAATACTAAGAAGTCTATCAATAACAGTAGGCCCTTGCACAGCACGTATAAAGACCAACACCATATTAATCAGCAAAAATAAACCAGCACCGTATAAAAATGGTATCACTTTGAAATCCTCTCATTAAAAACCTTAGCAACTTTAGATTCCATATCACCTGGTAAACCAGACGCAACCTCATCTGTCAGTGCATGAATAAGAAACTCGGAATCTGATATTCTTACTGTTACAGTTCCAGGCGTTAGGGTAATTGAGTTAGCTAAAATAAATTTAGAAAAATCCTTTTTTAATGATGTTTTAAATGTAACAAATTGAGGGTTGATACATGATTCAATATTGGGAGATAAAGAAATCTTGATAACATGAATATTAGATTTAACAATTTCAATTAATAACCAAAATAAATAGGGAATAAAGTTAAATATTTCACCTAAACGAGCAGGGAATGACTTTTTCGGAGATTGAATAAGCATGTTACCAAACCATAAGGAAACAATGGTAATGGAAATAATACCAAGCACAACATGAAACATGTCAAATTTTCCAGACATTAAAAACCAGAAAGGAACTAATAAAATAAAACTAGTAATAAATTGCACTGATTCCCTCAATTATTTTGATAAAATAAAAAGATTAGAAAATAGTAATGATTGAGATACGTTTCGTCAAGAAAGATAAAAAATAAAAATATAAAATTAAGGTTTAATGATTAAGTAATAATCTTACTAACTAAATTTTAAGGGGAGATTATAGTGGTAATAATGAGTCTATAAAATTTTTATAGAATCTTTTTGATTTTAATAGATTAACGACAAACTTTTTCTATATTTATGTATGAGTAATAAAAAAATAACCTACCTTTAAAAAATGCTATCATTTATACTACTATATCAACTATGGCACTTTCAGATAATGATTTAAAACAGATAAAAGAGATTCTCAAACGAGACCCATCTGCTGTCGAATATTATATTTTTGATGCGATGTGGTCCGAGCATTGTTCTTACAAAAGTAGTAAACCTATTTTAAAGCGTTTGCCTACCAAGGCTGAATCAGTTGCATTAGGAATCGGTGAAGATTCGGGTATTATTCGTTTTCATGACCATGATGGCGAGAGTTATTGTATTGCTATTTCTCATGAATCCCATAATCATCCATCACAAATTTTACCTATAGAAGGTGCGGCAACAGGGGTAGGGGGCTGTGTTAGAGATGTGTATTGTATGGGAGCCGACGTGATTGGGGTTTTAAATTCCCTTCATTTTGGTGTCAAAAACGGTTCTGATAATTTTTTTGTAGAAGAAATAGAAGAAAAAGTGATTCAAGGAATTGCTGATTATGGCAATCCCTTAGGTGTACCTGTATTAGGTGGAGAGACTCTTTATCATCCTAGTTATAATGATAATTGTTTGGTAAATGTGGCTGCCTTAGGATTGATCAAAGAAAAAAACATTATTCATTCTTATGTACCTAAGCAGGCTGAAAGTGAGCCATATGAAATTATTTTATTTGGTAAACCTACAGATTCAACAGGGTTTGGAGGTGCTAGTTTTTCATCAGATACCTTAGATGAAGATAATAAAGAAACCAATGTAGGGGCAGTTCAAGTACATGATCCTTTTTTAAAACGAGTTTTTGTGGAAGCTATTAAGGCGTGTCTAAGATATCTGGAAGAAAATAAGATAGAGATTGGATTTAAAGATTTAGGTGCAGGTGGGATTGCTTGTGCTACATCAGAATTAGCCGTTGCTGGAGGGTTTGGTGTTGCCTTAGATTTAGATAAGGTATTAATCTCAGATCCACGGTTAAAACCAGAAGTTATTGCCTGTTCAGAAACACAAGAGCGGTTTGCTATGGCCGTACCAGCTACAGATACTCAGGCCATTTTGGATATATTTAATAAACAGTTTCAAATACCAGATTTACATCCACAAGCAGGAGCAAGTTGTATTGGGGTGGTAACAAAAGAGAAAACATACAAGATTAACTATCAATCAAATATCGTTTGTGATTTAGATGTTGCAACAATTACTACCGAAGTACATGCAGACCGACATTCAGAGCCAAGAATAATTGAAAAAGAAGCTACTATAAAAGCTGAGCTAAATAAAAATGTATCACTAGAAGAAATTTGTAATACGTATTTAAACTCTAAATTAAATGCATCTAAACGATATGTATATCGATTTTTTGACAATGCGGTTAAAGGGAATACGGTAATTTATCCAGGGGAAGCAGACGCTGTTGTGATTAAGCCAATTCCAAATTCAAATACAGGTTTAGCTGTATCCATGGATAGTAATTTATATGGCAATACAGATCCTTATACAGCGGGGGCTTATGCTGTTAGTGAATCCATTCGAAATATTATTAGTGTAGGAGCAAAACCATTAGCGTTAACTGATTGTTTGAATTATGGAAACCCTGAAAAGCCAGCTGTATTTTTTGATTTTGAGCAAGGTGTTGATGGAATTCGTGATGCAGCAAATCAGTTAAGTTTTCACGAATCAGATCCTATTCCGATTATTTCTGGAAATGTTAGTTTTTATAATGAATCTAAGCAAGGAAATGCCGTTGTGCCATCCCCTGTTATTTGTGCTGTAGGAAAGATAGATGATATTGCAATGGCAAAGACAAGCCAGTTATTTAAAGACACCTTAACACTTGTAAGAATAGGGAAACGATACGAAGAATTTGCACAGACGCAGTTAGAACCTTATTTAAGTGAATATAGTTCGGTTGCACCTCAAGTAAGATTTGAGCAAGAGAAAAAACAAAATGAATTAGTATTAGATTTATATAAACATAATCTAGTAGAAAGTTGTCATGATATTTCGATGGGAGGTTTGTGGGTAAGTGTTATAGAGATGGTCTTAGGAGAAAGAGGGAAGCCATTTGTTGGTTTAGAGCTTGATTTATCGACATCAAAACAGATTTTAGCAGATTTATTTTCTGAAAATGGTGGTTATGTAATAGCGACTCATAACATAGATGCTATAAAGCAGCGCTGTGAGCAACAACAAATAGATATCGATGTCATTGGAAATACGATTAGCAATAAGCAATTAAGATTAAAGACAGCATCAGAAACAATTCAATGGAATTTAGATGACATGTCACAGCAATGGAATCAGTTTAACCCCTAATGGGATTGTCATTAACATCTGATGTTCAGTACATTAAAGGTGTCGGGCCAGCGATAGGTCAGTTATTAAATAAATTAGGGCTATATACATTAAAAGATTGTTTGATTTTCTTTCCAAGAGAGTATGACGATAGACGAAAATTACCCTGTGTCAAAGAAGTTGAATGTGGTGATATGGTTACGATTGTTTTAACGATCGAGTCCATGAGTGACAAGAAAATTAAAAAAGGGTTACATGTGATTGAAGCAGTAACCTTTGATTCTTCAGATTGGATGAAAGCAGTTTGGTTTAATCAGGCTTACCTATTAAAAGTACTAAAACCAGGCTTAAAATTATTAGTAAAGGGGAAGGTAGAAACAAATTTATTTACCTACATGCCACAAATTAATGTATCAGAAACAGAGATTTTACGATCTGTGGATGATATTAAAAAAAGTACCGGTGTTATTATCCCAATCTACAATTTAACCGCGGGTTTATATCAAGCTCAAATACGAGAGATTATCAAGCAGGCATTTATGACAGGGAAAACATTGATACAAGATAATCTTAGTAATCATATTAAACGAGAGCATAATTTAATGGAGTTATTGCCTGCTATTACTGAAATTCATTATCCAACATCAGTTGAAAATTATAAAAAGGCACGATATCGTATCGTTTTTGATGAATTCTTTTTTTATCAACTACGATTAGAAAAACAGCGTATTCAGCATAAGCAAATCGCAAAAACAACACCCTTAATAATAACACAATCCTTAATCAATCATTATTATCAAGCCTTACCTTATAGTTTAACTAACGCACAGAATAAGGTGATCCATGAGATACTTGAAGATTTAAGAAAGCCTGTCGCCATGAACCGCTTAATTCAAGGAGATGTTGGTTCCGGAAAAACGGATGTTGCTATTGTAACGCTATTAGCGGCTATTGAAGCAGGAAAAAATGGAGTATTAATGGCGCCAACAGAAATTCTTGCAACACAGCATTATCTAAAGATAAAAGGGTTGTTAGCACCATTTAATATTCAATGTACCTTATTAAAAGGAAAGATGAAGAAGCGGGAAAAAGAGGAATCCTTAGCTGTTATAGAGTCATCAGAAGCTTGTATTATTATTGGAACCCATTCGTTGATAGAGCAGTATGTAAACTTATCAAATTGTGGGGTGATGATTATTGATGAACAACATCGATTTGGGGTCATGCAGCGGATTAAGCTACAAGATAAAGCCAATAATCCACATTGTTTATTTATGACAGCAACGCCTATTCCACGTTCGTATATGTTAACGTGTTTTGGTGATTTAGATAAATCGATTATTGATGAGTTACCACCAGGCCGAGTAAGGCCGGTAACATCGTTAGTAACAGATGAGTTTTTACCACAGATTTATCAAAAGTGTGTAGAAAGGTTACGATTAAAAGAACAAGTTTATATTGTATTTCCACTTGTAGAAGAGTCAGAAAAAGTTGATTTAAAATCGGCTGTAGATGGCTTTGAATCAATTGATATTATTTTTAAAGAGTATCAGGTAGGGTTAATTCATGGTCGAATGAAACCAGACGAGAAAAATGAGATTATGAAAGAATTTAAAGACAATAAAATACAAATTTTAGTATCAACAACAGTGATTGAGGTTGGGGTAGATGTTCCCAATGCAACTATCATGGTGATTCAGGATGCTGATCGATTTGGATTATCTCAGTTACATCAATTAAGAGGACGGATAGGTCGTGGAGGTAAGCAGTCCTATTGCTTTTTGATATCAAAAAGCAATAGTGATCAGGCAAAAAAAAGATTTAAGGCTATTACAGATACAGCCGATGGGTTCAAGATTGCTGAGTATGATCTGAAAATTCGTGGCCCTGGAGATGTATTAGGAACCAGACAGGCTGGTCTTCCTCAATTTCAGTTAGCAGACTTATTAAGAGATGAACAGGTCTTATTATTAGCAAGAAAAGTAGCTAAACAGGTTTTAAAAGAGGATCCAGAATTAAGTTCGGATGGTTATCGATCTTTAAAAACGCAGTTAGAGAGTTTTACTGATACCATGATCGGACAACATTTAAATTAATCATGAGAATCATAAGTGGCAAATATAAAGGGCGAAAGTTAACGTTTACTACAAATAAGCAGTTTAGACCGACTCAAGATCGTATTAAAGAAAGTATGTTTAATATAATCAATAGTTACTGTGATGGAGCGCTAGTATTAGATGCGTTTGCTGGATCTGGATCTTTAGGCTTAGAAGCTTTATCTAGGGGGGCAAAACACGTTGTTTTTATAGATAAATGTGTTGATTATATAAAAGAAAATATAAGTTGGATTGAAGAAAAAGAGGCTGTTAGTTTTTTGAAAACATCAGCTATATCCTATCTTAAAAAAACAGATTTAAAATTTGATTTAATTTTTTTAGATCCACCATGGGAACAGCCGGATTTATTTGATCTTACGTTGAAGGCTATTTTTGATTTTGATATACTAAATTCTAATGGAGTTATCGTTTGTGAACATAAAAAGAAAATGATAGAGTTTGATACATATAATTGTATCAAACAAGTTACGTATGGCCAGAAAATGATTAGTTTAATAAAGGGAAATCAATGAGCAAAAAAGCATTATATCCAGGTAGTTTTGATCCTATTACATATGGGCATTTAGATATCATTAAACGAGCATCAGAAATTTTTGATGAACTAACAATTGCTATTGTGGATAACCCAGATAAAAGTCCATTGTTTTCAATCGAAGAACGTAAGGAATTGATTATGAATGTTATTAAAGCGGATAATGTACGGATCGATTCATTTAAGGGATTATTAGTTCAGTATGCAACAGATAATGCGTTTCAAACGATTATCCGTGGATTAAGAGCTGTATCAGATTTTGATTATGAATTTCAAATGTCATTAACAAATAGACAGTTAGGAAAAAATATTGATACGATATTTTTTATGACTGACGAAAAATATTCATATTTAAGTTCTAGTATTGTTAAACAGGTATGTCGTTATGGCGGAGATATTTCATCATTTGTACCTGAAGAGGTATCTTTATCATTAAAGGAAAAACTAAAATGAGTAAATTATTAGGATTATTAGATGTGCTAGAATCAAAAATCTTAGAGGGAAAAAAAGTACCTTTAACAGAAAAAGTAATGGTTGATGAAGATGAAGTAATGAGTATTATTGATAAGATAAGATCGGTATTACAATCGGATGATGTTATCCAAAATAATATTCAAATTAAACCAGTGAATGAGTTTTCATCAGCAGATAATCAAGCAAGTCTAGATGCTGAAAAAAATAGTGAGATTGAAAAAGCCAAAAAGATCAAAGAAGGTGCTCAGGAATATGCTCAATATATTTTAAGTAATTTACAACTAATTGTAACAAAAATGCAAAATAATTTAGTTAAACTAGAAAAGAATATTGAGGGAGGAAGAAAAGTTATTGAAGAAAGAAATAGTATAGAGGAAGATTTAAAACAAGAAGTATTAGAAAAGGAGATATTAAATGACCCGATTTGATGGACGAAATAATAATGAAATGAGACCAGTATCATTCACACGCAAGTTTACAAAATATTCACCAGGATCTGTCTTGGTATCGGTAGGCGATACCAAAGTTATTTGTACAGCATCTATCGAAGAAAAAGTGCCCCGATTTTTAAAAGATCAAGGAAAAGGGTGGTTAACAGCCGAGTATTCAATGTTGCCAGGATCATCTCAGCAACGTATATCACGAGAGGTATCAAGAGGAAAGCCATCGGGACGTACCAGTGAGATACAGCGACTAATTGGTCGTTCATTACGATCGGTCATGAATCTAGAAGCCTTAGGAGAGCGAACCATTTATATTGATACGGACGTTATTCAGGCGGATGGTGGTACACGAACGGCTTCGATTACGGGAGGGATGTTAGCATTAAGTGATGCTGTTGATTATTTATTACAAGAAAATAAAATTACTGAAAATCCAATTAAAGAATGGCTAGCAGCGGTAAGTGTGGGTGCGCAAAATGGACAATTAATTACCGATTTATGTTATGTAGAAGATTCGGATGCTGATTTAGATATGAATGTGGTAATGACAGAATCAGGAAAGTTGATTGAAATTCAAGGGACAGCAGAAAAAGAAGCCTTTTCAAGAGATGATCTTAATGCATTATTAGATATGTCAACGGAGGCTGTTACATATTTAATTTCTATGATGAAAGTAAATGAAGTCGTTAATTAATGAATTTGAAATAACGGAAAAACATTATAAAACTCTCATTAAACAAGGTTTAGACAATTTACCGTATGAAACGGGTGGGTTTTTGGGCGGAAAAAATGGCCAGATACAAGCTATTTTACCTACCTTTAATAAAGATTGGGACGAAAACAAAGATGTTTATGCTTTAACTAATGAGGACATACACCGTGCTCATACATTTTTTGAAAAGCACGGGCTTATTTATTATGCAGTATATCATACCCATCCTAATGGGATTCCGTATCCATCAGAAGCTGATATTGCAACTGGGCAACAATATCATTTTATTTTGAGTTATAAAGATGATGAATTTGTAACTTTTAATTGTTTTCGTATTGATAATAAAGTACCAACACAACTTCCTTTGATTGTTATTCCTGATAAAGGGTTTGAGTCTAAAGAATTAAAAAAGAAAGTAAATTTAAACGCTAAAACAATAAACCAAGAAACAATTTGTGATGAAGAAGATTTAAATGAGCGGATGCATAATATTTTGGATGATAAACCTAATACGTATAATAAAATGAAACCTAAAGATGGGGAATTAAATTCAGATTTTAGTACGTTTGCTTAGCGCTACGTTAAGATACTAGTAAGTAAGCTTAACAAGTTTCGAATCCGCTACAAAAGCACCAAAAGGAATAAGTGACGCAATAAAAACACCGATACTTAATGGCGTATTAATTTTTTTTTGTTGCCATAAATAGAATAAAATAAAACAAAAAATAAGGGTTAATATGCCATGTCCCATACCGAGTACTTTATTGACCATCATAATCCCAAACCCATATTTTAAAGGCATGCCAATAAACAGTAGTAATAAATAAGAGATACCTTCTATTAAAGCAATAATACGTAAATGATAGAGGGTAATATGTATCATAAGATTAATGATTTTCTGATTGAATCCAAGTACCACTTTTTTGGTTCATGATAATATCATCTAAGGATAGACTAGGGTGACGACCATGAGCAATGACAACAGGAATACCATGTTCATGACATGTTTTTGCTGCAATGAGTTTAGATTTCATACCACCTTTTCCTTTAGCATCATAAGCATCTAAGGTTTGATCAATTAAATCATCTGAGATTGATGTTAACTGAGAGATTAGTGAAGCATCCTGATGTTTGGTAGGATCTTTATCATAAACCCCTTCAGTATCAGTTAAAAATACCACTAAATCAATAGGAATAATCTGAGCAACAATACTGGTTAAGATATCATTGTCGCCAAATTGAATTTCATCGGTAGCGACACTGTCGTTTTCATTAATAATAGGAACAATTTTTTTAGCTAATAAGTTTTCAAGTGTATTCGTCACATTATGACGTTTTTCATCATGATCGGTTACATCTTTAGTGAGTAAAATCTGCCCAATTGGAATGCCATGCTGACTAAAAAATTGATGATATTCTTTAAGTAGTAAAATTTGACCCACGCTAGCAGCAGCCTGTTTTTCAGGAATAGTAGTAGGTGAAAGAAGTAATGTCTCAGAACCCGATACAATGGCTCCCGAGGAGACGATTATACAATTAAGGTGATGATTATGGATAAGATCAGAAATTTCAGCAGTAAGACGACGTAAATTATTTAAGTCTAGCTGATTGGATTCATTCGTTAAAATTTTGGTCCCAATTTTGATAATAATTGTTTTCATGATTATTGACTCATTGTTAAAATTAATTTTATTAAAGAAGATATACCATGATTTGTAAATGCTGAAACCGGTAATAAAGACACCTGCTGATGTTTAAAAAATACTACAATAGAATTTTCAGTATCTGAATCAATAAGATCAGCCTTTGATAAAAGTATGATAGAAGGTTTTTCTAGTAAAGAATAAGAACTTTCTTTAAGTTCATTCAGCATTATTTGGTAATGTTCCCAGACAACATCAGGGGATGGATCTGCAGGAACCAGATGAATTAAGATACGAGTTCGGTCGATATGTCTTAAAAAATCAGCTCCAAGCCCTTTTCCTTGACTTGCACCTTTAATTAAACCAGGAATATCAGCCAAGATAATTTCCCGATCATCTGTTTTTAAGGTACCTAGATTAGGATGGAGCGTTGTAAACGGATAATCACCAATTTCTGTATTAGCATTAGTTAACATTTTTAATAAACTTGATTTACCCGCATTAGGAAGGCCAATAAGACCAATTTCTGCAATAAGACGTAACTCTAAGCGTACGGTTAATTGTTCGCCAGGCATACCGGG
This sequence comes from Actinomycetota bacterium, assembly GCA_002697535.1. GTDB lineage: Bacteria > Margulisbacteria > Marinamargulisbacteria. Next base: position 17,739 of record NZWE01000031.1, on the reverse strand, counting down.
TTGAGAATGTTGAGGAGATCGATTCACAGAAGATGAAAACACCGAATTTCCCTGGCCTCCTTTACCACCTTGAGCAACAATAAACGTATCATCTTGTTTAGTTAAATCATGTAATAAGTTATTGTCGTCATCATAAATTTGAGTTCCAATAGGAAGATTAACGATAAGATCACGTCCAGCTGGACCTGATTTCTTTTTTCCCATTCCTTGATGGCCATTTTCAGCTTTATAAATTTTGTTAGTTTTTAAATCAATAAGCGATTGAACTTTATGCGTTGCTTGAAAGATAACCGATCCACCCTTACCACCTTTACCACCATCAGGACCACCCATAGGGACAAACTTTTCACGGCGAAAACTTGTAGCGCCAGCACCACCATCGCCTGCTTTAAGCGTTAAAGTGGCTTTATCAACAAATTGGTTCATTGAGTAATAACGTGTACCAGTTTTTTGTTATCTTGAATGGTTTTATATTCAACCGTACCGTCAGTTTTTGAAAATAACGTATAGTCTGTACCTATTCCAACATTAATACCAGCCTTAAACTTAAGACCACGTTGTCGGATGATAATATTACCAGCTTTGACAATTTCTCCACCAAACTTTTTAACACCTAAACGCTTGGACTCACTATCTCTACCGTTTTTTGAACTTCCTTTTCCTTTCTTATGTGCCATCTTAAACTCCTAAAATATTATGATTTTTTTTCTGAGCTAGTTTTTTTTTTACTAGCCGATGTCTTAGAAGCTGATTTAGTTGCAGCTGGTTTTGATTCTGTTTTCTTTACCTCTTTTTTATCAGATGTTGGTTTAGAGGTTTTTTTATCATCAGTTGATTTCGCACTTGTTGTCGTCGAAGACGATCCTATAGAAGTGATTTTAATTGTAGTATACGTTTGTCTATGACCTTGTTTCTTTTTATAGCCTGTTTTTGGCTTAAATTTAAAAACACGCACTTTTTTATCAACTTCATTAGCTAGTATTTCAGCTTTTACATTAAGTTTGACGTAAGGAGATCCAACAGCTAATTTACCACCTTTAGAATGAAGCAAAACAGTATCAAAAGTGATAGTTTTACTTTTAGACTCAGGTAACTTCTCAACACTAATAATAGAATTTTCTTCTACTATATATTGTTTTCCACCAGTTTCAATAATAACAAATTCTTCATTTTTAACAGCCAACTTAATAAACCTCCAAAGTAGCAAACATTCTAACAGATAAAATTAGATGTAGAATGAAAAATACATAATTAATTCATAAATGTCAATAAAATAAAGTTTGACTTTTAAATGTTGACTATGATAAATTCTTGTTTTTAAATGAGCTTAAGTTAAAGGCTCGTAGCTCTAATTGGTAGAGCATCGGTCTCCAAAACCGAGGGTTGTCGGTTCGAATCCGACCGGGCCTGCCAAAATATTTTTAAAAAATTAGGTATTATAACAATGGTTACAGCAAAAAAAGATATTAGTCATGTAAAAAAAAGCCAAAAAAAACCGAGCTTTTCTACTAATCCATCGATTGAATTGAAAAAGGTCACTTGGCCAAATCGCGATACACTGATAAAATCTACTGTCTTAATTCTTGCATTAGTCATTATTTTGACTTCGTATGTTAGTGGATTAGATTTAATATTTTCAAAGTTGTTCTATATATTACGCGGACAAGTTTAGAAAAAAAGGAAATAATAAGTGTCAAATACAAATACAGATATTACTAACTCTAACGAAAATCAGATTCAAGATGAATCAGAATCATCAGAAGTTATATTAGAAAATGATCAGCAAGACACTTCACAGATGGAGACAGATAATGCATCGCATGAATCAAATGAAAATAATCAGGTGAATCAGGAAGATCAGATTAGTTCAGATTTAACTGAGGGAGAAGATACTCTTCAAGAAAGGGCTGCTGCAGAAAGTAATTCTGAAGATACTGAAGATAATCAGGTAAGTAATGATGTTTCAGGTATAATAGAAGAGGATGTTCAGGAAGAGCAAAGAGAAGACTTAGAATCAAGTGATGTTAAAAAATCAAGTAAGTCAGATAATGCTAATAATTTAAATTGGTATATTGTTCAAACGTTATCAAATTATGAGAAAAGAGTAGAAACACGTGTTCAGCAAATAATAGATGAAGAAAAGTATAAAGGAAAACTTTTTAGAGTGTTAGTGCCAACACAGCAGACAGTAGAGTTAAAAAATAATAAGAGACTTGAAAAGGTTACTAAAATATTTCCAGGTTATGTTTTTATTCAAATGGATATTGAAGATGAGTTAGCCTATGAGCTACGTCAAATACCTGGTATTGCTAAGTTTATCGGAATTGGAAATAAGCCAACACCTGTAGTAGAAGCTGAGATTCTTAAGGTATTAAGAAAGGTTGGCGATACAAGTAAAGAGATAGATGTTGATTTTGAAGTTGGTGAAGTAATTAAGGTTGTAGATGGTCCTTTCCGAGGCTACACAGGTACTATCTCGGAAATTAATTCATTAAAGGGTAATATTAAATCAAAAATATCCATATTTGGGAGAGAGACACCAGTTGAGTTGGATTTTGAGCAAGTAGAAAAAACGGTTTAGGTGATAAATAATGGGTAAAATAAAACATAAAAAAGAAGTGATGGGGATTATCAAGTTGCAGATACCTGCAGGAAAAGCAACACCTGCACCACCTATTGGACCAGCCTTAGGTCAGCATGGTGTTAATATCATGGACTTTTGTAAGGCATATAATGATCAAACAAAAGATAAAGCTGGATTTTTAATCCCTGTAGAAATATATGTTTATGTAGATCGAACATTTACTTTTGTTTTAAAAACGCCACCTGTAAGTGAATTGATCAAAAAGGCATTGAAAATAAAATCTGGATCAGCTACACCAAATACTCATTTTGTGGGTAAGTTAAGAAAAGAGCAGGTAGAGGCTATTGCAAAAGAAAAAATGGAAGATTTAAATGCTAATACAATTGATATGGCATGTAGAATCATAGAAGGTAGTGCAAGAAGTATGGGAGTAACGGTGCAAAAATGAAACAATCCAAGCAATATAAAGAAAAAAATAACTTAATAGATAAAACAAATTTTTATAACCCTGAAGAAGCAATGGCGTTATTAAAAGAGGTATCGTATGCAAAATATAATGAATCTGTTGAGCTACATTTTAATTTAGGTATAGATCCAAAGCATGCAGACCAGCAATTACGTGGGACCGTAAGTTTGCCAAAAGGTATTGGTAGAAATAAAAAGGTATTAGTTATTGCTGAAGGTGAGGATGCAAACCAAGCTCAAAATAATGGTGCTGATTATGTTGGAAGTGATGATTATATTGAGAAGATACAGGGCGGTTGGTTTGATTTTGATGTCGTTATATCAACGCCATCCTTAATGAAAAAAATTGGACGTTTAGGAAAAGTTCTTGGAGCCAAGGGTTTAATGCCAAATCCTAAATTAGGAACAGTAACAAAAGATGTTGGTAAAGCTGTAAAAGAATTTAAATCAGGAAAATTTGAATATAGAAATGATAAAAATGGAATTATTCATATGATTATTGGTAATACATCATTTTCATCAGAAGATTTATTAGAGAACTTTAAATATATCTATGATTTTATTCTTAAAATTAAGCCAAATAAGTCAAAAGGGACGTATTTTAAATCAATAGCATTGTGTTCAACACAAAGTCCTAGTATATTTATTCAACCTTTAAAGATTAAATGGAAAGAGAATTAAGATGAGTGCTATAGAAAAAAAGAAAGAGATAGTAAAAAATATAGAGACAGAGTTTGCTGATTCAGAGGCGATTATAGTTTCAAACTACAGTGGGTTAAGAGTTGGTGATATTACCGATTTAAGACAACGTATCTTTAATGAAGGGTTTTATGTGAAGGTATTACGAAATAGATTAACAAAAAGAGCTTTTGATAATAACAAGTTTGAATACCCAGAAGAGTTACTAACGGGTCAAAATATAGTATTTAAATCAGATGATAATATCGTAGGTTTAAGTAAATTATTAGTTTCATATCAAAAAGAATATGAAAACTTTGAGATAAAAGGTGGGGTATTAGAAGGTAATTACATTGATAATAAACAGATTGGAGAGCTAGCAAAGCTGCCTTCGAAAGAAGAGCTGATAGCTAAGACAGTTGGGTTAATTAAAGGACCTTTAACTGGATTAGTTGCAACATTGTCTAGCCCTGTTAATGGTTTTATTAATGTATTAAATAACATAAAGAATAATAAATAGGAGGTGAAATAATGGCAGAAGAAACTAAGGTGGAAGAAAAAGAAAAATCAACAGATAATTTATCAAAAGATTCACAAAAATTAATTGAGCAAGTAAAAAGCATGAGCGTTTTAGAGCTATCAAATTTAGTTAAAGCGTTAGAAGATGAGTTTGGAGTAGTTGCAGCCGCTCCTGTTGCTGTAGCCGCAGCACCAGCTGGAGGAGATTCCTCAGACGATTCTGATGAAGCGTCTACAGTAAGTGTTGTTTTAGCTGAAATTGGAGATAAAAAGATTCAAGTATTAAAAGCAGTAAGAGAAGTAACTGGTTTAGGATTAAAAGAAGCAAAAGAAATAGTTGATAATGTTCCAAAGAGCATTAAAGAAGGTCTTACTAAAGAAGATGCAGAAGCAATAAAAAAGCAAATTGAAGAGCAAGGGGCAAAAGTAGAGATTAAATAATTGAATAATTATTTTTACTACCTGAAGGATAACACTTTCCTTCAGGTAGTTTATATTATGAGGAGATCATATTTTGACTACGAAACAAAGAGAGCGTGTTAGGCTTAACAAAGAAACAAACAGAGATAATCTTACACCACCAAACCTAATTGATGTACAAATAGCATCATTTAAGCGTTTTTTGAGTGAAGGAATAAAAGATGAATTAGCTAATATATCCCCAATAGTTGGATGTGGAGGAAAATTAGAATTAGAGTTTTTAGATAATTATAAATTTGAAGAACCAGAATATTCCTTTGAAGAATGTCAGGTAAGAGAGGTAACCTATTGCTCTGCTTTAAAAGTGCCTATTAGGCTAACTAATAAGGAAACTGGTGAAGTTATAGATCAAGAAGCTTTATTGAGCGATATACCAATGATGTCTCGATTTGGGACGTTTTTGATAAATGGCGCAGAAAGGGTTATCGTAAGTCAGTTTGTAAGATCTCCAGGTGTGTATTTTAGAACAAAGCAAACATCTGCTATTACATCAAAGCAGTTATATGTAGCTACCATTATCCCTAATAGAGGATCATGGCTTGAGTTTGAATCTGAAAGAGATGATACTATTTTTGCTAATGTTAATAAACTTAAAAAAGTGCCAATAACCGTACTTTTAGGTGCATTAGGTTTTACTGAAGAAGAGGTTTTGTCAAAAATTGAACATAAAGAATTTTTTATGAAAACCTTAGAGAAGTATCCCATGGAATCAAAAGAAGTTTCATTAGTAGAGTTAAATAAAAAATTAAGACCTGGAGATCCTGTAACAGTTGAAGGAGCCAAGACAGCATTAAATAATTTGTTTTTTGTTGAAACAAAGTATGATTTATCTATAGTTGGACGATACCGATTAAATAGACGTTTAGAGTCAGAGGTTGATAGAAATATTACCTGTTTAGTTAATGATGATGTTATTAATTTATTAAATCAGTTATTAAAACTTTTACATGGACAAGGAACTGTAGATGATATTGATCATTTAGGGAATAGACGTATTCGAGCAGTAGGTGAACAGCTTCAGAAGCAGATGAGAATAGGCTTAGCTAGGTTAGAGCGGTTAGTAAGAGAGCAAATGGCCTTAAAGGGAACAGAAAAAGTAGTTCCGCAAAATTTGATTAACATTAGACCCTTGGTTGCCGTTATGAGAGAGTTTTTTGGAAGTTCTCAGCTATCCCAATTTATGGATCAAACAAACCCATTAGCTGAAATGGCGCATAAACGACGATTAAGTGCCTTAGGTCCAGGTGGTTTAACAAAAGAAAGAGCTGGTTTTGATGTTCGTGATATCCATCCGTCTCATTATGGAAGAGTATGTCCAATTGAAACACCAGAGGGTCCAAATGCTGGGTTGATTGGCCCATTAGCAACTTTTGCAATGGTTAATGAATATGGATTTATCGAAACGCCTTATAAAATTGTTAAAAATGGAAAAGTTACAGAAGAAGTAGTTTCAATATCAGCTGATGAGGAAGATAAGTCCTATATAGCACCTTGGGATGCTATGTTAAAAGGTGAAACGTTTAAAAATGATCTAGTAATTGCAAGACATAATAGACAGTTTATTTTGGTTCCAAAAAAGCAAATTGAGTATATTGGTGTATCTCCTAAGCAGCTAGTTGGCGTATCTTGTGGATTAATTCCATTTTTAGAGCATGATGATGCAAACAGAGCTTTAATGGGCGCTAATATGCAGAGGCAAGCTGTTCCTTTGATTATGCCAGAAAGAGCTTATGTTGGAACAGGATTAGAGAAAATTATAGCTAGAGATTCTAGTTCAGTGTTATTAGCAAAAGATAAGGGTGAAGTTGCCCATGTTAGTGGCGATGAGATTGTAATAAAGGAAGGAAAAGAAGAGAATGTGTATGCATTACAAAAATTCTTTCGATCTAATCAAAACACTTGTAAAAATCAAAAACCTATTGTGAAAATTGGTCAAAAAATAGAAAAACATCAAGTAATTGCAGATGGATCTGCAACAAAAGATGGTGAGTTAGCATTAGGAAGAAATGCGTTAATTGCATTATTACCATGGGAAGGGTATAACTTTGAGGATGCTATTGTGATTTCAGATAGATTAGTAAAAGAAAATGTGTTTACATCTGTTCATATTCAAAAATATGAGGTTGAAGTACGATCAACAAAGTTAGGCCCTGAAGAAATTACACGAGAAATACCCAATGTTAGTGAGGATTCATTAAGAAGTTTAGATGAAAATGGCATTGTAAGTATCGGAGCTGAAGTAAAAGCCGGCGATATATTAGTTGGTAAAGTTACTCCAAAGGGAGAATCAGAACCACCCGCAGAAGAAAAATTATTGAGAGCTATTTTTGGGGATAAGGCAAGAGATATGAAGGATACTTCTTTAAGAGTATCATCAGGAGAAACGGGAAAGGTTATTGGAGTTCGAGTTTTTTCTAGAGATACAGAAGACATGTTACCAGCAGGTGTTAATTACATTGTAAGAGTTTATATCGCTCAATTAAGAAAGGTTTCCATTGGAGATAAGATGGCGGGAAGACATGGTAATAAGGGAGTAATTTCTACTATATTACCTGTTGAAGATATGCCATTTTTACCAGATGGAACTCCTATTGATATTGTTTTAAATCCTCTTGGGGTTCCGTCTAGGATGAATGTAGGTCAATTATTTGAAACACTATTAGGAATGGCTTCACATCATTTAGATGAGAACTATGAAGTTCAATTATTTGATGAAGTATATGAAGAACAGTCCTCTGTAAATAAAGTGAAAGATAAATTGAATGAAGCCTCAAAAGAAAAAGATTTAAAATGGCTAGATGGAACTGGCAAGGTAACACTAAGAGATGGACGAACGGGTTTACCGATGGATAGACCTGTAACAGTTGGGTATATGTATATGTTAAAACTAATTCATTTAGTTGATGATAAAATACATGCTAGATCAACAGGCCCTTATTCTCTTGTTACACAACAACCTCTTGGTGGAAAAGCGCAGTATGGAGGACAACGTTTTGGCGAAATGGAAGTTTGGGCTTTAGAAGCTTATGGAGCAGCTAATACATTACAAGAAATGCTTACTTTAAAATCAGATGATTTAACTGGGAGAGCAAAAGCCTATGAATCGATTATTAAAGGGAGGTCATTAGGCAGGCCAGGAACTCCCGAATCATTCCGAGTGTTATTACGAGAGCTACGATCAATTGCTCTAGATATACGAATTATGTCGCCAGATGGCACAGAGATTGATACAAGGTAAAAGAGAAAAAGGAGTTTATAAAATATGTTTGTTAATGATCCTAGAGATTTTGATTTTTTAGAAATTGGTTTAGCCTCCCCAGATCGGATACGTTATTGGTCCTATGGAGAAGTAGAAAAGCCTGAAACTATAAATTACCGTACGTTTAAACCTGAAAGAAAAGGTTTGTTTTGTGAAAAAATATTTGGGCCAGTAAAAGATTGGGAATGTTCATGTGGGAAGTATCGTAGAATTAGATATAGAGGAATAGTGTGTGAGCGATGTGGTGTAGAAGTAACGCATTCACGAGTTAGACGTGAGCGTATGGGCCACTTAGAATTAGCAGCTCCTGTTACACATATATGGTTTTTAAAAGGTATTCCAGGATATCTTGGTATTATTTTAGATATAACATCACGACAACTTGAGGAAGTAATATATTACGATTCTTATATTATTACGGAGTTACATGCATCTTTAGAAGGGGCTCTTGAAATAAATCAATTGTTATCAACCGTTGAATATGCAGAACTAAAAGAAATTCATGGTGATAAATTTAAAGCTGAAATTGGGGCTTATGCTATAAAGAAGTTATTAGAAAATTTAAATACAAAGCAATTAATTAAAAAATTGAGAGAAGAATTAGCTACATCAAAAGGTCAAAAAAAGTTAAAAATAATTAAACGTCTTCGTGTTATTGAAGCTTTAGAAAAGTCTGGAAATAGTCCAGAATGGATGGTTTTAGAAGCTATCCCTGTAATGCCACCAGATTTAAGGCCAATGGTACAACTTGAAGGTGGGCGCTTTGCCACATCTGATTTAAACGATTTATATCGTAGGGTTGTTAATCGAAATAACCGATTAAAAAGACTTATGGATATTGGTGCTCCTGAGATGATTATTCGTAATGAAAAAAGAATGTTGCAAGAAGCTGTTGATGTTTTAATTTCCAATGGAAAAAGAGGACGAGCTGTTGCCGGTGCAAATGGCAGACCATTAAAGTCTTTAGGAAATATTATTGAAGGAAAACAAGGTCGTTTTAGACAAAATCTTTTAGGAAAACGTGTTGATTATTCTGCTCGATCAGTTATTGTTGTGGGGCCCTACTTAAAATTCAATCAATGTGGTTTACCAAAAGAAATGGCATTAGAGTTATTTAAACCGTTTGTAATCAGAAAATTAGTAGAAGAAGGGTTGTCCTCTAATGTGAAAAGTGCGAAAAGAAAAATAGAAAAAAGACAAGTTGTTGTTTGGTCAATTTTAGAAAAAGTAATTAAAGGAAAATTAGTTTTATTAAACAGAGCTCCAACATTACATAGATTAGGTATACAGGCATTTGAACCTATTTTAGTTGAAGGGTCTGCAATTCAAATTCCACCGTTAGTATGTTCTGCATTTAATGCTGATTTTGACGGTGACCAAATGGCAGTTCATCTTCCTTTAAGTATTGAAGCGCAAGCCGAATGTAAGTTGTTAATTGAATCAACAAATAACTTATTATCACCTTCATCTGGTAAGGCCATTGCTACTCCAACACAAGATATGGTTTTAGGATTATATTATTTAACGGTAGATAATAATACATTAGAAGAAAGTACCAAAACATTTGCCAATGTAAATGCAGTTATTCACGCACATGAAGCAGATACGATAGCCTATCAAACAAAAATTTACGTAAAAATTAATAATAAAATGATTAAAACAACGTTAGGAAGAATCATTTTTAATGAAGCTATTAATGAAGAATTAAGAAAGCTAAAACTAAGTGATTATAAATTTATTAATCATGTAGTAGGGAAAAAGCAAATTTCAGATTTAGCTTATGATTGTTATTTGAAATATGGTAATACAATTACATCCTCGATTTTAAATAGTTTAAAACGTATTGGTTTTAAATACTCAACATTATCAGGACTATCCATTTCAATTGAGGATTTAACAATACCTGAATCAAAACCAGCTCTAATTAAAGATGCCTTAAAAGAAATTGAAAAATTAAATGACTTAGAGAAAAAGGGTCTAATATCATCATTAGAAAAAAAGGAACGTTCGAGTGAAGTTTGGAGAACAACAACACACAATGTTTCAGCAGACTTATCATCAGCTTTAGGTGAATTAAATAATGTTTATATTATGGCTAATTCTGGTGCTCGAGGTAATATGGATCAGGTTCGTCAGCTTGCGGGGATGCGTGGATTAATGTCAGATTCTCAAGGTAGAACAATTGAAATTCCAATTAGATCTAATTTTAAGGAAGGGTTAACATTAACAGAATATTTTATTTCAGCATATGGTGCACGAAAAGGATTAGTTGATACAGCACTTAGAACAGCTGATTCTGGATATTTAACAAGACGTCTTGTAGATGTTGCTCAAAATATTATGATATATGAAGAAAATTGCGGGACATCAAAAGGTGTTCATTATACAGCATTAACATCCGGAATTAAGACCATTATTCCATTATCAGAGATTGTGAATGGACGATTTACCTTAGAAAAGGTTATATCTCCTAAAACGGGTGATGTTTTAATTAAGAAAAATAAATTAATTTCTAATGAAGAATCTGCTTTATTAGATGAACATAATGTTGAATCTGTGTATGCCAGAAGTATTTATAACTGTCAATCAGAAAGAGGCATTTGTCAGAAATGTTATGGCGTTGATTTAGCAACATCAAAAATTATTAATATTGGTGAAGCCGCTGGGATTATTGCTGCTCAATCTATTGGAGAGCCAGGAACACAGTTAACAATGAGAACGTTTCATACTGGAGGTGTTGATTTAAGAAAGGCATCTACTATTACGATTTCATCTCCCATTGATGGTAAATTAGTATTTCCTAAAAACTTAGTACCGATAAAAATTAAGGAAGGCGATCAAAGTTATTGGATTGTTAAAGATCAATGTGAATTAAAAATAATTGGAAAATCTGAAGAACATAATATTACTGTGCCGCAAAAATCTAGATTATTAGTTAATAAAAAAGAAAATGTACTAGCAGATGAACCCTTAGTTGAGTACGACCCAAATGATTCATATGTATTAGGAAATGAAGAAGGTACTGTATATTATGACAAAGAAAAAGTTTCTGAGATAAAACAAGGTAAGAATATAACACTTACAGCAAATGAGATAGGTCAAATTTTTGTGTATGATAAAACAAATACTATAGAGGTATATTTATCAAAAACAAATGCTGATAAATATGAAGTAAATAATGTTATTGGCCCAGATGTAATATCTGATGAAAAAATAAAATCATCATGTATTATTTTAAGTATTAAACATGATACGGACGCTACAAAAAAATCAAACGAATATATATTAACTGTTGCAAAATGTAATACATATCCATTTGTAAAGGGGTCCTTAATCTATGTTAAAAATGGTGAGAAAATTAAAAAAGACGATTCCATTATGTATTCTAGGCTAGTATCAAGTTCTGATAAGACACAAGATATCGTCCAAGGTTTACCCAAAGTAGAAGAATTGTTTGAAGCAAGAAAGCCAAAAGATTGTGCTCTTTTATCAGAATATGATGGAGTAGTAGATATCATTGATAATAGTACATATTGGTCAATTATAGTTACTACAGAAGATAATACTTCAAAAGAGTATAAATTACCTAAAACATCTGCTATTTCATTATTTTCAGGCCAATTAATTAAAAAAGGTGACAAATTAAATCATGGTCCTACTAATCCTCATGATATAGCTAAGACGATAGGTATCGATGCTACAAGGAAGTATTTAGCAGATCAAGTACAAGAAGTATATTGTTCACAAGGTGTCCAAATTAATAGAAAGCATATTGAGGTAATTATTCGTCAAATGACAATGAATGTAACCATTTCTGATATGGGAGATTCAACGTTATTATTAAACGAAATGATAGATAATCGTACGTTAAAGAAAATAAATTTACAATCAAAAGCTGACGGAAAAAAGCCTGCCCTTGGTGAGCCTGTATTACTAGGTATAACAAGAGCTTCCTTAAATACTGATAGTTTTGTTTCTGCTTCATCATTTCAGCAAACCGCTGGAGTCTTAACAAAAGCCGCTATAGAAGGTCAAAAAGATCCTATGGTAGGCCTAAAAGAAAATGTAATAATTGGAAAATTAATTCCAGCAGGCACAGGTTCATTTATGAGTGATTCATTTAAATTAGATTATGAAGAAGAAGAAGAAGAGGAAGTCGAAGATGAAAATAGTGAATCTTTAGAGGTAATAGGATCTATTTCTGAAAAACTCAAGGATACTAAAAAATGAGATTAACCGTGAACGTATATCAATTGACATTACTAGGTAAGTTAGTTAATATACAACACCATTATAAAATAAGGAGATAGAGACTATCCAATGCCTACAAGTAACCAATTAGTAAGAAAAAGTAGAAAAAAAATAATTAAAAAAGGAAAATCTCCTGCCTTAAATGAATGTCCTCAAAAAAGAGGCATTTGTGTAAGAGTCTATACAACAACACCTAAGAAACCAAATTCGGCATTACGAAAAGTGGCCAGAATTAAGCTATCAAATGGACAGGAAGTTACAGGCTATATCCCTGGAGAAAAACATAATTTGATTGAACATTCTAGTGTCTATATACGTGGAGGTAGAGTAAAAGATTTACCTGGTGTTAGATATCATATAGAAAGAGGTCGTGGCGATTTACAAGGTGTGGATAGAAAGAAGTCTCGATCGAAATATGGTGCAAAAAAAACAAAATAATTTAGGAAAAAAAAATGTCTAGAAAACCAAAATATAAAAAACGAGTTGTAAGCCCTGATAGATTATATAAAAACAAATTAGTATCTAAGTTTATTAATCATGTTATGTTAGATGGCAAAAAAACCATTGCAGAAAAAATGGTATATGAAAGTTTTAATATATTATCAAAAAAAGTTTCAAATACACCTCTAGAATCATTTGTTCAGGCGGTAGAAACTATTACTCCTAGAATGGAAGTTAAATCTAGGCGTGTTGGGGGATCTACATATCAAGTTCCAGTCGAGGTAGAAAAAAGACGTGGTTATACACTAGCTATGAAATGGATTATTGAAAATGCGAGAAAAAAAACAGGTGTTTCTTTTTCTGAAAGATTATCAGGCGAGTTAGTTGATGCTTATAATAATACTGGGGGTATCGCAAAGAAACGTGATGACACCCATAAAATGGCAGAAGCGAATAAAGCATTTTCACATTTTAGGTGGTAATTATGACAGAAAAAAAATATGATTTAAAACAATTTAGAAATATTGGTATTGCAGCTCACATTGATTCTGGTAAAACAACACTAACAGAAAGGATCCTGTATTATACAGGTAAGTCCCATAAGATAGGAGAGGTTCATGATGGTAATGCTACGATGGACTGGATGGAGCAAGAGCAAGAGCGTGGTATAACAATTACGTCGGCAGCTACAACGTGCTATTGGAAAGATATCTTGATAAATATTATTGATACTCCAGGTCACGTTGATTTTACAGTTGAGGTTGAAAGATCATTAAGAGTATTAGATGGGATGGTAGCGGTTTTTTGTGCCGTTGCAGGAGTTCAACCGCAAAGTGAAACCGTATGGAGACAGGCAGAAAGGTATAATGTTCCTAGAATAGCATTTGTAAATAAAATGGATAGAGTTGGAGCTGATTTTGAAAGAGTTGTTTCGATGATAAAAGAAAATTTAAATGCAAACCCTGTCGTTTTAAATCTGCCTATAGGAGCAGAGGACTCGTATAGTGGTATCATCGATATATTACAGGGAAAGGAGATCCGGTATAAGGACGATCTTGGTGCGAAATTTGACGTTGTAGATATATCAGACGAAAATAAAAAGATTTATGAGAAGTATAGAGAAAAACTAGCAGAAACTGCAGCAGAGGCATCAGATGATTTAATTGAGAAATTTCTAGAAGAAGGAGATTTGTCAAATGAGGAAATTATATCAGGGATCAGGCAGTTGACGATAAAAAATGAAATTTTACCAATTTGTAATGGAACAGCTTTTAAAAATAAAGGTGTTCAAATTCTACTTGATTATGTAGATATGTTTTTGCCATCTCCAAAAGATGTTCCAAGTATTGAAGGTACAAATGATAAGACTGGAGAGGTTGAATTAAGAAAGCCTGATTTAAGTGATAATTTTTCAGCACTTGCTTTTAAAATACAGACAGATCCTTTTGTTGGTAGATTAACCTATTTACGAGTTTATTCAGGTGTTATAGATGCTGGAAGTTATGTTTTTAATACAATAACACAGAAGAAAGAGAGAGTTGGTCGGATTTTACAGATGAATGCAAATTCTAGAACGGAACTAAAAAAAGCGGGTGCCGGTGATATTATAGGCGTAATAGGATTAAAAAATACTAAGACGGGTGATACCTTATGTAAAGAAGGAGATTCCATTGTTTTAGAAAAAATAGAATTTCCTGAACCTGTTATCTTTGTTGCGATTGAACCCAAAACAAAGAATGATCAAGATAAGTTATCATTAGCATTAGAGAAGTTAGCAGAAGAGGATCCTACATTTCATTATAAAACAGATCCAGAAACAAGTCAGACCATTATATCAGGTATGGGTGAATTGCATTTAGAAATTATAGTAGATAGATTATTAAGAGAGTTTAGTGTCGAAGCGGATATTGGAAAACCACAAGTTGCCTACAAAGAATCTATAAAAGGAAAAGCTAAAGCAGAAGGTAAGTTTGTTCGACAAACGGGTGGTCGCGGACAATTTGGTCATTGTATATTAGAAATTGAACCAAAAGAGCGTGGATCTGGTTTTGAATATGAAAGTAAAGTTGTTGGAGGCCGAATTCCAAAAGAATTTATTNCNTGGGCCATTGAAAAAGGTATTTTAAATACATTTTCTGGTGGAATTATTGCTGGATATCCAGTAATTGATATCAAGGTAACCGTATTAGATGGTTCATTTCATCCAGTTGATTCCTCAGATGTTGCATTTCAGGTTGCAGGTTCATATGCTGTAAAAGATGCCTTTAATGATTCACAGCCTGTGATTTTAGAGCCTTTAATGTATGTAGAGGTGGAAGTGCCAGAGTCATATATGGGNGATACCATATCAGATTTAAATAGTAGACGGGGAAAAATACAGTCTATCGATCCTGATAAAAATAATAATCAACATATAAAAGCGCATGTTCCGTTATCAGAGATGTTTGGATATGCAACCGCTTTGAGATCAGTAACTCAAGGAAGGGGTGTTTACACTATGGAATTTTTTATGTATAGTGAATGCCCCAAACAAGTTTACGAAAATTTAGTAACGCAAAAAGCAAAGGGAGCTTAAGAATGGCAAAAGAAAAATTCGAACGAAATAAACCACATGTAAATATCGGAACCGTAGGTCACGTTGATCACGGAAAAACAACGTTAACAGCCGCCATTACAAAGGTATTATCATCTGCTGGTGGTGCTGAATTTAAGGCATATGATCAGATTGATTCAGCTCCTGAAGAAAAAGAAAGAGGGATTACGATAGCAACAGCTCATGTTGAGTATGAAACAGATAATAGGCATTATGCGCATGTTGATTGTCCAGGTCACGCTGATTATGTAAAAAACATGATTACAGGTGCGGCACAAATGGATGGGGGAATTTTAGTTGTAAGTGCAGCGGATGGTCCTATGCCACAAACAAGAGAGCATATTTTATTAGCAAGACAGGTAAATGTACCTTCATTGGTTGTTTTCTTAAATAAAACAGATCAAGTAGATGATCCGGAATTAATTGAATTAGTAGAGATGGAATTAAGAGAGTTATTAACAAAGTATGAGTTTCCAGGAGACGATATACCATTTGTGCAAGGGTCTGCATTAAAAGCATTAGAAAGTAGTGATAATAGTAAAGATAATGCTGATGTAAAATGTATCTGGGATTTAATGGATCAAGTAGATCAGTATATACCAATTCCAGAGCGAGCAACGGATAAGCCATTTTTGATGCCAGTAGAAGATGTATTTAGTATTACAGGGCGAGGAACTGTAGGAACAGGACGTGTAGAAAGAGGTGTGGTTAATGTTAATGATGAAGTCGATTTAGTAGGAATGGCAGAAGAGATACGAAAAGTAACGGTAACGGGTGTAGAGATGTTCCGTAAGTTATTAGATCAGGGAGAAGCTGGAGATAACGTTGGTATTTTATTAAGAGGGATAGAAAGAGAAGAATTATTAAGAGGACAGGTATTAGCTAAAGCAGGTTCAATTAAACCGCATACAAAATTTAAAGCAGAAGTTTATGTCTTGAAAAAGGAAGAGGGTGGAAGACACACTCCATTTTTCAAAGGATATAGACCACAGTTTTATATTCGAACGACAGATGTAACTGGATCCGTGATATTACCAGATGGAGTAGAGATGGTAATGCCTGGTGATAATATTTCAATTGATGTTGAATTGATTATACCTGTAGCATGTGAAGAAGGATTACGATTTGCAATACGAGAAGGTGGCCGAACAGTTGGTGCTGGTGTTGTAACGAAAATAATCTCATAAAAATATAGATAGGAATACAAATGGAAAGAAAACAACAAAGAATTAGAATAAGATTGAAATCATTTGATAGTAGATCTATAGACCAGTCTTCAATAAAGATTGTAGATACAGCGCAGGGATCAGGTGCAAAAGTGTTAGGTCCAATTCCGTTGCCAACAAAGAAAAAAAGATGGTGTATTTTAAAATCACCACACGTAAATAAGCGTGGTGGAGAGCATTACGAGTTGAATATTCATAAGAGACTTATTGATATTATTGATCCTCCTAGCTCAACAGTAGATGCCTTAATGCAAATAGATTTACCAGCTGGTGTAAATATAGAAATAAAGTTAAATTAGGTAAAAAAAATGAAACGAGCTATTTATTTAAAGAAGTTATCAATGTCAAGTTTTATAGATGAATCTGGATTAGTTGTTCCAGTAACAATTTTAAAATATATTGATCAAGAATTTTTAGGTTTTAAAACCACCGAAAAACATGGTTATAATGCAATTCAATATGGATTTGGACTTATTAAAGAAAAAAAATTAAATAAGGCCAAAATGACATATTTTAAAAAGAAAAAAAAGTCTCCTAAAAAGCATATTTGTGAATTGCGTTTGGATAATGACGCATATGATGAGGTTGTTCAGACATCTGAGGATCAAGAAGCATTAAATAATATATTTTCTTTAGAGGCCTTTGAGGAAAATGATATTGTAAATATTGCAGGAAAATCAAAAGGTAAAGGATTTCAAGGTACAATTAAAGCACATGGTTTTCATAGAGGGCCTATGAGTCATGGATCAAAAAATCATCGTTTGCCAGGTTCTATAGGCGCAGGGACTGATCCTGCTCGAGTATTTAAAGGTACAAAGATGGCGAAAAGAATGGGGAATAAAAGAGTCACCGTGAGAAATCTAAAGGTGGTAAAAATAGATAAAGAGACAAATCAAATTATTTTAAAGGGTGCGATACCCGGAAAGTCTAACGACTTAATTTTAATGTATAAGTAGAGAAGAATATGGAAGAGAAGAATATGGAAATAGATGTAATAGATAAAAAATCAAAAAAAGTGTCTAGTAAAAAGATTATTTTAACAAAAGACATAGATAAAAAGGATTCAGAAGAATATTTGAATCATATGTTTAATCGTTATGTATGTAATAGATTTAGGTTTAGTACAGCATCAACAAAGGGAAGGTCAGAAATTGCAGTGACAGGAGCAAAGGCCTATAGACAAAAGGGAACGGGTAATGCTCGTCGTGGAGTTAATAGTAGTCCGGTAAGACGGGGAGGAGCT
>NZWE01000030.1 GCA_002697535.1 Actinomycetota bacterium | reverse complement strand
AAAATAAATACTGCTATAATGAAAGTGAGCGATAACACCAATATATCAATGCCCATACGTAACATGATTGCGATCATAGGTGCAGTGGCTATGGGTGTGTGGGCCTACTTTGGTGTCACAGAACAGCTGAACCAACACTCCACCACTCTCAAGCTGATGCAGGGCGATCTGGAGTCAAATACCGAATTCAGAATCAAATATCCCAGAGGTGAACTGGGCCAATCATCACAGGACATTGAACAGTTCATGCTGATAGAAGATCTCTACAAGTCAGTGGATCGTATGCAACAGCACCTGGATGCCATGGCCAACAACAAGATCAACATTGAATTCCTCAAAGAACAGATGGAAAAAGCACAACAGAACATTGAAAAACTCAAGGACGCTGACAGAGAAATAACCTACAGCAACGGAAAATAATGATAGAAACAGTAGAAAATTAATGAGCACACAAACAGACGAGATACTAAAAATTGAAAACATCGATTTTTTATGGTTTGTTTTTTTGAGTTCAAAAAGAGTTGAAATAGCAAAAAATGATAGGGTTAAATAAAAATAATGTTACAAATAAGTATTCAAAAACACCTTAAAATCATGATGATACTCAAAAATAGTATCCACATGCTCTGACCCATTAAGAACTAAAGTATGATACTGAATTCCAGCTTGGTTAGCATGTTTAACAAGTAATTGAGAATGATGGAACCCAACCCGATCATCACGATTTGAATGAATAATAAGTAACTTAGAAAGTTTTGTTTGATCAAGATTAAGCGGAGTATATTTTCCAATTGGAAATCGAAACAGATGATTCGCTATAAAAACACTGCCATGATAAAGAAAGAGGGGAATATTTTCGCGTTGAAACTCTTCCTTCATAATTATATCAGGATCCGAAAAACTTGCCTGAGAAATAACAGTTTTGATATCCTCGTCATACTGTGCTGCAATTAAAGTTGAGACAGCGCCCATTGATAACCCATAATAAATAATATTTTCCGAACTAAATCCTAATTTTATACAAGCTTGTTTGGCAGCGATAACATCATGGTATTCTTGTGATCCTAACGCCGTACGACCATTAAGTACGGTAGAACTCCCATGATTATGCAAGTCATACATAAGGACACTATACCCTTGGTTAAAAAATAACCAAGCTGTCTTAATCAGAGCAGGTTCATGTTTAGAAGAATTATAGCCATGTGTAATAATCACACTCTTATTAGAAGTAGGGTGTTTCATAAACCAACCATGTAACATCACATCGGGTAACTGGCTTGGAAATTGTATCGATTCATAAGTTTTAATAGGCCCCATTAAAGAATGAGTGCCCCATGAAATAGCAAGGGGAGAATTAGTCTGATGATCACCATGGCCAGCATCAACAGCCGCTAATTTAAAAAAGATAAGAGTGCAGATAGTTAAGTAACTAAGAACGGTAATAATGCTTAAATCCAATAATAATTTGAGTAAAGACCGTTTGTTAAACATGATGTAATCTTACTATAGCCTTTAATAGCGAAATATCATAAAGAGAAATTAGACGCAATGCTAAGACTATATTATAATAAATAATTAGCATTAAAGTACGAAGGAAGGGTCAATGCCAATCTTATCATTATTATCCAAAATTCTTGGGGATCCTGTTGAAAAGGCGATTCAGCCTTATCGAAAAAATGTAGATTTAATTAATGCTCTTGAAGACGAGTATGCCCAATTATCTGATGAACAGTTAAAAGAAAAAACTGCTTTTTTTAAACAGCAGTTAGCCACAGATAAAACCTTGGATGATCTTTTAGTAACTGTTTTTGCCTGTGTCAGAGAAGTCTCAAAACGTGTGTTAGAAATGAGACATTTTGACGTCCAGTTAATTGGAGGTATGGTCTTGCATGAAGGCCGAATTGCCGAAATGAAAACTGGAGAAGGAAAAACATTAGTAGCGTCATTGCCAGCCTACCTTAATGCTCTTGAAGGAAAAGGAGTCTACATTGTTACGGTCAACGATTATTTAGCTAAACGAGATAGTGAATGGATGGGAAAGATTTATCAGTTTTTAGGATTGTCCGTAGGGCTTATTCAATCAGGGATGGATCCGCAAGAAAAGTTAACAGCCTATCAATGTGACATTACATATGGGACCAACAATGAATTTGGCTTTGATTATTTACGTGATAATTTAGCAGGGGATGTGTCCCAGTGTTGCCAATTAAGACGCCATTTTGCCATTATTGATGAAGTCGATAGTATTTTAATTGACGAAGCTAGAACCCCATTAATTATCTCAGGGCCTGTAAGCGATTCAACTGATAATTATAAAAAAGTTGCAAGGATTACCAAATCATTGTCAAAAGAAACTCATTTTACAATGGATGAAAAACATAAGAATATTGTCTTAACAGAAGATGGTATTGATAAAATTGAAACAGAAATGGGACTGTCCGATATATATTCCGTAAAAAATATGGAAATTGCACACATGGCTGTTCAATGTTTGCGTGCTAAACATTTATTTAAACGAGATATTGATTATGTCGTTAAAGATGGTGCTATTTTAATTGTAGATGAATTTACCGGTCGATTAATGGAAGGCCGTCGTTATTCAGATGGTTTACATCAAGCCATAGAAGCAATCGAAAATTTATCAATTAAAGAAGAAAGCCAAACCTTAGCGAGTGTAACCTTTCAAAATTATTTTCGAATGTTTCCAAAATTAGCAGGAATGACTGGAACTGCGGTAACAGAAGCGTCCGAGTTTGAAAAAATATATAGTCTTCCTGTAACCGTTATGCCTACTAACAAACCCCTCGCAAGACAAGATATGGCCGATATTATCTATAAAACAAAGCAAGTAAAATTTGATGCCATTGTAGAAGAGATAGCTACAGTCCATAAAACAAAACAACCTGTCTTAGTTGGAACAATCGCTATTGAAACATCAGAGCTCGTATCAGCTTTATTAAAAAAGAAAGGAATTCCTCATAATGTCCTAAATGCTAAACATCATGAAAAAGAAGCTGAGATTATCGCAAATGCAGGGCAGCAAGGGGCGGTAACCATTGCAACGAATATGGCTGGAAGAGGTACCGATATCGTATTAGGAGAAGGGGTCATTGAATTAGGTGGGTTATATGTTATTGGAACATCACGGCATGAATCACGACGAATTGATAATCAGCTTAGAGGTCGTTCTGGACGACAAGGTGATCCAGGAAAAACACGGTTTTATGTATGTTTAGAAGATGATCTAATGCGCTTATTTGGATCAGATCGAATTAAATCAGTTATGGAAACATTAGGTATGCCAGATGAGATGCCTATCGAGCATTCCATGGTTTCAAAATCATTAGAAAAAGCTCAAACAAAAGTTGAAAAATATCACTTTGGTGTCCGAAAACAAATTTTACAATATGATGATGTATTAAATAAACAACGAGAAACCATTTATCGAGTTAGACATTCAATTTTAACCGAATCAGATTATCAATCTATTTATCAAGAGTTCTTAAATCGTTTAATGGATAGTATGACACAAGAATATCCTATGGAAACATTAATGGATGAACAATTAGATACCTTTAAGAAGTATATACAACAAATTTTACCTGTTGAAAATAACGATGAAATTATTAAAAAAATCAAAGAAGTAAAAAGTATGGATGTGCTTAATAAAGCCATTATGTCTTTTTATTTGTATCGTCGTAATGAACATCCTGAACACTTATTTGATCATTTTGTAACCAAACGGGTAATGTTAATGTGCGTTGATAAAAAATGGATGGATCACTTACACAATATGGATATTTTAAGAGAAGGAATAGGGTTAAGAGCTTACGGTCAACGCGATCCATTAATTGAATATAAACGAGAAGCATTCGGTATGTTTCAAGAACTAATGATTCATATATCAGAAGAAGCTATTTCAATGATTAATCGATCTGTTGTTGTTCAACAAGAAGAACAGCAATCTACCATTGATATGGGGGCCATTCAAACGAATCAATCCTCTCAATCAGCATCAGCCAAAACAGTAAGGAAAATAGATAAGATTGGACGTAATGAACGTGTTAAAATTCAAAAAGATACGGTTGTAAAAGAAGTGAAATGGAAACACGCTGAAGATATGATTAAACAAGAAGGATGGCAGTTACTTGCATCCGATGAGACAGCATAATGGATGATAGCAAAAAACAATTTAACCACTTTCAAGAGATTTTTCATCTCTTGGGAGACTATCTTTGACGAACCTAAATTAGTTCACGAAATTCAAAAAACAGAAAAAGAAATTAATGAAGATAGTTTCTGGGACAATAATAAAGATGCCCAAACAATCTTCAACTCATTATCTGAGAAAAAAAAGAAGTTAGAAACAATTACCTCAATTCGAGCAATTGAAGGAGATATTTTAGCCTATTATGAACTTATGAATGCGGATCCATCATTAGCCGATGATTCAGAGTTACAAACAGATTATGAAAAAAATATAAAAATATTTGTAAATCAAGTAGCTGATCTAGAAAATAAATCATTATTATCAGGACCCTATGATACTTATAATGCCTACATTAATTTTAATGCAGGAGCCGGTGGAACCGATGCTCAAGATTGGACTGAAATGTTGTTAAGAATGTATCTAAGATGGTGCGAAAAACGTCAGTTTAAAGTAGATGTGTTAGATAAAACATCTGGCGATGAAGCTGGTATTAAATCAGCTACCTGTCTTGTATCAGGAGATTTAGTATATGGTTACTTAAAATACGAACAAGGGATTCATCGTCTCGTTAGACAATCACCTTTTAATGCTAACAGTAAACGTCAAACATCATTTGCCGGTATCGAAGTGATCCCTCAAATTGATACAACTGTATCAACCGTTACTATTGATCCAAAAGATTTGAAAATTGATACTTACCGAGCCAGTGGAGCAGGCGGTCAACATGTTAATAAAACCGATTCAGCTGTTCGCATAACTCATATCCCCACAGGGGTAGTAGCCACATCTCAAGCAAGCCGATCTCAGGCAAGTAATAAAGAAACCGCCTTATCCTTATTAAAATCTCGACTATTAATAATTATGCAAGAAGAAAAAAAACAAGAAGTATCTCAACTTAAAGGAGAACAAAAAGAAAATGCCTGGGGAAATCAAATTAGGTCATATGTGCTTCATCCCTACAAATTAGTAAAAGATTTACGATCAAATTATGAAACATCAGATGTTCAAGGTGTACTGGATGGAGATTTAGATAAGTTTGTTGAATCATTATTACGAATAAAAAAAGAGGATAAGGCTTAAAAAGAAAAGAAGCTTCATGTAAACTGAAATAAACGAGATGAATAATAATAAATTTTTTCGCTATTATTTTTATATAATTCTGTTCCTAGGACTCTTAATTGGATTAAGTGTTTCTATCCGTCGTTACCATTACGAATTTGAAAAACAATCCGTTGAAATTGCTGCTTCATTACGTGAATTAAAACAATGTGCCACATACGCAGGAATATCTATTGATGACTTTTTACTAAAATTAAAAGAACAATCAACCTTATCAAAAATTGTGATAGAAGAAGATACCTTACAAGATTATATCGAAAATGGACAAATGACCCTCCTAAAAGGATCTGAAATTATGAACATGTATCGAGTAGGGCATGTAAATCGTACCGTTCTATCAAGACTCTATAAAAATGTGCAAATAAAACCAGATTATTTTTATCTTTTAATAGAAAAAAGAAAAGATTTTAATCATATTAGAGATTTCTTAGAAGCCGAATTTGGTAAAAAGAATGTGTCTCAAATTCAAAGTTACCCATACTTAGAAATATTGGATACTAAAGAAGATTTATTATCTATCGGACTTGGAATTTCAAATGATAAAAAACAGTTAATAGAAAAATATGGGTTCGAACCAATCATTAGACTAAGAAATTCCTCTCGTCTAAAAGACGAAATTATAAAATTAAAATTAATGGGGTTTTCTGATTTACCATCTCGATCATTAATTTTTGAAGGTAAAGAAATTTTAGGGTATCCCACTCAACTTAATTTGTTAGTAGAAAAATTAAGAGATAAACAAGTATCATTTGGAACAATAGAATTTAATAAGCAATTAGGTATCAATACATTGGTTCACGCGTTACCTCATAATGTTTTCCGCGTTCATAGTATCGATTTTGATGAAATGCAAGCTATGTCAGCTAAAAAAGCATTAAATCGTTACGTAAGAGCTGCCAAGGAACGTAGTATCGATTTATTGTTTATTCATCCGTTTATTCAAAAACAAAGTAACTTAACCGTCATTGATTTTAATATAAGTTTTATTAATGATTTAATTGCCACATTAGAAACAAATGGCTATAGCACACACCTAAATCAACAGTTTCCTCAAAAAGCATATGTAGCAGCTACATTTTTTGAAAGAATGCTATTAATTTTTGTAGCCTTAACAAGTATATTGTTTATCTTAAGTTTCTTTCGTGCTTTTTCTCTAATTAACATTATGAGTTTTTATATGGTATCCATGGGATCAATATATATCTTTGAATTGATGGGACATTCACTCATTATTAATAAAATAACAGCATTAGTGATGGCTATTATCTTTCCTACCTTAGCCATTATTACACAATTTCCTCAAAATAAACTTAATCATAATTTAATGATGCGGTTTGTACACGGATGTATGTATTTATTACGTAGTTTAGGAATTTGTTTATTAGGTGCAATCTTAATTATTGGTATATTATCAGATATTACATTTTTAACAGGAATTGAACGGTTTTTAGGGATCAAGGTATCGTTTATTATCCCCATTCTATTAATTGGGTTATTCTTTTATTTAAGACCTAACCGAATACAATCAACATTTTTTGTGCTAAAACGTCTTTACTATGCACCGGTACGTACAGCTGGCTTAATGTCAATTTTTGCTTTAGTTATTTTTTTAATGGTCCTAATTATCAGAAGTGGTAACTTTTTTGTCTTTCCAAGACTCTTACTAGAAGAACAGTTTAGACAATCCTTAGAATCAATTTTTTATGTTAGACCTAGAACAAAAGAATTTTTAATTGGATATCCATTCCTATTAATCGCATTTATGTATGTCGATGGAAAAATATCACGACTATGGATTTGGTTTTTTAATATTGTGGGATCGATCGCATTAATTTCTGTAATTAACTCGTTTTGCCATTTACATACACCTTTACAAGTATCCTTATACCGAAGTGTATTAGGCCTATTATTAGGTATTGGCTTCACTTGTTTCTATTTATTTGCTTATAAATCAATAGCAAGAGCTTTAAAACTAAGACTGAATTAAATGAATGAAAGGATTGGCTTATTAAAGCAATTACAAAATCAGTTAAATATTAACTTCAAAAACCCATCTTTATTAGATGAAGCACTAACGCATCGTTCTGTCTTACGTGGTAACAAAAAAGGGGTCGCTCACAATGAACGATTAGAATTTTTTGGAGATGCTGTCCTAAAATTAATTTTATCTGAATATTTGTACCATAAATATCCAGCCTATGATGAAGGTGAATTATCAAAGTTACGCTCACAATTTATTTCAGATAGGTTTATGACTATCATGGCAAAAGAATTACAGTTAAGTGATGTGATTAACGTATCATATGGAGAAAAAAAGGCTGGAGGGCAATTTAGAGACCGTATCTTAGCAGATGCTATGGAAGCCTTATTAGGTGCAAGTTACCTGGATCAAGGTCTTGCTATAACAAAAGAATGGTTTTTAACGATGTTTGAAACACTTAAAGAAGAAAGCCAAGATTTAGAATTAACCGATTACAAAACAGAGTTACAAGAACTTTGCCAAAAAAAAGAAGGCATCTTGCCCGCTTATACCCTCATAGAAACTACGGGTCCTCAACATGATTGTATCTTTCACGTTCAAGGAATGATTAAGTTAAACGATACAGATATTATCGTCAGTGCCTCAGGTAAAACAAAAAAAGATGCCGAACAAAAAACGGCTCAAGCCTTACTAAAAGCGATCGAGGATTCGTTACGTTGAGTCTGCGTTATTGTGTATCATGTAAAACAATATGTGATCAAAATAATACTGTTATATCAGAAGAATTGTATCGATGTTCTACCTGTAAAAAAGTGTTAATTTATTTCGGAAGAGAAGAGGCCTCTATCTCTATCGATACCATTTTAGCAGAATATGATGCCTTACATCCCTATAATCCACTAAAAGATTTTAAAGGTGTCGTAAAAGATTACGAAAACCCTCCAACTAATATCGCCATAATAGAATGCGAAGAAATTTTGAAACATGATCCTAATAACAAAGAAGCGTTACGTCACTTATCAAAACATTTTTGGGTACAAAAAAATATCCAAAAATCACTTGATTATATGAATAAATTAAATCAAGTTAATTCGGATTTATCAGATGATATTGTTTACTATGTAAGATTGCTTCTCATTCAAAAAGAATACCAGTCTATTATTGACCTAATGAAAAAATATGAAGATAAAATTACTAAATTTTTGTTTTATCATTACCTGGCTATCAGTTACTTAGGCCTGAATCTGTTTAATGATGCGTTAACTTATTTTTATCAAGCTTACTATAGCTGCGATGACGAAGGCCGAAAGAAAAAAATAAAAAAAATGATCCGCTATTTAAACTCTATTTTAGATAAATCGTCACCGTGATCCCCCTTTAAATTTTATTTACTTTGTTTTAAAATTAGTATCTACATATCTTTGGGGTGTAGCCAAGCGGCAAGGCAACGGGTTTTGGTCTCGTGATCGTTGGTTCGAATCCAGCCACCCCAGCCACTTCACGACAATAGTACCTCATCTTTGAACATATTTTTTCGGTTACATAATTTGCATTATGCGCCCTGCGTAATATGTCCAAATCTGAGGCACTCTTGTCGCTCAGTTTAGGAGGGTGCGCTTGCTTTGCTTGCGCATTGTTTTTTTTGCTTGCTTCGCTTGCGTAATATGTCCAAATCTGAGGCACTCTTGTCGCTCAGTTTAGGAGGGTGCGCTTGCTTTGCTTGCGCATTGTTTTTTTGCTTGCTTCGAATGTGCAGTAATTATTTATTTAATGGGGTAGCGATGGTTTTATAAAATTTGATTGCCAATAAACTTTTGCACTAAAGTAAATTATAGAGCATTATAATATAAGAACATTAAATGACTAGGAGGTCGTTATGGCTAAAGGACAAGATGCAAGAAAATCAACAAAAAAAGAACCTCAATTAACTGCTAAAGAAAAAAAAGCGAAGAAACGAGAAAAGAAACAATCCAAATAATAATTAAAAATATAATCAGATACTAAGATAATTCTTTTTATTAGAGAAAGATAATATATTATAAATTTTCGATGTTTTTAATCGTGATGATATGTCTATTTCAGATCAGGAGAAAAACATGAAAGCCGATTATAAAAAAATAATTTTTAATAAAAATGATCTCAACGGAGAACGATTTTTTGTTAAAGCAACATTTACCATGACATATGATCATAAAGATGTTGATATTGTTTTATCATTAAATTAATCAGCTAAAATAGCATATGCTATACTAACTAAGATGTCTCAAAAAACAATTTTTATTACGGGGGGTAATAGAGGAATTGGGCGTGGTTTAGTCGATCGCCTTTGTAACAAACATCATGTTATCTTTACATCTCGTAAACATATCGATGACGTTCCTGNTGGATCAACATGTCTCATCATGGATGTAACAAATGATTCAAGTATTAAACAAGCTACCCAGCAACTAACAACACCCATTGATATCNTAATTAATAATGCTGGTATATTACCCGATTATCAAACNCCTACCTTAGAATCCGATATAGCTATGATCGAACAAACATTTTCAACCAATACACTAGGACCCTTACGTGTTNCTAAAGCGATTGTTCCTAAAATGAATGAAGGGGGTCGTATTATTAACATTTCCAGTGGAATGGGGCAATTATCCGATATGGGAAGTGGTGCCATCGCATATCGGTTATCAAAAACTAGCTTAAATGCATTAACACGCGTATTACATAACGAATTAAAAGCAAAAAATATTTCTGTGAATTGTTTATGTCCAGGATGGGTTAAAACCGATATGGGTGGGCCAAACGCTCATCGTAGTATTGAAGAAAGTGTTGAAAAAATAATGCCACTATTATTTGACGAATCCATTCAAGGTGGCTTATTTTATCGAGATGCTCAGGTGATTGATTGGTAACGGATTACTAAAGTTGATAAGCAAAACTAATTTTATAAATATCCTCTAAATAAAACGCAGCGGGTTTATTCCAAGCAAAATCAATCATTAATGAATCTAAATGTAAACCAAGCCCTAAACTNATAATATCTTTATTAAGACCCACTCGAATAGCAAATGGTTTTGTAAGCCAGTATTCCAGTCCCATAGTAATCCTAGCCGTCCGATTTTTTCTCAAATTTAAATCCATACTCGTTAGTAATCGATCATAAAAAAATGAAGCACTTCCACCAAGTTTAAATAAAGTTGGAACCGTATCAATCGTAGCTGAAGACAATGACCGTTTCATGGACGGTTGAATCAAATTTTGAACATTGGCACCTAATGTAATATGTTTTCCCAGCATATAAGCCATCCCAACATCCAAGCCAATACCAAAAGTTTGATAATGATCAGCTCGTTCCTGAAGATATTTTAAGGATGTTCCAATAGATAAGCTATCTAAAACATGAAAACTAGATGCAAGATAACTTGCCGTTGCATTATAAAATAAGGTATTACCAGAAAACGTATAGCGACTAGTGGTCTCATCATAGGTTGTTTCTTTAATATCATCCATATATGCATTAATAATACCTACGCCAATAGGGTGTCCCATAATTGTAAAGAGTCCTTGCATAGAAACATAATGAGTTTCATAAGCTTGTGTACCCATAAATCGAACTTCTGGATTCGTTGAAAAACTAAGCAAAGCAGGGTTCCAATAAATAGCATCACTATTCTGAGCAATACTTACATGACTCATTCCCATACCAGAGGCTCTTGCCTGAATACCATTTTCAATAAAAGCTCCCGCATTATTAGATCCATACACTAGGAACGGAAAAGAAAAAATAAATAATAGTAATATGCTAAATAAGTTCATTTTAGTACCAATATTTTTGTTTTAATTATCTTAGTATCAGAGTCAGTTCTAGCAATCAAATAAAGAATATAGGGTCCATTAGCGACCACTTCACCAAAATCATTACGTCCCGACCACTCAATGCTATGAAACGATGCCGTACCCCCTTGTGGATCTCCAGAACTAAAATGACGATGCCATAATGATTCCCCGCTAATCGAATAGATATAAAGATTAATATCAGCATCCTGNGAAAGTTCATACTGAATATAGGTAGATTCAATAGCTGGATTAAATGGGTTTGGACCAGTTAACATAGCTGACTGTTCACCAAGTGGTCCAAATACTTTTAAAGAATTGATATCAGAAATACTCTGTAATGAACCAAGTTCAGTATTAAGCATAATCGTATAAAATTCCTTAGGAGCAGAGACTGGTAGATGAGTTTCATTGGGTTTTAAATCGATAGCTTGAAAATAATAATCAATAGCCGTTACAGCATCATCTGAATTTGAAATAGTATAGCTATAATCATCGCCTAATTTAGTCATCGTAGCAGTATGCCATNAANTAATAGGGACGTTATCAANNGTATAGCGATAAAAAAGTGTAACAATGGGTAGTGACGATGACTTCATAGCATCAATAGCAGTAGCTGTAATTAAAATATCATTAGCCTTAGNAGCTTGNGTAAGATGATCATGGTCNANAACGGGACCTTCCGTATCAAGATAGGTTAAAGCATNTTTAACATGAATCATACCATNACCATAAAGGGGATCTTTTNCACTANCACCAAGATCAGTCGCNGAATTAAAAAGTGCTTTCTTAACATCTGAAGATGTAATATCTGGATAAGTACTCATCAACAGTCCTGCCATTCCAGCTATATGAGGAGCCGCCATAGAGGTACCAGAATAACTATCATAAGTTGAATTAGGAATAGTAGAATAAATATTGTGAGATGCAGGTACATTACCACCCGTACCCCCAGGTGCCGTAATATCAATTCTATCGCCAAAATTACTATAATTATCTGCAAAAACACCCGTATGCCCAATGGAAGATACAGCAATCACCCCTTCATAAGAAGCTGGAACAAAATTACTAACATCACTCGAAATATTACCAGCCGCAGCTATAACCAAACAATCATTAGATAAAGCCATATCGATACTATATTTCATAATGTGCTCAGAATCAGTATCTAAGTTAGATTGATCAGCGCCAAAACTTAAATTAAGAATATTAGCTCCGTTAGTAACGGCATAGAGACTAGCATAATGAACATCTAGGGATGTTAAGCGGCCCTCTTTATCGCTTGATTTAAGCGTCATAACAGAGCATCCTGAACAAATACCAGCCATACCTATTTGATTATTAGTCTTGGCCGCTATGATACCTGAAACATGGCTTCCATGAGAATTATCATCAGAAGGATCATTATTTTTATCAATAAAATTCCAACCTCTAACATCATCAATATAACCATTTTCATCATCATCAATCCCATTATCTGGAATTTCATTAGGATTGGTCCAAACAGCATCTTGTAAATCAGGATGAGTTAAATCGATACCCGAATCAATAACAGCCACTACAACCGATGAGTTTCCTTCAACATAGGCAAAGACATCATCATCATAATGAATCATTGGCATATTCCATTGCATACTCAAATAAGCAGGATCATTAGGAGTGGATTGTAAGGTATAAATATAATTAGGTTGAGCCCAAACAATATCTCTAGATGATTCAAAATCAGTTGCTACCTGTTCCATATCTAAAGTGGTATCTTCAAATTCAAGCTGATACATCCCATTTTCATCAAACGTTAGTAACGGTGATATTGAAGAATGAACAGAAGAAGGTTTTTTGACCGTAACTTTTTTAATTGATTTAATATTATATTGATCTAAAAAAAGCTGAGAATGAGAGGACGTTGGTGATTGAATGAGCGCATTAATAAGAGAGTGTTTAGATAAAACTAACAATTCACCTGGTTTATAATCTTGTGCGATTATATAAGAAGATAAAAAAATTAAAAGTAATAAGACTTTAAACCAATATATCATAATCAATCAATTAATATCCTGATTTTATAATTAAATAGCATCTAAAATAGATTTCCAAAGAGGTTAATTTAAACAAAAAAAACTAAAAATTTTCAAATGTTACACAATGCTATTTAAATTTTAATGAAAAGTATACTAGTATAGTATAGTTATTTCGTCAAAAGTTTAATGCTGAATGATGATACATGTAAATATGAAATTCGAATTACGATATAAATAAAGTTACTTAAGCCATCATATTGATCCTAAAAAAAATTACAGCCGTTTAATAGAACGGTAAAAAAGGATGATAGGATGAAATTAAGTAATGAAAAAAAGAAGATAATAGGCTTAGTTAGTGTTGGATTAGGGGTAAGTTACGTATCGTTTCCTAATATTTATTATCATATAAGTATCTTAGCGTGGGGCTGTTTGATCCCAATATTAATTGTAATTGGAAATTATACAGAATATCGAAAACGGTTATGGTTATGCTGGTTGTTTTTTCANCTATTTTTTTTATGTTTATTTTGGATGAATCCNTTTGAATATTATGAGCGATATGAAACGNTATGGATGATAATCATATTAATCATTTTTTATAGTATTTTTCCNATTATATTTNCCTTAATAGTATCATTATTTAATCCAAAAAAACCGTGGCAATCNTTGGTAATAGTGCCATCCATATGGGGGGTAATGGAGTTTGTTCAAACGATCTTTCCAGTAGGGTTTCCTTTAAGTTTAGCCATATCGCAATATGATAATCCGATGCTCATTCAATTAGCTCGCTGGACAGGTATTTATGGTGTTAGTGTACTATTACTTGTTAATAATATAGGGATTTCTCTTTGGATCTTAGTAAAGAAAAAGCGATATTTATATTTAAGTATTAGTTTAATAATCCTAAATCTGCTAATTGGAATATATTACATAGTTCAAAAACCGGATACTAAAAATGTAAAACCTTATACTTTTATTTTAATACAACCTAATATTAAGTGGCGAGAGGCTTATTATTCATTTGAAAATAATTATTTATATAAACATATACTATCCTCATTAACGAGGATAGCTAAAATAGCTACGGCTACATTAAAAGAAGGTGTTGTGGTATTTCCAGAACTCACAATATCTGATTTTAAGAGCACTAATCAAGAGCTTCAAAGGACAATTAAAGCAATAACAGATCAACGATATCATATGGTGATAGGAGCAAGACATGAGGGAAAAAATGCTGTTTTTTCATTTTCTCCACAGGCAAACATGTTAAGCAAATACAAAAAAAATAAACTAGTACCGATGTTTGAAAATAATGAAACAAAAGATACTAAATTTAATGACCCGCTTTTTTTATATAGTAATAAGATTCAGTTAGGAACGTTTATTTGCTATGAATCACTATTTCCATCAATCGCAAGGATACAAACAAGAAAAGGAGCAAATTTACTAGGAGGTGTATCCTTTAATACCTGGTTAGGAAATACAAATTGGGCCATGTTACATATGGCCTACCTACCGTTTAGAAGTGTAGAAAATAATCGGTATGCATTTTTTTTAAATAATAATGGACCTAGTATTATGTGTGATGAAAAGGGAAGGGTTATAGAAAAAATTACTTTAGGAAAAAAGGGGTTTATGATTGTGGAATGCCCATTAATAAATAATAAAACAGTATATACACGATTGGGAGATATATTTGTAATAGGGTTAGTTGGTCTGATAATACTAAGTACAATAATTGCCTTAAAACAAGGAAGTAGGAAAAGAATAATGATAAAAAATGAGTTGATACAATAATCAAAAATTGACAAATAGATCGGTCTATTTTAATGTTGTATTGCATGTAAATTTCTCTGTTACCTTTCAACTAGAGCTAACCCGTTTGAAAGGAAATCGTACTACTTAATAAAGAAAAAAGTTGGTCATTGCCAACTACTATAAACATTTAAAGGCTCATATCAAAGAAGGAGGCTGTAAATGACATATGTAATGGGTGATAACACGTAACGTTAGTCTAAGGTTTGAAGCGTGTTATGAACAATAAATGAGTAAAAAGGGAGTAAGAAATGAAAATAAATATTTTTTCAATTATAGGAAATAAAATAATACGATATGTATCGGGTTGTTTAATTCTAATGCTTGTTATAACAAGTTGTGGAAATCATAATCAAAATAAGGAATCGTTATCACAATCATTTAATCATTCATCTCAAATTATCAATGATGAAGAACCTGTAACAAATGCTGCTATTCAAGTTTTAAATAATAAAGTAGGAAAGATTCATAATACTGAAACAGCTGAAGATGCTGTGAATGAATTTATCAATTATATGGCAACTCGTTTTGAAGAATCAAGTTCCCAAGAAATATCTCAGTTAGGGCAACAGCAATCAAATCAAGCTATACTCAAGCAGTATATTAATAGTAGTCACATGGCTAAGCAGGAGCTAGCTATGAGAACGAGCAACGTATCAGCGCAAACAAAAGTTAGCCATTTCGGCTTAATATCAGCAGAAGAGCTAGCAAAACAAATTAATAAATACGATAGCTATGCTAATCAAGTAACAGAAGAAGAAATAGGTGCGATTCGTGATGCTGTACGACGATCAATGCCAAATATAGCGGTTGATAAAGCAAGTCCATTGATGTCAGAACTAGAGGCTAGTATCGTAACATGGGCATATGGAACGGGGGATGATGGAACCATGGCCCCAGGATCAATTACGCTGGAAAAACCTCTGTCTAAGGTATTATCTCAATCATTGAATGATCATAATGGGATTAAGAGCCAAGCCATTGCTTGGGTAGCTGTAACGGTGATTACAATGTTGGTAGTAGGAGTAGCTTGTGGCGTGAATTATACCGTTCAACAAATGTATGAAGTGGACGTTTTTGGAAATAAAGTTAAGGATGATGAGATAATTAAGTTTTGTTGGAAGGAAAAAAGAGGTCGGCGGACGTATACACGGTGGGGAGAACGTAAAGAAACCACGTGGTACTATAGTATGCAAGACCTAAAAGACGCAGCTGAATCTTTAGAGGAAGCTGTTTATATTCATGCTAATAAAAATCAAAACGGGATAGCCGTATTACCAAGTTCATTAAATGATAATTATCTTGGAATTGCAGCATCTAATCAGTCATTAGAGTTTCCTTGGGAAGAAAAAAAAGATAGTTTAAAAATAGGCGATTTGATTTTTTTAAAAAGTACTAGAGATGACGTTATCTCTAAGTTTTCTTACTGGACACATGTTTCAATGTTATATGAGAAAGTTGGGTCAGGTAGAGTATTAGAATCAGTACCAGGAATTCTAGGTACATCTGTCTATGAGTTAGGAGATAATTGGGATGATACAATTGCGATTGCAGTAAGAAGAATTTTAAATATATCAGAAGATAAAGTTATAAATGCGGTTAAACAATCAAAAAGAAAATGGCAGTTAACCAATTATAGACCGGATAAAATTAGGCCTGAATTAGTTAGTATTAATGGAAAAGTTTCATATTACAGTGATTGGAGTGATAAATATGATACATCAGCAATTTATTGTTCTAAATTAGTATGGTTAACCTTTAAAAATATAAAAAATGATTTGGGAGAATATATTAATTTAGATTCTAATGTAACCACATTTCCGGATTCTTATAAACGATATGGTATAACGTTAGACAGTACTAAAATGAATGCTCCAGATACAGATGATTATGGAAATACAATTACCAATGCATATATTGGTGTATCTCCAGATGATATTTATTCATCAAAGCACCTTGCATCTGATATATTTATTTTAGGAAGGTTTTAAATAAAGTAAGAAAAAAAATATGACTCGATAAACCATCAATAAGTTTATCGGGTCTAATGTTGAAGGGGTTATAAATGGGTCTAATAAAAAACAAAAATGGATTATTGATTGGGGGGATATTACTTAGTTGTATCCTAGGTATCTATATATGGAATACCGGAGCTATAAAAAAAGATCGTGTCTTATATAGTATTCAATATAAGGAATCAAAAACAGCTTTAGTGGGAATATCGTTAGATAATTATCAGGTTATACGTAATATTAAGCTTGATAAAAATTATAATAATATAGCCGTTCATAATAATAATGCTTATATATCTGTTTATAGAGATACTGATAAAGTTGGATTAATGCGTGCAGGAAAAGAATTTAGAAAATTAAATTTAAGTTCACCACAATTAGGTAAAACGGTAACAATGGATGGGCATACGCCAACAGACATTGTGGTATTAGATGATAAAGTATTGATTGAAACACGATTTTTAAATAGATCTCCAGTTGCATCCGGGTTTGAGGTGTATGATGAACAATTAAATTTTCTTTATAATATTAATTTTGAAGAAGCTTATGTGAGTTTTAAGTGGAAGGTGATAGAGAAAAAATATATTATTGTGCTGGCAAATAAATTAGGTGAAGACGATATCCATGATTGGAAGACCGTTGCGATAAAAATTGATTATAAAACTCATAAAATTTTAGATAAACGAGTGATTTATGGTAGTGATTTTTATGATTTTGATTTGATGGAAAACGACTTAGTAATTGCGTTTGTAGATAGAGATCAAAAAAAGGATAATGGTAAGACGAATCAGCATGATATATGGACATTAAATATAAATAGCTATGATTTGAAAAAGATAATGAAAATTGAGAGTGAGCCCATTAAATTATATAGTATTGCAAATAAAAATAGATTACTAATAGCCGATCACAATAAAATTAATATCATTAATTATAAAGAAAGATCATTATTAAAAAGTATTCAAATACCAGGAATAAGGGATTGGATTATAAAAGATAATAAACTATGCGTAAATCAACGATTTTTATTAACTAATTTTTATCAAGGTGATCCTCAAATTGCCATAGTAGATTTAGATTCGTATCAGGTAATTAAAGAAATTAAAGGAACGTTTGGAACCTTTGCTAAGACAGTGAATTAAAAAATAAATAGAAGGCGGGGGAATTAATGTTTATTTTATAATAAATATAAGTTAATTTTTTTATATTTTTAATAAAATGAAAAATAACATATAATTAAGAGTTAATGAAATTAATTCCATTATTGATTACATCAGGAGTTGCTCTAAAAAGTCCAAGCGGGCAGTTTGGTGTTAGGCAGATGCGTATCAAATCAGTCCAATCGAACGTACCATATTTAGGTAGAGATTCTAATAGTGCAGTAAGTATGAATGATTACCTGCCTTTTGCTGATAAAAATAATAGGATTGATTATCAGAATATGAATGAAGAATGTTTGGTAGAACCAAGGCTTTTAGCAGAGATTGATAGTAGCAAACCTTTGCCAAAAATATTAGTAGAAAGAGCACTCATAACAGGATTAGCATCACTAGGGCTTGCGGTGATATTACCACCAGTAAAGCAGTTAGGTTTATTAGGGACTATGTCATTTGGTCATAATATTGTACGTAGTGTAAAAGCGATAGCCCCGATCGTAGCATTTACTGCCAATATGCCAGCCTTATTAGGGCATCTTATGCAATCTATTCCTGAGTTTAAAGATTTACCAGAAAATTCAAAAATAAAAATAGCAATAAAAGTTGCGATATTAGCAACGATAAAACATTTTTGGGTGTGGCCTCATGAAAATAAATTAAATACATTAAGTATCGGGGTTGGTAATAGTATGCTAAATCAGAACCCAGAGTATATAAGGCGATTGGCACATGGGTTACGTGAAGCAGTTTTAATTATGTGTGTAGGTCAACAAGCATGTCGAGGAGTAAAGGATCAGTTTTTATCCTACGGGAATAAGGCGTTAATGCAAACAACATTCGACAGAATAGCATTTCGTACAAGTATTAATCCTATGTTTACAATAGCATCACGAGGACTTTATTTATTTGCTGTAAAAGAGGTAATTGATAGAACATCACTGTGTATTACTAAAGTAATGCAGCAACCTAAATAGCCATAACTATTTAAGTTAATTATAAATAAAAATGATACAATAAATTTAAAATGGATCAAAACTTATTTACTGTAGGAGAAACACGAAAAATAGAAAGATTTTGTATTAAAACGTTATCTATTACAGAGTATGACTTAATGCTTCGAGCAGGAAATGCATTAATAAATTATATCAAGCAAGTATTTCCTGATAAAAAAGTAATACAGGTTGTCTGTGGATCTGGTAATAATGGAGGAGATGGATATACCGTTGCACGATTATTATTAGAAAATGGAAAACGGGTAAGCTGTTATGAGGGAAAAGAGCCAACTCAAGAGTCAGCGAAAAAAGCAAGAAACGAGTTGATAGCTTCTGGATTAAATCCCCAATCATTTACAACATTAATGATACAAAAAGATGCCCTAATTATAGATGCTTTATTGGGAATAGGGTGCCATAAACCAGTGCAGGGGATATATCTAGACATAATTAATAAAATAAATGAATCTGGCGAAAGTATTCTTTCAGCAGATATCCCCTCAGGGCTATGTGCCGATACAGGAAAACCGCTTGGCTCTTGTATTGAGCAGGCTCATGTTCTGTCATTTATTACTAAAAAATTAGGGACGGTAATTGGAGATGCTGGGAAAATAATCCATAAGTTAACCTTAGATACCTTAGAGATTTCAGACGAATTATTGCAGCAAATAAGGCCATCTTATTACGTTATAGAAAAGACAGTTTTAGATAAGGTATCAAAAAAACGAGATAGTAATGCCTATAAAAATCAATTTGGACATGTATTGCTTGTTGGGGGCGATAGTGGCTATGGAGGTGCGATTATCCTAGCAGCAAAAGCTGCTAGCCAAAGTGGGGTTGGTTTGGTGAGTGTATATACAAAAAAAGATCATAAAGAGCCTTTATTAACGCATTGTCCGGATTGTATGATTCATGATGAAGGATCTGATTTAAAAGCATTAATTGAGAAAGCAACTGCTATTATTATTGGGCCAGGACTAGGTTTGAGTGACTGGAGTAAAACCTGTTTAACAGACATTTTAGAATCATCAAAGCCATTGGTATGTGATGCGGATGCAATAACCTTGTTGGCAGAAAAAGCAATATTTCCAAAAAAAGATAACCTTATTGTGACGCCTCATGAAGGAGAGGCAAAGCGACTTGTAGGAGAGGATCATGATAATCGATATGCTATGTTAGCTGCCTTAGTAAAAAAAACAGGTGCGACAGTAATATTAAAAGGTCAAAATACCTTAATAAAAGAAGAAGACGAGACGTTTATTTGTACAAAAGGAAATCCTGGGTTGGCAACAGCCGGGACCGGTGATGTATTAGCCGGAATGATCGGTGGATTTTTAGCACAAGGCTATAGTCCTTTAATCGCTAGCAAGGCGGGTGTTTATTTGCATGCTGTCTGTGGAGATGCTTGTAGTGAGGCTTATAGTGAGCGTAGTATGACAGCAGCTGATTTAGTCGTTATGATGAAAACAATGTTTTAACATGCTATGTATTAAGCATACTCAAAGAAGTAAGAGTTCGTTATAATACACGTATGAAACAGCAGCCATTTAAAGAGATGTTATGGGATAATGTAACAGATATATTTAATTTTACAGATATTACTTATCACCTATCAAAAGATAAAAAAACAGCACGAATAGCCTTTAATCGACCAGAGTGTCGTAATGCTTTTCGCCCAAAAACAGTAGATGAGTTATTAACAGCATTATCTGATTGTCATCAAAATATAGAGTTGGGTTGTGTATTATTAACTGGAAACGGACCTTCTCCAAAGGATGGAGGGTGGGCCTTTTGTTCAGGTGGCGATCAGCGAATACGTGGGCCGCAAGGGTATCAATATGATGCTTCAGAAGAAGCAAAAGCGAGTGTAGGACGCTTACATATTTTAGAAGTGCAACGTTTGATACGATTTTTACCAAAGATTGTTATTGCGGTAGTTCCTGGATGGGCTGTTGGAGGAGGACATTCGCTTCATGTTATATGTGATTTAACGATAGCCTCAGCTGAGCATGCGATCTTTAAACAGACAGATCCAGATGTAGCAAGTTTTGATAGTGGTTACGGATCAGCGTATTTAGCTAAGCAAATTGGGCAAAAACGTGCACGAGAAATATTTTTCTTAGGGCTATCCTATTCCGCACAAGAAGCCTTTGATATGGGAATGGTAAATGGGGTTGTTTCACATGGAGAGTTAGAGGATAAGGCTATAGAGTGGGCACAGCTAATTAATGAAAAATCACCAACAGCAATTAAGATGTTAAAGTATGGATTTAATTTGCCGGATGATGGGTTAGTAGGGCAACAGTTATTTGCAGGAGAAGCAACTCGTTTAGCCTATGGAACACAAGAGGCTCAAGAAGGACGAGTGGCTTTTACGGAGAAGAGAAAGCCTGACTTTTCACAATATGACTGGACTTACTAGCTAGTTTGAGTGTAGTTTATACTACATACAATTATAAAGATTAAGGTGTATTCATGAGTAAGAAATTAGGGGTCTTATTAGCCATATTAAGTATTTTATCGTTCTCTCAAATAATAGCAGAGGAGGATAAAAAAGAACTAAACTATCAGAAAAATAAGCAAATAGAAACACGATCTATTGTATTTGATCAAGAAGAGGTGATTCAAATAAATTTTAAGATCTTAAAAGAGGAGTTATCGTTAACAAAAAAACAGATCAAGAAGATATCCTCAAAGTATAACAAATATTTAAAAAAGCAATTAAAAATTAAAGAAAAGATTGTGGTCAGCAAGGTTTCTTTAAACCGATTAATGATTAAGAGTTTTTATGAAGATTATGAGATTGATGATGTTGTTAATGAGGTTTTTGGTATGAAAAAAAAGCTCTATAAGAATTCTGTTTTTTTTATTAAAGAACTAGAAAATAAATTTAAAAAAGATCAGATTATTCTATTTAGGCAATTAGTACCTGAATTATATAACGTGCAGCTTTAAAATAGGGTAATAATGAGATATTTACATACGATGGTTCGTATTAACAATATAGAAGAATCCTTGTATTTTTATTGTAACATTTTGGGATTAAAAGAAGTAAGGCGCTATGATAATGAAAAAGGACGATTTACGTTAATTTTTTTAGCAACATCAGAGCAATATGAGAAAGCAAAAGAGACAAAAACACCTTTATTAGAGTTAACCTATAATTGGGATCCAGAAGAGTATCTAGGGGGACGTAATTTTGGGCATTTAGCATTTGAGGTTTCCAATATTTATGAGATGTGTCAACGGCTATTGGATAATAATGTCATAATCAATAGGCCTCCAAAAGATGGAAGAATGGCGTTCATTAAATCTCCAGATGGGATATCAATCGAGTTATTACAAGAAGGAGAAGCCTTACCTCTTAAAGATCCATGGATGAATATGAAGAATGTTGGATCATGGTAATCTATCTTAAGTAATTAACGTAATATAGAAGAGGATACTAAAAATATATAAGGATCTAGCAAGGATATCCTTTGATGACGTTTGTGGCATGCCAGATTAAAAAAATATCAGTCTAAAAATCTTATAAAAATATGATCATTTAAAAAAAAACCAAAATTATACTATAATTTAAATATAAAAAACGTTATGGATTGGATTGGATGTTAGGTGGAGTTGTAAATAGCGGGGTTAGTATTGTAGGGAAGGGTAGTACGGAAGAGTTAAGGAAAGGGGACGTTAGGGGCTTTCGTGAGATAAAGCATAAGTTTAATAAGCGTGTTATAAATAGGGTTCTTAGAAAAATAGAAGCATATCCTGAAGTTATATCTAAGATAGATAAGTATAAAAACGGAAGTATATATTTGTTAGGGAGTGCATTGGAGATTGAACCGGCAAGTTTTGAAAATCATGATATAGATAAAGCTATAGCGGACTTAAATGATATTGATTTATTAATAATCCTTGATAAGAAAGATGAGGTAGGGCCGCTTTTTGATCAGTCTTGTAAAGCGGACAAAAAATTTAAGGTTGATCTTAATGTGTGGAAAAGAGGGCCAGATGAGTATTTTTATCTTGGAGTTGGAAGAACATATCGTGAATCAATAGTGCTAGAGCTTGAGTGCAAGGATAGGAGGAGACCATTATCCATGAAATCAACATGTTCTGCCCAAGACGTACCTCAAGAAAATGAAAGAGATGTATTTAATGGTAATATTTTAGCTAGCGATCCAGATAAAAACAGGACCTTGATACGACGATTCAGTTCATTGATTAAGAAGAAAAGTTGGGGAGAATTAATAAACTTGAGGTTTAGCAATGATAAATTACCAAGGATATTTCGTGAGAAAAAAAATGAAATAATAGATTTATTTAAGAACGGTCTATCTATTTCTCTACCTGTGGAAGAACAAGAAGAGATTAGTAAATATATTGCAAAAGAGCTAACAATAATATGTAATAAAAATGAGCAAGAAAGGCCGTTATTATTGCAAGAGTTGGAAAAATATTTAGGTGAAAAAAAATTAGGGGTTATGTTGGTTCAAGAAAGCTGGCGAAGAAAAAAGGAAGAGATTAAAAAGGATGCTGTTATTAAGATAGGAGCTCTAGGTCGTGGGTATAATAGTAGAAAAAAAATTAAACACTTAAGGAGTCTGCTATCAGGTTGTTTTGATTCTAAAATATTAAAAAAGGCTTTGTTGAAGTTAGTAAAGTTAAGGTTAGTGAAAGATTCAATGTTAAGTAATGATGTAGAAAGTTATTTGCAGAAATTAAATGAAAGTCTGGAAGAGAAAAAGCAACAAGTAAAAAGTGTTGATAAGGATGAAGAATCGTTTTTGATGATGTTCGATATTTTAAGAATAGTGAACGTAAAACTTAATGAAAAAG
Source organism: Actinomycetota bacterium (assembly GCA_002697535.1). Classification (GTDB taxonomy): domain Bacteria; phylum Margulisbacteria; class Marinamargulisbacteria. Next base: position 11,959 of record NZWE01000030.1, on the reverse strand, counting down.
ATGTTTGGGATTTTAGGAGAAAGGGTGATATTTTAAAGACTTTATTAAATAAAGATCTCAATATTGATAAGAAGAGCTATGTAGTTCAATTAATGAATGCTATGAGTAATCCTGTAATAGAGCCTTTTAGGCAGAGCATGGAAGATCTAAGAAGAGGAGAAGGTGTAGATAGAGGTGTAGCACAAAATATTTTTCGTCATTACCAATCAGCTAAGCAGTTTAATGATCTTCGCAAGGTGTATAGGCAAGAATGGCTAGACCTTGTTAAGGATTGTAATGAAGCGCTGTGGAAGAATACAAGTGAAATTAGATTGATGAAATGGTTATATGATAATAATGGTATTAAGGTAGATGATATTTTTCAGCAGGTAAGTAAGTTTAAAGTAGGGGGGAATGATGTCGCTGTAGAAGATATAAATGATTTTTTGAAACTTTATAAATCATGTGTGGATATAAGTAAAAAAATGAAGACGTTAAATAGTAAGCTTGAAACTAAAAACTTAGTTATAGAAGTTAGGCCAGATACTGGGTTAACTTTGGGGTACATTGTAGAAATGGTAAAAAATGCTTGGGGGGGAGATTTGGAAGAGAGTAGGCATGGAGGGAGTATTACATCAACGTCTGATATTCTGGAAGATCCAAGTTCGATGTATGATGATCAACTAAAAGATTATATAGGTCGTGTTAATAATACTATTAAAGATAGAAGCAGGGGAGAGGGTGTTCTCAGTAAGTGTAATATTTTGAAATATATCAATAATATAGAGGAGTATTATAAAGAGTTATTAGAAGTAAATAAGTTGTATGTAGAAGTAAATAGAAATAAACGGAAGATGTTGATTGTAAATTTAAAAATAGAGAATGATACAGTTAAGTTTAAAGTAAACGATTGTATTAAAGAGAAATGCATAAGAATGTCAAGTTTAAAGCCTGTAATTGAGAAAATTGAGAATGAATTATTATTATTGCCTAATAAAAAAAATAAACTAGCAAAAATTAAAACCAATTTAGATGAATTAGTTAAGATGATAGAGGGTGAAGAATATTTGCTAGAAAATACGATATTAGAAAAAGCAGAAGAAGTTTCAAGAAGAGCATTTAAAACTATATCTGGAGTGACAGATGGTGAAGTGGCAAGAGTTGAAAGCGGTGTTGATGAGCAAGGGCTTAAGTTCGAAGCAGAAGAGAATGATGCGGGGGAAGAGGGTGATACAAGAGAAGCATGTGATGTGATAATTAACAAAAGAGATGGTTTTGAACAAGACGACATAAGCAAGGAAGTAATAGAGTGTAAGTTGAAAGATGTAGATAGTAAAAAGGCGCTAAAAGATGATGATATAAGTCATGGAGAGCGGTTGTCTCAACCATGGGAAAATAAAAATAAGAAATTTATTTATCAGGTATTAAGAAAATATAGAGCATTAATAGTATTTCAGATAGGGTGTTTGATGGCAATAAATGCTGTTGATGAAATGATGGATAGGGAAGGAGGGGAAAATAATATTAGGTATGCTACGATAGCATTTTCTATTTTTATATGGGCTAAGCAATGTTATGAACTAGGGGTTCTTATTTTAAAGGCAATGACAGTAAGGCAATTGGTAGAAGATGTATTAGGGTTTATGATGAAAAATAAGATTGATAAGGATATTTTTATTAACAAAAGATTGAAAAACGAGAGTAGTTCTTTTGTAAGAAATGCTGTGAATGATATAAAAAGTGTAGGAGATCAGGGGGGAATTGCTGATAGAGTGAAATTTGAATTAGCACGCATCATTGGAGATAGTATGGCTCAGAAGGGAAGTAAGCAAGAAAAGGTGAGTAAGGTAAAAAGAGATATAGCGATATATTTATCTGAAATAAAAAAAGATGGAACACTTAAAAAAGGATGTGAGAAAAATAAGTTATCTGAACTCGTATTACGGAAGCAATTAATGGTGTATAACTTAGCAAATGAAATATCGGATATCGTAAATGAGGTTTGTAATAGAAAGGGCGACCAGAAAAGTAAACGTAAAGAGTTAATGATAGCAGTAAGAGCGTATGGTTCTCATGGAAATATGAGTGAAGAATATAAAATTCAGTTGAGTGAAAGTGAATGTCAAGATATATATGGGTATTTAAAGGGAATGTTGAATTTTTAGTTGTTTTTTTTAAAAAAATGGCATTAAATTAGAGGATAATTAAAAAATGACAACCAAAATGTTTAAAATTTACATAAAATAGTGTATATTTAGTGTGTAAGTTAATTATTTGGGAGTCAATTATGAAAGTATTTGTAGAATATATTTGGATTGATGGGGCAAAACCAACAGCTATGGTTCGATCAAAAACACGTGTTATTGAGATAATATCCGATTCAATTACATTAGAACAAATTCCAGATTGGGGCTTTGATGGATCATCAACGAATCAAGCTGAAGGGCATAGTTCGGATTGTATATTAAAGCCAGTACGATTTGTAGCGGATCCTATTAGAGGGGGCGCTAATATATTAGCATTATGTGAAGTATATGATAGTAAGGGGAATGTGCATCCATCAAATACGAGAGCTGTTTTAAGAAATGTGTTAGATGCGGGAGCGAGTAAGCAGGAAGCAATTTTTGGATTTGAACAAGAATATACATTGTTTAGTCGAGATGATTATCCATTGGGATGGCCAGAGAATGGATATCCTGGACCACAGGGGCCTTATTATTGTGGAATTGGAACGGCAAGAACAGCGGGTAGAGATTTAGTTGAAGCTCATGCACAAGCTTGTTTAGATGCTGATTTGTTATTATTTGGGACCAATGCTGAGGTGATGTTAGGTCAATGGGAGTTTCAGATTGGGTATCGTGGCTTTAAGGAAGATATTGATGCTTTAATGATTACAGATCACCATTGGATCGCTTTGTGGTTATTGTATCGATTAGCGGAGGAGTTTGATGTAAAGATTAGCCGTGAAAATAAGCCAATGAAAGGTGATTGGAATGGGGCTGGTTGTCATACAAACTTTTCAACAAAAGCGATGAGAGATGCTAGTGCAGGAAAAAAAGAAATAGAAGATATTTTAAAGCGATTAGAAGCTAATCATGACAGACATATTGCGGTGTATGGTGCTAAATTAGCAGAGCGTTTAACGGGAGATCATGAAACCTGTGCTATTACAGAGTTTCGTTATGGAGAATCAGATCGAGGTGCATCGATACGTATTCCTGTAACAACAGCTAAGGATGGTTATGGATACTTAGAAGATAGGCGACCAGGGGCTAATATTGATCCTTATGTTGTTGCTGCAAGGTTATTAGTTACGATTGGTGACATGGATGAAGCTTTGTTTGAAAAGCAAAGTAATAAAGAGTTAGTAAACGTTATTTCTAAGTAAAGTATTTATAACAATAAGGCGGTATTAAGAGGGTGGTTAAGCTTGTCTGTTTATATCAGTATAGAAAGTGCGTAACCCACGCTAAGAATAATCGGAACGCTGATAAGTGGAAGTAGGATAGCGGTTCGTTTGCCAATTGTTGACCATAGTAAGCCGATTTCAGTGTAATCTGTGGCTACACCTGCTAGTAAAAATACAAATACATTGCCGATAGACTGGGTTTGATTGTAAAGTTCAAAGGCTAGTACAGAAGAGCCTTCCGAACAGACTTCTAAAATAGTGGCGATACCAAGGGTGTTGAACAGGCCCACAAGAGAGGATGATAAGTACGTCTGAAAGAGTGTTGTTGGGATGTAGTAACCAATAAAGCTAGCCATTGTAAAAGCGATAATAAACCACCAGATAACCATGTCACTGATGGCGATACTTCCTTTGATGACCGATTGAGTATCTCGAGCTAAGGTTGTCGTGTTCCAGTTGTAATTTTGAAAACGAGATTTAATATCAGTCATAATAGAAAATGAATATGTATTAGGCGGGAGGTTCGTGTTTTTTTGTTCAAGAAGATTAAACTTATAGAGTTGTTGAAAGATAAATCCGGTAAGTAAAGCTATAGTAATAGCAAGTAAAATAAGAAGAAGTCCTAATTTGCCAAAAAAAGTCCATAGTAAGATGGTCATAGGAAAATTGGCCCATGGAGATGATGTTAATAAGACAATAACAGCGGGGATAGAGGCGCCTTTTTTATAGAGTTGCATACTGATAGCTAGAACCCCATGTGAGCATGTTGATAAGAGAGTCCCGAGGGCAGCTGCTGTTAGCAGAGTACGTTTATTAGAGTTTGATAGTAGCTTTTCAATATAAATTTTGGGAATAAATGTATCAATGATGCCAGATACAAGTAAACCTAAAGCAATGGCAAGCCACATCATTGAAAAGAGATTGTTGGCATAAGATAAAAGTTGAAAATCTTGAGTTATAAAAGGGGTTACGGTAAGAGCGAGAGTGCTGGCGATAGATGCTAAGATAAGTTTGCGTTTATACCAAGGTGTTTGAATTGGGGTGCAGCAGGCTGTATATTGCATGTTAATATCCTATCATTAAACTAAAAATAATGTAGCAAAAATTGAAAGATATCGTAAAAAGTGGTATTGTATGATAACTAGATTGTAGTATTTGATGAAGCGTCTCAAGAGATTTATGAGGTTAATATATATCAAATTATAAATTAAGAATATTAAATTATAATATTGGGAATAATAGGTGTTGAAAAAAAAATAATTAAGCGGTATTTATTAAGTTCATGAACGTTTTCGAGTACAATAATTCTGTTTCAAAAGAAAAGTGTCATTTTATAGCAGCAAACGGATTTCCTCCTCAAGCATATAATCATATATTTAAGCCGATCTCGTCATGTTCTATTCAATCACCTTTGCTAAGGCCATTATGGAAATCAAAGCCAGCTGCTATATTAGATTCATGGATGGATTTTGCAGACGATTTGGTGCCCTATGTAGATAAGTTTAAGCCAAAAATAGTAGCAGGCCATTCTATAGGTGCTGTTATTTGGTTGATGTATGCTATAAAGCATAATTACTCATTTGATAAAGTGATTATGATAGATCCTGCGTTATTTCCAAAATGGCTTTATAGAACCTATCGATTAGTTCATTCTATTGGTTTGCAGTCACATTTTCATCCGATGATAAAGCTTACCTTGAATAGAAAAACAGAGTTTGACTCGTTAGAGGAGATTCAGGAAAATTATTCTCAAAAGAAAATATTTTCAAGAATAAAAAAAGAGGTTCTAAATGATTATATCCGTAGTGTTTTTAAGAAAACAAAAAATGGATTTTTATTAGACTATTCACCAGAATGGGAATCCATTATTTATGAAAAAGGGATGCTGGAAGATAGGGTGATATGGGATTATATGGCAAGATTATCAATTACAACAGAAATGATTTACTTAAAAGGAGAGTTATCCAATATTTGTACAGATAGTATAACCCGTCGATTAGCTAGTTTATGTTCTCACTTTTATTCGTATGAAATAGCTGATACAACCCATTTACTGCCATTTGAAAAGCCAGAAAATGTTTCTGAAATTATTAATTTGCATCTAGAAAAATAACCAATGACATTATCTGTTTTGATTAGATAAATTTATAAGGTTATAATAGTGCTTATAATGTTAAAATTTCCATTACGTTTTATAGGCATGTTGATAGGCTTGATGATAAGTGTTGTTGGGTGTTCCTCAGATTTATCAGATAATCAAGTATTGACTCTAAGGTTAGGAGCAGAGCCATCAATGTTGAATCCGATATTATCGACAGATTCGCCTTCATCATCAGTAAATGGATATGTGTTTTCCGGATTATTAAAAGTAACACCTGAATTAGAGCTAGAACCTGATTTAGCAGAGTCGTATACCGTATCAGCAGATGGGTTGGTGTATTTATTTAACTTAAAACAAAACATTAAATGGCATGATGGAGAGGCTTTTACAGCGCATGATGTGAAGTATACCTATGATATGATTTTAAACCCATCGACCAATACGGTAAGACGAAGCGATTATATTATTGATGGAAAGGCAGTCGAGTTTAAGGTGTTAGATGAGTATACGTTGCAAATTCGTATGCATAAACCCTATGCTCCATTATTAAATCGGCTAACAATGGGCATTATTCCTGAACATATTTTTGAAGTGACAGATATTAATACTGCAAAGGAAAACCAAAATCCAATTGGTACAGGGCCTTATAAGTTTAAGCAATGGGAAACATCCCAGTTTGTTTTGTTGGAGGCAAATGAAGCCTATTATGATGAACCCCCAAAGATTAAAAAAATTATTATGAAGATTATTCCTGATAATAACACAGCGTTAATCTCCTTTGAAAAGGAAGAGATTTTATCAAGCGGAATTCCAGGAAAAGATTTCAAGCGGATAGCTAAAAATGATCTTTTTAATACATATCGTTATTATGATTTAGCCTACACCTATTTGGGTTTAAATTGTAAGCATCCATTATTTTCAAATAAAAATGTTCGAAAAGCCTTGGCTATGAGTATTGATAAGCGATCCATTGTTGATGGTATTTTGTTAGGTTATGGAAAGCCAGCTCATATTCCAACATCCCCAGAAATGTGGACCTATCCAAAGAAGCCATTTTTTTATGATTATAATAAAAAAGAAGCATTAAAAATATTGGCAGAGGAAGGGTATATCTTTGATAAAGAAAAGAACATCTTAAGTAAAGATGATACGCCTGTTACCTTTAAGATAATTACAAATAAAGGTAATAAAGATCGAGAATTAGCGGCAACTTTGATACAAAAAAATTTAAAAGAGATTGGGATTGAGGTATCTATTCAATTAATGGAATGGAGTTCCTTTATCGCGATTGTAAATGAGCATGTTGATCCAAAGAAATTTGATGCTGTTATTTTAGGATGGTCATTAGGCTTAGACCCTGATGCGTATAGTTTGTGGCATTCACGAGAGTATCCAAGAGGATTTAATTTTGTGGGGTATTCAAATAGTGATGTCGATGATTTTTTAGTGATGGGGCGCAAAGAGTTAGATAGAGAAGAACGAAAAATGATTTATGAAAAAATGTATGAAGAAATTGCTATGGATGTACCTTATATATTTTTATATTATCCGGAATCATTGGTGGGCTTAAATAAAATTATTCAAGGTGTTTCACCTGCAGGGCCAGCAGGATTATTAAATCCGATCGAAAATATATATTTAATTGAAAAATGATACGCTATATTAGTCAGCGATTATTAGCATTATTGCCAATGCTATTAGGTGTAACATTCATTGCTTTTATTATTATGAAAGCAGCCCCCGGAGATCCTGTTGGAATGTTTATGGATCCCTCTGTAAACTTAGAAGATATCGATCGAATTCGATCAAATTTAGGATTTGATAAGCCTATTTTAATTCAGTATTTAATGTGGTTGAAGAATGTATTGATGGGTAATTTTGGATATTCATTAATTAGTGGAAAACCAGCTTTACAAGCCATTTTAGAGCGGTTGCCAGCTACTTTATTATTGTCAGTATCATCATTATGTTTAATCTTGTTAATAACGTTTCCTTTAGGAATTTTGTGTGGATACAAAAAAGATACGCCTATTGATGATGGAATTACGGTATTTAGTTTTTTAGGTTTATCAATGCCATCATTTTGGTTAGGCTTGATGTTGATTTTACTTTTTTCATACCAATTAGACTTATTTCCAACATCAGGATTTATGAATCCTTTATTATATGGAGAACCGTTTTATAAAAAAGCTGGCAATATTTTGTATCATATGTGTTTACCATTATTAACAATTATGATTGGAGGGATTGCTGGATTAACACGATACAATCGATTTGGAATTATAAAAATTTTAGGTCAAGACTATATTACAGCCGCTAGAGCACGAGGTGTTTCAGAATCTCGAATTTTATTTAAGCATGCGTTTAAAAATATTTTATTACCTATCATTACGTTGTTAGGTTTAGATTTACCCGGTCTTATTAGTGGATCCTATATTATTGAATTTATTTTTTCGTGGCCTGGGATGGGGCAGTTGGCCATTCAGTCAGTCTTTCAAAGAGATTACCCTATTTTAATGGCTGTTATTTTATTATCATCAATACTTATTATTATAGGGACATTAATTGCGGATATATGTTATGCCTATATTGATCCAAGAATTACAAAAAAAGGTAAATCATGACGATAAAGGTATGGTTATCAATTGCATATTTAATAGGGTTATTATTGGTTAGCATTGGGATAACCTTTACAGATATAGACCCTACATACATGCATACAGAATTTATTGGTATGCCACAACCGCCTAGTTTAAATCATATATTTGGAACAGATGAATTAGGAAGAGATATATTTGTTAGAAGTATATTTGGAGCAAGGATTTCATTGATTGTTGGATTTATATCTGTTGGGATTTCATTAATAATAGGTGTGTTTATTGGAGTGATATCTGGATTTATTGGAGGGGTGGTTGATGAGGTTGTCATGCGATTTATTGATGTGTTAATGTCGTTGCCAACATTGTTTTTGATATTAATTGTACAGGTGATTTTAGAGCCCAGTATTATTAATATTATGATTGTAATTGGAGCGACAAGTTGGATGGGAATAGCTAGGCTTGTTAGGGCGGAGGTATTATCTGTTAAAGAAAGAGTATTTGTCACAGCTGTTAGAGCGAGGGGTATAAGGGAAAGGAAGACGCTGTTTAAGCATATATTTCCTCATACATTGAATCCTATTATTGTTGCTGCGATGTTGGGGATGGGTGGCGCTATCTTAACTGAATCTGTATTAAGTTTTTTGGGCTTAGGTGTCCAACCGCCTCATCCATCATGGGGTAATATGTTAGATAGTAGTTTAGGGTATATGAGAGATGCTCCCTGGATGGCATTAATTCCTGGTATACTGATTACATGTACCGTTTTATCATTAAATTTTTTAGGAGATGGATTATGGTTATTATTAGATCCCAAAGCAAAGGATGCCAATGTTAAGCGTTCGTGATTTAAATATTACATTTTCAAGTCAGGCCAATATTGTGCATGCTGTTAAGGGGATTAGCTATGAATTAGAAGAGGGACAAACATTGGGTATTGTTGGAGAATCAGGTTCAGGAAAGACGGTATCTGGATTAGCGTTAATGGGGTTGTTGCCGCCTACTGCAAGCGTGACAGGTGAAATTCTATTTCAAGAAGAAGATATTTTACAAGCAGAAAAAAAGAGGTTACAAAAATTAAGAGGATCAGAGATTGCGTTAATATTTCAAAATCCGTTAGCTGCATTAAATCCTGTTTTTACAGTAGCAAATCAAATGATAGAAACCATATGTCTGCATCATAATGTAACAAAGATAGAGGCAAGAGAACGGGCTATTGCGTTATTAGATCGTGTAAAAATAACTGAACCACACAAACGAATAGATGATTACCCGCATCAATTTTCGTTGGGGATGTGTCAGCGAATTATGATTGCAATGACCTTATCAATGAAGCCAAAATTATTGATTGCAGATGAACCGACAGCATCCTTAGATGTTACAACTCAGAAAGAAATTTTGGAGTTAATGGACGAGCTAAAAGAAGAGTATCGTATGTCGATGATATTTATTTCTCATGATTTAGGGGTAGTGTTAGAGCGATGTGATAAAGTGCTTGTGATGTATTTAGGAAACATTGTAGAGCAAGGGCATCCAAAAGAAATATTTTTAAATCCAAAAGATGATTATACAAAGCGATTAATTGATGCTATTCCTAAAATAAATGCATAAATAAAACGTTTGAGTAGTTAAAAAGTAGAGACAACTCATTTATCGATTTTATAGTCTAAAAAAGAAGTTAGTAATATTTTTCATATGTCTTATGGAGGATAGTTAATGCGGTAATATTTTATTATAATTTTGTAATGTTATCTGATTTTTTTTTTAATCATAATAAGAATTTATAATGGTCTGTATTAATTTTTTAATAAAAGATAGAATGCTTAAGCTAAGAGCAGATTTGTATTGATGAGAGTACTTGTTTAAATCGGTTTTTTTAGGGGAATATTGTATTTGGTTTGCTGATGGAGATAGAGAAAATAATATATATTGTTATAGGGATCATAATGATTGTAGGATACATTCCTACATTTATTGATTTAATCGTGTATAAAAAGAAAGCAATTAATACAATGTCATATGTATTGTGGGGGATTGCTAATGGAGCAACCTGTTATTATAGTTTTGTGATTTTACCTGATTTATTATTTCAGATCATGTCCAGTATTCATTTTTTATCATGTGTTTCATTGATTATTATTAACTCTTTAATAAAAGAAGAAGCCAAAGCGCCTAGTTAAATAGTAGGATTATTTAATACAGTCTTCGCTATTATCACTAAAAGGATTTTCACTACCAGCAATCTTATAACCAAGGCAGTCGCCCATCCAGGGATGGTCTAGATTTTTATTATAATCAAAGTTTCGATAACCCCCATTTTCAGTACTAATTTGTTCGGAAAAATCGCTAACTAGGCTATCTGTAAAGATGATTGGGGCTAAAAACGTTGAAGGGCCATTATTGGCAGATAGTAAATTAAAATGAATATGGGCATTGGGTCCAGAGTTTGGAGCAAGATACATATAGGCGATAATATCACCTTTTTGTACTGTGTCGCCTACTTCAACAAGAATATAAGGTTCATAAAATGATGAATCTTTAGGATCAATAAAGGGTTCAATGCTATAAAAGAAAGAAACGGTATTATCTTCATCTGTAGCAATACTTAAGTTAATACCATAACGATAATTATCGGCCACAGAAAAATAGGTATCAATTTTATTAACGTGGCCATCAGCAACAGCAAAAATGGGAGGGTAATTAGAAGGTATATCAATGCCATTAAGAGGCCATGTTGAGGTTTCGTTACTAAAGTATACATGACCGCCAGAATGAGGATCTATAGCATTTTGTCCTCGATACATATGTCCATCAACGACGGTATTCATGCTAACTAAAAACTGATCAGTGGGATTTGTATGAAAGTAATTAATGTTAGGTAAAATAACGGTGTTATCAGTAGAAGATGATGTTGTATCTGTTGAATTACCACAAGACGTTATACCGAGTATGATGAGTGAATATAACAAAATAGTTGAGCAGATAATAAAAGTGTTTCGAAAATTCATGTTATCTAAATAATACCAAAAAAAAATATCTAATAAAAATTTATTATAAAAGAAAACAAAAAAATATCCTTTTATAAAGAATGTTTTTATGTCTGATTTTTGTACTGCAACCAAACAGCCCACTGAGTATTAAGAAGGCTGTTTGAGGCTTTATGTTAATAAGAGTTAGTTATGGGTGATGCTTGGTGTTTGTGTATTTCGGTTGTAGGGTACATTTCGGTAAGTTATTTCTCTTACTGGTGCGTTTGGTGGTGTGTTTCGTATTATTGGTTGGTCTGGTGTTCTTGGTGGCTGGGGATTGTGGGGATATTGTGAGATAAATTTTCTTCGCCCTTGTTAAGATGCAAGAGCGAAGAGGTGGGTGGGGGTGTTGTAAGTGGGTTAAAGAGATTTATGTTTCTTGCGTTGTGGAGTTAACAGCTCTATTTCTTTACCATCTACAGTTCCTTATGTAGCGTTTTCTTGGTTAAGATTAGCTGAGTTTTCTGTGGGTAGTTGAGGTAATATAGGTGAAGGACGTTGGAATATTCCAATATCTTTGGAAGATCTTAGTCTTTTGGTATCTTGTCTTAGCTGTTGTGTTGAATTTGGTCGCTGTGGTAATGGTGCTGAGTTAAAAGAGATTTCAGCAGCGGTAAGTTCAGGATTCTCACCACCTTCATCACTATCGTAATCATATTTTTCTATATGATTAAGTTTTTTCGTGTGGGGTTTTAAGTTTCTTTTTTCTTCCACAGAGGGTAGAGGTTTGGGGGTTATTGGACGGGTTGGTGTTTTTGGTATTGTTGTTTGCATAATATTTCTCCTAATTTATTTTTTTTTATAAATATTTATTGTAATTAAAATATAAAAAAAATATTTTTTT
>NZWE01000029.1 GCA_002697535.1 Actinomycetota bacterium | reverse complement strand
AAACGATCGTTTATGAGACATTCCTTTTTTATAAAAGCTGTCCCGCCATGTCTATTCGTTTATCCTCATTTGGATTTCTGATTTAAGGATTTATTTCTTATTCTAACTAGATTTCCTCTAGCCATTGCTTGGATTTTTGTTATGCTAATTTTTTTATGTAATTCTATCATTTTTTTCATTGCTGCATCTTCAAAATAAACTATTTTTTCGTTTTTTTTATTTGTTACAGGGTGGAGTGACTTATGGTTTTTCCACCTATCCAAGTCTTCTTTTTCAAAATGATTTCCTTTACAAATAACAGGATTTTCTAATTCATGCCATTCCTTCCATGAGATAAAACAATTTCCAAAAGACTCTATCATTTTGGGGAACTGATATAGTGTATACATAACATTAATCTGATCCTGAGTAACCGCTTCATTGTCTTGTATATCATATTCTTTTATTAAATAATTTTTTAGTTGAAGAAACGTGAATATTTTATTTTTAACACTATATGCCTCTTCTACGATCTCTTGTTTATTAGCTAATAATTTTAGTTCATTAAAAACATGTGTTTTTCCTTCTATAACTAATGCTTCAACAATTTTTGTGTCTCCATTTGCTATTGCCCAATCAAGTGCTGTCCATCCATCATTATTTGTAACATTTACATCGGCTCCAGCTATAACTAATGCTTTAACAATATCTGCAAAACCAGTGTTTGCTGCCCAATGAAGTGCTGTCCATCCATCATTATCTGTAGCATCTACATCGGCTCCTTTAGCAAGTAATAAGTTAGCAATATCTTTATAACCTTTTGCTGCTGCTCTATGAAGTGCTGTATTTCCATATTCATTTGTAACATTTACATCGGCTCCTTTAGCAAGTAATAATTTAACAATCTCTACATGACCGGATTTTACTGCCTCATGAAGTGCTGTCCTTCCATATTTACCTGTAGCTTCTAACCTAGCTTTCTTATTAATTAATAAGTTAGCAATATCTTTATAACCTTTTGCTGCTGCTTTATGAAGTGCTGTCCTTCCATATTTATCTGTAGCGTTTACATCGGCTCCTCTAGCAAGTAATAGTTTAACTTTAAAACTATCCCCATTTCCAGCAGCTTCTAATAATTGATGAACTCGAACCCTTGCCTGAATTTTTATTGCTGCTGATATTACTGGAGATATTCCTGACATAATCNTTNCTTCTTTATTATACCCTTTTTATGTAAAGGCTTTATCTAGTTATCGTGTTTTAGAGACAACAAATTTCATTTAGTTGGGTTTTAAGAAGAGGTATCTCATAAACGATCGTTTATGAGACAACAAATATCCTCATTTGGATTTTTGATTTAAGGATTTATTTATTTTCTACCTTGATTCCTCTAGCCATTGCTTGGAGTGTTGTTGCTGCTACTGCTGCTTCTCTTTCTTCAATGTATTTTTTTGCTTGTTTTTTTTGCGTTTTAGTCAATGATTCGCATTCGTGTATGGGAGAAATTGCAGCTTTTTCAACATGGGATAAGTATAAACTTATGAGTTTCTGTTTTCCTTCCTCTATAGCTTTTTTAACACGAACTTGNCTATCTGCTGTCGTTCCCAATAATCGAGATAAAACATGTAAAGTTATATCGGCTCCAGCTATAACTAATGCTTTAACAACCGTTTCGTAACCATCCGTTACGGCCCAAGCAAGCGGGGTCCATCCGCTCGAACATGCCTTATTTACATCCGCCCCCCCGGCAATTAAGACGTCAACAACCTTTTTGTGACCCTCACTTGCGGCCTCATAAAGCGGGGTGCATTCGTCTACATNCGCCTTATTTACATCCGCCCCCGCGACAATTAAGGCGTCAACAAGCTCTGCGTCACCCATACCTGCGGCAATACGAAGCGGGATCGTCGTCCACTTCATTTCATTAATATTTTTAATATACTTTGCTTCTAAAACTTTGATGGCCGTTCCCAAGTTGTTATTTTGCATTTCTAGAACGCGCATCTCGTGTATATCATTCCTAAATGGGCCAGGTGAAATTTGTATTCCGACAATTTCTGTTTGTGAGATTTTTTGTTCGAGTTTCTTTCTCAAACGTGTATTAGCTCTTTTCGCAAACTGCTTTAAATCACTCTCAATTTCTTTTGATAAACATGAAAAATGAGCCATTTCTTTACGGCTTAAGTAATTTCCGGATATATTAGTAAATACGTCATTAGGTAGCTTTGAGAGGTCTCCCTTTGAGTGACCATTCTTATCCCTCTGATTCACACTCACCCCCGCAAATGATTTTTTTGTTACAGTTTTTTTAATGGGTCTGTTTCTAGGTGATTGAGGTATTTGTTGTACTTGGTGGTTACCAACTAAGTTGGTTTTTTGTCGCTTTATTCTTTTCATTTCCTCAAATGATTTTGCTGTCCTTGATCCACTTCCACCTGAAGATATTGCTGACATATTACAATCATCTGGTAATTCGTTTAAGGTCATTGGTATTGATGGTGATTGAGGTATTTGTTGTACTTGGTGGTTACCATCTGATAGTTGATTTTGTTTTGTTGTATGATCTTTCCAAGTAATATATGTTGATGTTAGTGCTGGAATTTGATTTGTGTCTAATACCTTTCGTTTTTTTATTGGTGGTTGTGTAGCTGCTGATCCTACTGAGGATATTGTTGACATAATTATTTTCCTTTCTTATTTATTATACCCTTTTTATGTAAAGGCTTTATATAGTTATCGTGTTTTAGAAACAAAAAATTTCAGTTAACTTTTCCCCTCCCCTACTAATAAATTTTCATGCATCTGTGCATGTACTAATCGATCAGCAAAAACACCTTGTTTTAGCATAGGATTTTCTTCTTGTAACCCCTTTAAAATAGCCTGGTATTCATCAGCATAATTATCTCGTTGTTTATGATTTATTTTATTTCGTTGGTCGTAATTTTTCCTATAGCAATTTCGTAGGATGCTGGGATTTTATCATAATTTGAAAGAAGCCATTCTTCTAATGTTCTTAGGGTTTTTTGTGTAAATTTTATTTGAGGATAAAGTTCTTTGGTTCCGGTTAATTTAATGATGTTTAATAATTCATAGATGCTAGGGTAAGTATGAATTATTTTATGTTTTTGGAGGGTTATATCTTGAAAGTAGTGGGAACAGGTTTTTTTAATATTATCATAAGATTTAAATTGTTCTGCTGGGATTGAGATGCTTTTGTTAATAATGTGTTTTAATCCTTTCGCTAATTCGTGATAGGTTGTTGGTAAAAATATTGAAAATGCGATTGTGGTTGGGGTTGTGATGCTGTTTTTAAGTGTTTTAAAGAATAAATCTAAGTCTGGTAGCCATTGTAGGGTTGCATTTGAAAATATGAGGTCAGCTTGATCTTCCTTTGAAAATTCATAGGCGGTTTTTTGCTTGAATAGGATGTTTTCTGATTCAGATTGAAAGTTTGATTTTGCGTGATTAATCATGGCTTCAGATTGATCTAAACCTAATGTTTTAGAGCAATTAAAATGATCATGAAGTTTTTTTGTAATAATACCTGTTCCACACCCAATATCAGTAATGGTTGTTATGGGCTGAGAGTCGATGAGTTCTAATACTTTTCTAAAAACCTCATATTGAATATGCATATTTTTGTTGTAAGTTTTTGCTACTTTTTCAAAATATAAAGGGTTGGTTGATAAGGTTTTTGGCATTGGCTTATGATTTGTTTTTTTTTTCAAGTTACTAACTATGTTGCTTTATTTTCATTTGGTTTAATTTGTTTTTTTATATAAACTATACGTTTCTATGTATATTATAAAACGAACAGTAAGGCTGGTAAAGCAGCAAGGTAAGCGTGGGGTTTTTCAAGTTTTTTTTGGTGTTTTATTAGAGTTTGTAAAAATGTGGGGGCAATTTTTTTATCAGAGATCTTTTTTTGTATCTTTTTTAAAATCTCCTTTCTTGAATAAAAAAAAATGTATTTATACTGTTTTAACTGGGGATTATGATGATTTATTGGAGCCAGAATGTGTAACACCTGGTTGGGATTATATTTGTGTTACTGATAATAAAGAGTTACGTTCGGAGTATTGGACCTTTTATTATCTTGAGCCTGACGACGATTTAGATAATATTCGTTTAGCGAGAAAGCATAAGTGTTTTAATCATTTATTTGATTATGATTATGATGTAAGTATTTTTATTGATGCTAATATTGTAATTAAAGGAAATTTAAATTATTTTTTAATGATATCCTTTGATATGAATTCAGATATGGCTGTTTTGTTTCACCCTTATTTGTTATCTGTTAAAGAAGAGGTAGATGCTTGTATTGCTGCTAAACGCGATAATAATGTTTTGATGACAAATCAGTTTAACCATTATATTGAAAATGGATTTGTTGATTCCTATGTTCAACCTAATACACGACTCTTAATAAGAAAAAGCCAATCGTCGTCTATTTTTAATTTTATGGCAACATGGTTTCATGAGATTCAATCTTGGTCTTATCGTGATCAGCTTAGTTTTAGTTTTTCTTTAGATAAAAGTTCTTCGATTAATATTAGGTATATCGAATATTGGAAATTTTTAGCTTATTTTCAGAAGAAAGAACATAAATAAGTGTTTAATGTTTTTGGGTTCTTTAACAAGTGATTATTTATATGATAGAATGCATAACCAATATTGTTTTTGGGCGATTAGCTCAGTTGGTAGAGCACCGGCTTTACACGCCGTAGGTCACTAGTTCGAGTCTAGTATCGCCCACCACAAATTTAAGATTTTTATTTAAACTTTGATAAGTAATTAAAAGCGACTATTAAGACCAATAATGATTCCTTTGTAATCAGAACCATGTTGGTAATCGTCCATTATAACATCGGCTCTTGCTATAGTATTTTTGTTTACTTCATATCCTATGCCAAGTTGCCAACGTGTAATGCTTGTATCTGTGATGGTAGCTAATGATAGTCCTGGGTTTATAGCATCAGCGGATATTCCTGTTGAATTTCCATTAGAATCTAGAGGTTGCCAGTGTGAGTATCGTCCAGAGATAAATAGTGGGGCAATTGTATATTTTATTTCACTTTTTGCAATGCTAACATCATCTTTGGTAGTATTGTTATTATCATTGTATGTTAATTGGCCGATATGGTTTTTAAAGCTTAGCTGGGGTGTTAATTCGATATTAAGATCAACTAACCAGCCTGAAAAATTAGTTTGATAGCTACTGTTACTGCTATCTTGAGAGTCTTCACTTGTAGTATAAGTTGCTCCAACATATAGTTTGTCTGATAGTTGACTTGTTCCTAACGAAGCGAGATAAAGAAAGTTTTTTTGGCTGTTATTAGCATCTTCTCCTGTTCCATTACTTAAAGCTAGGGTTGTTTCAAAAGCAGATATTGTATTTTCTAGTTTTATACCTAATGTGTTTAATGTGCCGATAGGGCCAGCTAAAGCACTGTAAGTAAGAGAATTTAAAATAAATGGGCTTTGAAATGTATTGCCATTATTGCTGAGGTAGTTTACGCCTTTTCCAAATGGAAGATCAAAGGATCCTATTGTAACTGCTGAATTAGATTGTGGGTGCGTGTATTGAATATTAATATCCGTTAATTGAGCTGAGGGGCCTACAAATCCTAAGCTACCGTTTCCTGCACCGCTTTGTAATTGAATGATCCCTGTCATGTTTTTAGCTAAGGTTAATTCCACATTAATATTGGTTGCAAAATCAAATTGGGTTCGTTGATCGGTCGGTGATAGGCTATTGAAAATTCCTAAATAACTTCCACTAATGTTAACGTTGTCATTATTAATAGCTATTAGTTGAGATGTTATCAGGCTTAGTAAGATACTTAGAGTTATGATTAATTGTTTCATGTGAAACTCCTTTTTTAATTTTATTATATGAGAAAGGCTATTGATAGGATTATAGCATAACTTATGATTAATATTCCTGTTTGGGCTAGGACTTTATTTAGTATTTCACCTGTTTTTGTTATTAGCTTGTAGCTGTTATGTATGATTAATAAACTGTATGGTATTAGTGCAAATAATAGTGTATTTGAATAAGGGATGTGTGTAAAAAGAATGTAAGATGATAATAATAAACAACTTATATACTCTACTTTTCCAAAGGTTGTACCAAAGCGAACAATTAAGGTGTTTTTTTTGTTTTGTTTGTCTTCTTCAATGTCGCGAATATTATTAACGGTTATGAGTCCTGTTGCTAATAGTCCAATACCAATGCCTAGTATCATAACGTTTGAGTTTAGGGTTAAGGTTTGGATATAATAGGTGCCGCCAACAGCGATGGGGCCAAAAAATAAGAGAGCAAATAGATCACCTAAGCCAATGTAAGCTAATGCGACCGGTCCTGCTGTGTACCAAAATCCGCAGATAATACTGATGATGCCAATGAGTAGAATGGGAAGACCGCCTTGATAAACTAATATTAAGCCAAAGATAAAGGCGAGTGCGAATACTGTTATTGCGACTTTTTTTAATTGTATTGCTTTTATATGTCCAGCTTGTGCCATACGTGTAGGTCCCTTTCGTTGTTTCGTATCGGTTCCTTTTTTAAAATCATAGTAATCATTAGCTAAGTTAGTTCCAATTTGAATTAGCATGGCACATAATAGAGTAATGTATGCATAACCATTGATAATAGATACATAAGGGGATGCTAAGACAAGTCCGATGATGACGGGAGCTAAACTTGCCGCTAATGTTTTGGGTCGTGTTGCTAATAACCAATATTTAAGGGCCATAGGCGTTTTGAGTATCCTGATTGATTTGACTGATTAAGGCTTCTTTATTAGGAAATGTTTTTTCTGGTCTTAGATATTGTTCGATATATAAACAAATGGTTTGATCATATAAGTTTCCTTTAAAATCTAAGATAAAGGCTTCAACTGTAGTTGTTTTGGTATTAAAGGTTGGTCTATTTCCTATGTAGATCATGGTTTTATAGGGTTTGTTTTCTATTGTTATATTTCCTTTGTAGACACCTTTTTTTGGAATTAATTTTTCCGTTGGAAATTTTAAATTAGCTGTGGGAAAGCCGAGTTCTTTACCACGACTGTCTCCTTTTATTACAGTTCCTATCATTAAGTAAGGGTGGCCTAAGTCGTTAAGAGCTTGGTTGACATCTCCTTCTTTTAAGTGGGTACGAATGGCTTTGCTTTTTATGATTTGATCGGTATTGGAAATGGGTTCGACTATGGTTATGGGAACATTGTGACTGTTACACCATTGTTTAAATAGTTCAGGAGTGCCTTCTTTATTTTTACCAAAGTGATAATCATAGCCAATAACGATATGAGAAGGGTTAATTTTTTCTAAGATGATTTTATTTAAAAAGTCTTGGGCAGATAAGTTGGCTATCATTTTATTAAATTCTAAAACAAATAGTTGGGGGATATAATGTGTCATTTCTTCAACTGTGGTTAATCGATCGAGTGTTATGGTGTTATGGAGGATGGTTACAGGATGAGGGTTAAAGGTTAATAAGGCATCACATTGTGATAGGATGGCCTGGTGGCCTTTATGAATGCCATCAAAGACACCTAGTCCTAGTGATTTAGGTTTTTTTTTGTGGCCGTAAGTGATTAGTTTTATAGCCATTTTAGTTCTTTGTTAAATGATTTTCTAATTGATCAATGGTTAGGGCTGTATCTAACGTGTGATTACCTACGGCTTCTCTTACTAAGGTTTTTGTGTAGCCGACGGTATTTAGTTGCAAGGCAATATCACGACTTAAGGATCTTACATAAGTACCTTTTTCACAGTTTATACGGCATTCGATTTGCTGTGTTTTTGGATCATAGTTTAGTAAATTGATCTCGTGGATGGTAATGGTGGTTGGCTCTAGTTTAACTTCTTTTCCTTTTCTAGCAAGTTTATAAGCACGTTGACCTTGTATTTTTTTTGCACTAAATGCGGGAGGTGTTTGTTTGGTTTCTCCTTTAAAGGTGTTTAATGTATTTTCGATAGATTGTATTGTATAAGGGGTTGATATGGGGGATTCTGATATGATCTCTCCATCGGGATCTAACGTTGATGTTTCGGTTCCTAATTGGATAGTAAATCGGTATGTTTTTGGCATCGCTTGGTAGGAGGCTAATTGTTTGGTAAATTTTCTGCCGATTGCGATGATTAAAATACCTGTTGCGAATGGGTCTAATGTACCGGCATGCCCAATTTTGTCTTTGCCAATTATTTTTTTTATCGTGCGAATGACATCATACGATGTAATTGCGGCAGGTTTGTTTACGGTTAAGATACCTTCAAAAGCCATGAGGGTAATGATAGCATACTTTGAGGATAAATATGGAATTAGATTTTGAAGCTATATTAACTACGTTAAGACAGTCATCATTGTATCGGAAATTACCGAATAGTGATGAGTCTAGTTTGTATCAGTTTCACTCAAATGATTATTTAAATTTAGCAAGGCATGATGATTTGGCTAAAATGGCAGCGTTGGCTATTAATGAACATGGTTTTGGTTCTACTGGTTCACGTTTGTTAAGTGGAAATTATGCTTTGCTTGAGTCTTTAGAACACTCTTTAGCTGATTTTTTGGGTATGGAGCAAGTTTTGGTATTTAATTCAGGGTTTCAATTAAATGCGGGTGTTATTCCAACGTTATATGGTGAAGGTGATTTAATTCTTGCTGATAAATATTGTCATGCGAGTTTGTTAGATGGGATGCAGTTATCACAAGCAACCATGAAGCGATTTAAGCATAATGATATGAATCATCTTAAACTATTGTTAGAAAATCATCGTTGTCATTTTAAGCGGTGTTTGTTGGTGACAGAATCTCTTTTTAGTATGGATGGTGATATAGCTCCTTTAGATACCTTACAACAGTTTACGGATGATTATGATGTTGATTTTATGGTTGATGAAGCGCATGCCATTGGGGTTTTAGGTGATCAAGGACGAGGTTTGTGTTCACAATTTGGAATTAGGCCGACATATCTTGTGGGTACATTTGGGAAAGCGTTTGGAACCTTTGGAGCCTTTATAGCAACGTCACGTGAGATTTGTGATTATTTAGTTAATAGATGTCGGGCTTTTATCTATACCACAGCTTTACCTGTTCCTGTTATTGCTGCAACGAAGCAGGCCTTAGTATTAATTCAATCTATGGATAGTCAACGAAAGCAGTTGCGAGATCTGTCAGTTTATTTTATGCAAATGATGAGCGAGAAAGGTTATGGCGTATTAGGTGAGTATCATATTTTGTCGTTATTATGGCCTGGAAATGAATCGTTATTGGATCGTTATAGAGCTTTACAAGAGGTTGGGGTTAATGTATCTGCTGTTCGGTATCCTACTGTTTCTAAGGGAAAAGAGAGATTTCGTTTTTCTTTAAAATCATCTCATACAAAAGCTGATATTGATTATGTTGTTAAACAATTCTAAACCATATTATCAGTTTATTGATAATCAATCTAATCATACTTGGATTGTTGTTTCAGGTTGGTCTTTGCTTGGTTCTTTTGTTATAAAACCAGTAAAAAAATCAAATGTTTTGTTTGTTTCTGATTATGATCCTTATACATTGTTAGAGGATATCGATTTTTGGTTTAAGGAGTATGCTATTCAGGATTATTCGATTATGGGATTTTCTTTGGGAGGCTTATGGCTTTCTCGGTATGTCTCATATTTTATGATGGCGAAAAGAGTTGTTTTTTCTGGT
Organism: Actinomycetota bacterium; assembly: GCA_002697535.1. Taxonomy (GTDB): domain Bacteria; phylum Margulisbacteria; class Marinamargulisbacteria. The sequence continues at coordinate 68,753 of NZWE01000029.1, read as the reverse complement.
ATTAGATCACGTTATATGGAACAGGATATTTCTTCTTTAAGATTGGGTTTAGAATCTAATTTTTGTGAGATTCTTACTTTGTTTTGGCGAAATTGTATTTCAGTTAGTTTCAATAGTGATACTTATTTTCAAAATCAGCAGGATTACTCATGGCAATGTAAGCGGTTGTTACGTGGTTTAGATTATTTGAATGAATTTGATTTTCAATGGCCTTTGGAAGATGAAAAAGTTCATTTTTTTCATGGACAGTTAGATCGAATAGCTCCATTAAAAGAAATTACTAAGCAAGATGCTTATGATTTTCAGGTAATAAAGCGGCAAGGACATATTTGTTGTCCTGATTTAGATATATTAGATGGTTGATATTATAATTTATCTTTTTTTTCTTTGTTACGATTAAGTATATTGCTTAGTGTTTGTGTTTCGGATGTTTGAATAAGTGACTTTAACTGTTTTAATGTTTCTATCATGCTATCTAATGCAGCTGTAATAGATTCTTTATTATGTGTACAAATATCAGTTCCCCATTGTGGCGATGATGCGGCTAAGCGAGTACTATCTTTAAAGCCTGGTCCGTAGATGGATTGAATGGTTTCATGTGAATTGTTTTTTGATGCTACTTGTATTAAGGCTGTAGCTGTTAGGTAAGGTAGGTGAGATACTAGTGCTATTAACTCGTCATGTTTTTGTGCTGTTTGGGTGATTATTCGGCATGACATTTCTGTTAAAAAACCTGTTAATATTTCTTCTTGTTCTTGATGGTTATTTTCGATAATAATATATGGTGCTTCATTAAAAAGTGTTTCGGAGGCTGATTCAAAGCCGGTAGTTTCCTTGCCTGCCATTGGATGACCAGAGATATAAGGTCTTTTTAATGATAATTCTTCAATGGTGTTTACAAGGGTTTCTTTGGTACTGGTTACGTCTGTTAGTACGGTTGATTTTTGAGTATGGTTGCTAAGAATTTTGATTGTTTTTAGTGTATCGTTGATTGGTGTTGCAATAAAGATTATATCTAAGTCGGTAGGGAGGTCTGTTATTGAGTCTGAAATGAGTTTAAAGCAGGTTGCTTGGGGATGACTTTTTATAGAATTAGCTTTTGGATCAATAGCATATAGCGTAATGTTTGGAAATTGTTTATGTATGCTTAAGGCTAACGAGCCCCCTATTAAACCACACCCTACAATGCCAATTGATTGGTACACTATCGCGCAAATTCAGGTCTAAGTGATACAGCTTCATTTAAGTATACATGTTTAATTTCTTTTTGTTTTAGTTTGGTATTAATATGCATTAATATGCGAATACATTTTTCGATGCTACCAGGGATATTGATTTCGTTTAAACATAATAGAGGAGTGTATGTTAAGTTTAATTCACGTGCTGCCGTTGCTGGAAAGGTTGAATCTAAGTCTCGTGTTACTGAGAAAAAAATAGAAGCGATATCATCTTGTTCAACATGATTAATCGAAATCATTCTGTTAATAAGAATCATTGTTTCTTCGATAATATTATCTTTTGTATTTGAATTTACGGTTGTGGCACCGCGAATGCCTCTTACTGTCATAATTGAAATCCTCTCTTGAATAATAGTCAAAGTCTTTGTTCTATGCAAGTTTTATTGGGTTATTTATTGATTTCACTTGTAAATGTGCTTTCAAAAATCTTGTCAGCGTTTCCTACTTCAAAACCGTCTCGATTATTAATTCGTTCAGCAAATTCAACATAACTTCCTGCAATATCATGATAGTGTTCACTTCCATCTTGATGAGGAAATTTAGTGGTAATTGTTTTAGCAACGGTTGAACTTTGAATTAATTTTTTATCTTTACTACGTTTTATTTTTCCACCTGCTGTATTTAGCTTTATATCAATTGATTCTAAGAAATTGTTAAATAGTTCAATGGTGTTATATCCTTTTTTTAAGGCTTGAATGGTAATGGTAAAGTGATTTAAATAATAACGATTGTATAATACCCATGCTGCATATTCACTTTCATTTAAAATATATTGGTAGTCTTCCCATGTTGGAGTTTTCCATAAAGGGGTATGCAAAAAGTCATCAATTTCGTTTCCATTTTCTAAATTTAAGTTATTAACGGGATCTTTTGTAATATGTTTTGTGTAATGTTTAATGATGTTTTGTGCTTTTTTTGATAGTTGCTTTATCTCACATTGGCTAATGAATAATCGTGGTAAGTTGGCTATATCTTTTGGGGGAGCATACCAATAGGCTGTCAATTTTTTTGTTTTAAAGTGATAACAATCTTTTTTTGTGTAACCATACGTTAACATTATTTTTTCTAATGATTGGATACCTAAATGAGGAAGGCCAAAAGTTCGAAAGGCAATATGATCATTGATGATATCGTGTTCATTATTAATTAAATTATGTTGAATCATAGCGTTGATAATGGTGTCAACGTCACTTACACGTTCTTTGTAACGTGTCATTAATCCACTTAACATGATTTTTAATGCGCTGTGATAGTGTTTGTTAGGTTTAGTCATAGTTACTCTCTTACTATCTTATCTACCCATTTTTTTAAGGTTAATATCATTTATTTGTTATTAATTATTCGTTTTGGTTAATATATTAATAAACTTCGATGTTTTTCTACTGATAATTTGTGGCATCTCCATAATGTTACTCATTATATGGTTATAAATTTATACTTGTTAGTTTTCTAGCAATTTAGATTAAATTATTTGATGAGTTCGGTCTTAAATCCATTTCAGGAGATTATTATGTCAAATTATTTAGCTTCGGTTAAAAAAGGTGTTCGTGAGTTTAAATCGGTTTTATATGATTTAAAACAGTTACGAGATTGTGTGCTTTTATGGGTCAATCCAGGAGTTACTGCTGTTGTTATTACTAATCAAGGCTTCTTAAAGGAGCAAACGTATACATTAACTGTTTCTGAAAATGAATTGAATTTGTTGTTGCAATCTGAGTATACAAAACAGGAGTTTTGTTTGGATTTAAAAATGGGTATTTTGAAAAAAGATGGTGTTATTTATAGTTTAGATCAAATGACGATAATGAATACGTATTTTCAACGAGCTTTAGAGGATGTTTCTGCAAAAGGGGCTCATGTTTATCAGCGATGATATAGAGAGGTAAATTATGTCGTATCCAATTGAACCTATTATGAATGACATGTCTCAATTTAATAAGCAACAGAATGTTGTTACTCAGGAGCTTGATCAGGCTAAAACGTTTATTCAGGCATTTTCTCAACGTTTGCGATGCTTTTCTCAAAGTTCTCAAACATTTGAATCCAGTATATCGGTTCAGGCTTTATATGAACAATTAATGCTTCAGTTCCATGTTTTTGATTATTGTGCGGATGATTTTGGGTGGATGATGCTGTTACGAGATAGCATCGATTCATCGTCTCATCGTGGTAGATCTCAAAATCAAGATTTAGCTTTGTTAGGTTCGATTAAGGAATGTTATAAACAGATTCATGATATCGGTAATGATTCGTTTCAAGATTTATTACTTTCTTTAAAGGGTGCGTTATATCTTATTCAGCAGTATTCTGATGTTATTCCTCAACGTCATAGTGTTGCTGATACTAAATCAGAATCTACTAATGAATGTTTTGCTATTTTATCAGATTCTTCAGCTTATATATCTTCTGCTTATTCTGAGGATTCATCTGAACAAGTTATTAATTTTTTAGATTTAAATCCACATTTGGTACAACCTGTTTCTTATATGTCTCAACCTGTATCAGTTCAAGAGGACGGTTCTATTAGTCTTTCTGAAATACGATCGTTTATTGTTGATTCAATGTTTCACGTGAATCATGATCAGACTGTTTACATGGAATGTCCTGTTTTATTTACAGAATGTCCTCAAGGTACAGATATGGCTATTTTATATGACTCTCATCGTGTTGAATCTATCCAAGACTTATTTGAATATCCTCAAAAACATTATTGTTTTAGTGTTTTAGCTGCTGAGCAGATTTTAACTATGGATGCTAATCATCCTATGACACGTGAGGAGGTGGACAGCATGGTGATTGTTAAGCTTGATTCTTTTAATCAAGATGCTGTTAAAACGGCAAATCATGACGTTTTGTTTTATGATAAAAAAATAACGGATTTTATAGAATCATTATCATCAAAAACGGATAATTTATTGGAGTTATTTGAAGATATGGTTGCAGAAACATTACCGTTACATCAATCGTTAGAGACATTAGTATCTTTTATGAATGGGAAAGGGGCGCCTACGAATGAGCAATCGGTTGATTATGATTCTTTAAAGGGGAGGTTACAGGCGATGAAGCAATTTCATTTAGCGTTAGAACATAATCAAAATGGTTTATTTGAGTCGATTGGCTATTCTGATTTATTGGGAGATATGATTCGTAATGTTGGTTTGTTGTATCAACAGGTTTCTGAATCACATAGTGTTCATTCTAATTTATTATTGTCTTTACATGAAACGGGTTTAGATGGCATGGCCCGAGATTTACATGATGTGATTATTGAAGCGAGTGAGCTTTTTCCAGAGCATAAGGATGTCTACGGTGAATTGTATGATTTGCATATGACTGTCAAAAAGCTAATTCGACAACTTGAACAGCGTTTATCTGTCTATCGACGACACTTAGCAAGGTTGTTACAGCTTTCTCATCCTGACCGTATTGAAGGGCGGCTAATTAAAGAATGTGAGTTGATGATTACGCGTTTAACTCAGCGGTTAGCTGAACTTTCATTGGATTCTTGATCAGTGTTATGATGGATTGTTTCTTGAATAAGATTTGTATTTTTAAACTTAGTATCATGTTGTTTATATACAGTTATTAATACATAGATGCTTAATGCTAATGGAATTAGTAATATACTTCGTAAAAATAGATCATTAAATAGTAAGGTATCGATTGATATAGGAATGTCCATAGGTTTATCTTAACAGATTAATATAACCTCCTAAAGTGTGGATTAGTTTAGCTATTTGTTTGAATTGTTTTTAAGAATAGGGTTGCAAATGAATCTGCTTTTTTGATACCGACACCATGAATGTCTAAAAAATCATCATATGTTTGTGGTTTTTTATTAGACATGTCTATTAATGTTTTATCACTAAAAATCATAAAAGGAGGAACTTGTTTTTCTTTTGCTAATATTAGACGTGTTTCGCGTAATGCCTCAAATAAACTTGGATTAGTGTTTGATAAATCAGCTGTTGGTTTTTTCTTTTTTGACTTTTTATAATGATAGATAGGAACATAAATGGGTTGATGTCCTTTTAAAATGGGGCGTGCTTTTTCTGTTAATGTTAAGGTTGGATAGGTATCTCCTTTTACTTTAATCGCTTCTAAAAATGTTAAATAATGAATAACATCCCTTATTTGGCTATTTGATAGTTCTTGTTCGATGTTGTAAACACTTAATTTATCTAAATTCCATTGGTGAATACGTGGGTTTTTGTTTCCTTTTAAAATGTCGGTAATCATCATGGCACCAAATCGTTCTTGCACACGATAAATACATGATAAAATTTTTTGACTAATTACGGATGCATCCCATTGTTCAGGGGGATTAACACATACGTCACACGTTTTGCAGTTTGTAAATGATGTTTTTTCATCAAAATAGGTTAGTAATTGTTTTCTCCGGCAGAGTGGTCTAAAAGCAAAGTTAGTCATTTGTTGTAATTTAATAAACGCATTTTTTTGTTCATTTTTATTAGGTAGTTGCTTAATAAATGATTCATATTTTTGAGTATCTCCATATGAATAAAATAAAATGCATTGACTATCTAAACCGTCTCTACCAGCACGTCCTGTTTCTTGATAATAGTTTTCGATAGTTTTTGGTAGATCATAATGAATCACAAAACGAATATCGGGTTTATCGATTCCCATGCCAAAGGCTATGGTTGCAACAATAATAGTTGTTTGGTCATGTTTAAATTCATTTTGATTTTGCTCTCTAGTTTGTGTTGATAATCCTGCATGGTAGGCTTTAGCGTTTATGCCGTTTTTGGTTAGTTTTTTTGTTACAGAGTCAACGGTTTTGCGTGATTGGCAATAAATGATACCGGATTGATCGGGACGTTGGTTAATTTCATGGAGTATTTGTTTATAAGTATCTTGTTTCGGTCTTATTTCATAAAATAAGTTAGGACGATCAAAACTACCTTGAAAACATTTTGCTTCGGGGATATCTAATTGTTGTTTTATGTCATGCATTACTTTTTGAGTCGCGGTTGCTGTTAAAGCCATAATGGGTATTTCAGGAAAAATTGTCTTTATTTTATTTAGTTCGCGATAGCTAGGACGAAAGTCATGGCCCCATTCTGAAATACAATGTGCTTCATCAATGGCAAATAAATTTATTTTGATATGTGTTAGTGATTCTAAAAATCCATCAATCATTAATTGTTCTGGTGATACGTAAAGTAATGATAATTTTCCTTCATGAAACTGATTCATTACATCATATCGTTCGTGTTGTGAAAGGGATGAATTAAATACCATTGCTTTGATACCAAGTTGTTGTAAGTTTAAGACTTGATCTTGCATTAAACTAATTAATGGCGATATAACAATTGTGCATCCTTCTATTGTGAGGGCTGGTATTTGATAACATAGCGATTTTCCACCCCCTGTTGGCATTAATACAATACTATCGTTTTGTTCTAGTGTATGGTTAATAATATCTCGTTGTAAGGGGCGGAAAGTGGTGTATCCAAAAATAGATTGTAAGATAGATTCTGGCATGATTTTATTTGTATATCACTGTTGTTATAGGCACTTTTTTTAGTGATTCCTTAAGTATAGTTAAGTGATTATAATCTATATATAATGTTTTTAAATTTTGTAAGTCATCTATATGTAGACTCGTTAAATTGTTAGATTGAATATTTAGTGTGGTAAGTGATTTTATTTTTCCTAAAGTATTACATTCAGTTAGTTGATTGATATTTATCAATAACTCTTTTAGATCTGTTAAATTTTTTATAGATTCTGGTAAGTGAGTTAGTCTATTGTTGCTAGCATTTAACTTTGTTAGTTTTGTTAAGTTCCCTAGTTCCTCTGGTAATGTCGATATAACATTGCCATTAATATTTAATTCTGTCAGGGTTGATAATTCAAATAGTGCTAGAGGTATTGTTAGTAGCTTTTTGTCTGTAAGATTTAATTTATCATCTTCAAGAACTTCATACATAAGTTCAATGGAAAAAGAAGGCATCTCTTTTTGTACTTTGTAAAGTGTGTTGCCTAGCTTTTTGCAATGATCTATTTTATCTGCATCTAGTTTTGGTTCAGATCCATTTGGGGTAGGTTGTTTGCTTGTATTTTTGTCAGGTAGCCTTCTGTTGTTATGGTGAGTTATGTTTGGAGTTTTTTCCATTAAATTATCCTTATTGTTGTTTTTAATCAATATTGTATTATGAAATATTTTTTATGATTTTTAGTTTTTCATATTAACATTGTTAATTGGTGTTAAAAAGAATTTTTATGATTAAGAGTTTTTAAATTGTATGTATTTTCCAGCTTGGTTTAAGTCTTTTGGTATGGAGGTTGTTATAGGTTTTGTGATTGATAATATTTCTTGATCTAAATAACGTGTTGTTTGGTAGTTATTTGTAGGGTTAATTAACTTTTGGGCGATAATTCCTCGTAATGCATAATTTGTTAAAAATTCATCACATTTAAATTGTTTGAGTCGTAGTAAAGTTGATTTTATGTTGTGGGTGTGAAGTGATGATAGCACTAAGTGACCTGTATAAGCAGCTTCTAATGCTATTTGAGCTGTTTTAGAATCTCTGATTTCTCCTATCATAATAATATCTGGATCTTGTCTTAATATTGCTTTTAATCCAGAAGCAAAACTGAATCCCTTTGTGGGTTTAATATTGCTTTGTCTGATACCGAAAAGTTCTTTTTCAATTGGATCTTCTAGGGTAATAATATTTTGTTTTTGTAAGGTTTGTAAATAACGAAGCATGGTGTATAAGGTTGTTGTTTTTCCAGAGCCCGTTGGACCTGTTACTAGAATTAAGCCGTTTTGGTTATGGCATATTTGTTTTATGATTGATTGGTTGTGACACGTAATGCCTAGATCAGAGAAGGTTTCATACGGTTGTATTTGATTAAATAATCGACAAGCAATATCGTCGCCATGGATTGTTGGGATGATTGATAGTCTTGTATCGATTGTTATATTAGTTTGTGTCCATTTAATATGCCCTTCTTGTGGTTCTTGGTAGATACTTAGATCCAAATGTGCTTCTAGTTTAAGATATTGTTTTAGTTGGGAATAAAGTGATGGGTCGATTTCTTTGTATGATTTTAATAAACCATTAATTCTGAAAAAAATGATAGCAGAATGATCTTCTTGTTCGTAACAATGTATGTCGGATGCTTTTTGTTTGATAGCTTCATTGAGTAAAGAAATTGCTGAAAATGAAGTGTTTGAATTGTTGTAATATGACTGAAGTTCATGATTTGGTATTAGTATTTTTTTTGTTTTTTTATGTTTTGTTATTTTAATGTTTATGTAGGGGTTACTTACAGCAATGGTGACATGCTCTTTTGTTTCATAAAGGGGAATATACGTTTTTAAGTTATTGGATGGTTTATTTAATTTTGGATCAATATTTAATGACTTTATTGATGTATGTGGGATTCCTAGTTTGGTATCGAAAAGAGTATGTAAGGTTTTTTCTGAAATAATATGATGATTAATCAGATGTTCAAATAATTGATAATTTTGTGTATTAGAAAATTGATTTAAAAAAGTAGGGGATACTAATCTACTGTCTTCTAATATTTGTTTTAAGTTCGGGTATTCCGACTGCAATTATTCTGATATAAGTACTTTTTTGAGAACTTCAATCTCTTCTAATGCTCTTCCTGTGCCAATTGCTACACATTCTAATGGGTTTGGAGCAATGGATACATTAATTTGAGTTTCTTCTTCAATATGTTTGTCTAAACCTAACAATAAAGCGCCACCACCTGCTAAGGTGATCCCTCTGTCCATAATATCGGATGATAATTCTGGGGGTGTTTTTTCTAAGGTTGTTTTAATACCGTCTAATATAACGCGAATAGTATCTTTTAATGCTTCTCTGATTTCTGATCGCGTTAATGTAAAGGTTTTTGGTAACCCTGATACTAAGTCACGTCCACGTACATCTAATGTTTTTTCTTCTCCCACGTCAAATGCGGATCCTAGTTTCATTTTAATTTCTTCAGCGGTTCGTTCTCCAATTAGTAATCTGTAATTATCACGACAATGTGAAATAATAGCTTCATCCATTTCATCGCCAGCAACACGGATCGATTTTGAAAATACGATACCACCTAATGATATTACTGCTACTTCTGTTGTTCCTCCTCCAATATCAACAATCATTGATCCGGATGCATCTGATACAGGTAATGCAGCCCCTATTGCGGCTGCCATGGGTTCTTCAATTAGGTAAGCTTCTTTAGCGCCTGCATGATAAGTTGCATCTAATACCGCTCGTTTTTCAACGCCGGTAATGCCAGAAGGAACGCCTACTATGATGCGAGGTTTTAACCATCTGTTTTTGGGGAGAGCTTTTTTAATAAAATATTTTAGCATCGTTTCTGTAATATCAAAGTCTGCAATTACACCATCTCTTAATGGTCTAACCGCGATTACATTTCCTGGTGTACGACCAATCATACGTTTAGCTTCGTTTCCAACTGCTAATACAAGGTTTTTTTGTTTGTCTAATGCAACTACGGAAGGTTCTTGTATAATAACGCCATCATTTTGAGCAAAGACTAATGTGTTGGCTGTTCCTAAATCAATTCCTAAGTCACATCGAAATTGTGTAAAAATTTTTTCAAGTAAATTCATTGTTAAAATCCTAATTTTTTGTGAACACTATATAAATAGTTATGTTATTATAACATTCTTATTGAAAGGTTCAATAAGCATTGTTTTGTAATTTATTTTTGATGAAATGTATTACGTGTTTTAAATCGTTGTAATAGTGTTTTTGGTGTCGATGAGAAAAAATTAATCAGGCCATTATTTTTTCTTAAAATAAATAAAATAATAAGTATGGTATTAATAATTATAAATGTTTCGCTAATATTAAATAATATTAATCCAGCGTAACAAGTTAGTAATGACAAAAATATACCCATTGTTACATGGTTAATTAACAGTATTATGCATAGGCTGATTAATGGGAAAAACCATAAGTAGTGACTGCTAAAAAAGGTAAGAATTCCTAGTATAAATGGCACTATGTTTCCAGCAGGGTTTAGTTTTTTTAGAAAGGACCAAAAATATCCTAGGGCTAGAATACCTATTGCTAGATAATTGAGTGTAGGATCTTCGTAGTAAAATAGTCTTTGTGCTAATGTACACCCACCATAACCTATTAAAAAATGTAATAGATGGATACAAATAAATGTCGTAATGCTGTTACCTGCGTTTATAGTTGATGAGCTTTTAATTTTTTTGATGGGAAATAACCAATTTATAATGGTTTTTATTGGCAAAGATGCAATAAAAATTATTATTAAATAGCTAATAATTATCATTAAGTTAATTCAAACTCGTTATGTAATATTTCTAACGCTTTTTGAGCATCTTCTTGGTTAATGGCACACGAAATTTTTATTTCTGAGGTTGTAATTCTTAAAATGTTAATATTATTTTGACCTAATGCTGTAAACATTTTTGAGGCAGTACCTGGTTTTGATATCATGCCAATTCCGACACAAGAAATTTTTGCAATAGATGTGTCGGTTAATAGTTTGCAGTTTAATTTATTGGCAATGGATTTTGTTATTTTTTTTGTTTGATCTAAGTCATCTTCAGCGATAGAAAATGAAATATTATTGCTATCCGTTTTTTCTAAAACATTTTGGATAATCATATCAACATTAATACCATTATTAGCTAATTCACTAAAAATTTCTCCAGCTATTCCTGGGGTATCAGGAACTCCAATCATAGAAATGATGGCTTCGTTTTCTTTCACGGCTACGCCTGTTACAGGTTTATTAACTTCCAATTTATTTGCCTCCTTAACTCTTGTTCCTTCTGTTAATTCAAAGGATGATCGTACATGTAAGATAATATTATTTTCTTTGGCACATTCTACGGCGCGAGGATGTAATACTTTAGCACCTAAGGATGCCATTTCTAGCATTTCTTCATACGATACTTCTGTTAATTTTTGAGCATCTTTTATTTTTCTTGGATCTGTTGTGTAAACACCATCAACATCTGTATAAATTTCACACTCTTCACACTCTAAAGCGGCTGCTAATGCTACGGCCGATGTGTCAGACCCTCCTCTTCCTATTGTAGTAATATCTGAATTTGGATTGATCCCTTGAAAGCCTGTAATAATGACAACTTTATTATTATTTAATTCTTTTTGAATTCTTTCTGTTTTAATTGTTAAAATTTTTGCTTTTGCATGAAGATCTTGAGTTAAGATACCGGCTTGAGCACCTGTTAATGAAATAGCATTAATGCCTAATGATTGAAATGACATCGCTAATAAGGATGCTGATACATTTTCTCCTGTAGATACTAGAGCATCATATTCTCGAGGATTGGGTTCTGTGGTAATTTCTTTAGCTAATTTTACTAATTGGTTGGTTGTATTTCCCATAGCGGATACGACAATTACAATAGATTTATTATCATCTAAAAGTTTGGATGTTCGATTTGCAACGGCTTTTATTTTTTCGGGTGATCCAACTGATGTTCCTCCAAATTTTTGGACAATAATTTTTTTTGACATAATTTAATCCTTATCTATATTTTATTCTAAATAGACTTTTTCCTAGTTTCAAGATTGTAACGAATTTATTGCATACCGTAAATTATTCTTTTTATTGTTTGAGTTTGTGTTTTTTATTCTTATATCATGATAAGTATTTCATTCTATGTCATAATAGATAAAAATAGAAATACTATGGATACATTCATTATGCAATTTATAGGGGTGCCTGTTTCAGGAAATATGTTAGGGGCTATTTTTGCTTTTTTTGTTGTTATATTTGGTGTTGTTGTTGCTCAAGTTATAACTTATATGCTTGTTCATGCTGTTCGATTGATTTATACACGTAACCAATTAGATTTTTCTTTGTTGCAATCATCACAGGAATTACCTCAGTTACGTAGTCCTGTTCAATTTATTATTCTACTTTGGAGTTTGTCGGCATCACTTACTTTTTTTGAATTATCAGAACCTGTTTTAAATCTTTGTTTAAAAACGGCAAAAGTTTTGACTTATATTGGTTTTGTTTGGTTGGGTTTACGCTTAACATCTTATTTTCAAGTGTTTTTTGTCGAAAAATCTAAAAAAACAGCACTTAAATTTGATGATCTGTTAGCACCTTTATTAGGAAAGGTTATTAAAGTGTTATTGATTATTGTGGGTTTAATTTCTGTTGCTGAAATTTTAAATTTGCCATTAGCTAGTTTATTAGCGGGATTAGGAATTGGTGGTATTGCTATTGCTATGGCGGCTAAAGATACGATTGCTAATATTTTTGGGTCATTAACTGTTGTGGCTGATCGTCCATTTTCGATTGGTGATTGGGTTAAAATTAAGGATGTTGAAGGAACGGTTGAACATTTAGGATTTCGAAGTACTCGTGTTAGAACGTTTTATAATTCATTAGTTAGTGTACCTAATTCGATTTTATTAACGGCTTCGGTTGATAATATGGGAGAGAGACGTTATCGTCGGTTTAACACTATGCTTTCAATTACTTATGATACCCCTGTTGAAAAAATTGAAGCTTTTTGTGCTGGGATTAGAGAATTAATTGATTTGCATGCTGACACACGGAAAGATTATTATCTTGTACATCTTAATGAGTTTTCTGCTAGTAGTTTGGATATACTTTTGTATGTTTTTTTTCAAACACCGACATGGGAAGCTGAATTAGTAGCTCGAGAATGTTTGATGTTAGATTGTATTCGTTTGGCGCAAAAGTTGGGTATTGAATTTGCTTTTCCTACACAGACCTTGCATCTTAATCAAGAAACAGTGTCTAATTCAAAAATGGCTTCTTTTGATTCAGTTCAAAAACAGATTGCTAATGGACAAAAGTTAGCGAGTAATATTGTTAAGTCGTATCGATCTTAACTTTGGATTATTATCTAACTTCTATTATACTATGTTACTTATGAGTAAACTGAAGCAAAATCATTTTATCGGTTTTATTGGGCCAATTGGATCTGGTAAATCGACAGCATGTGAGTTTTTTAAACAGAAAGGATATCAGATTATATCATTATCTGACATTATTCGATCGTATGTTCAGGAACATAATTTATCAGATGATCGTGATACATTAACGCATTATTCGAATCTGCTTAAAGAAAAGAATGGCATAGCTTATTTTGCTGAACAATCTTACTCTCATGTAGTTAATAAGCATTATACTGATGTAGTTTTTGATAGTATTCGACATCCTGATGAAGCTTCTTTTTTGAAAGAGAAGGGAGTGTTTTTAGTTGGTATTCAAGCTAATCAACAGGAGCGTTATGATCGAATTTCTAAACGTAAACATGGAACCGATTTTGTTGATTTATCTACCTTTATTTATCAGGATACCAATGAACTAAAGGGAACAAATAAAGGACAGGATATTGAAGCATGCTATCAATTTTGTGATTTAGTTGTTACTAATGATCGTTCTTTAGATCATTTTATATCTGAGCTTAATACTATTTTAGTTTCTTTGGTTTCTTAAACGATGGAAAAGATAAGTGCACGAATTACAGGGGGAAAAACATTAAAAGGAAAAATTGGGGTTTCTGGGGCTAAAAATGCCGTATTACCCGTTTTAGCATCAACAATTATGCTGGGCGGAGAAACAACTTTATTAAATATTCCTTCTATTGGAGATATTAATTCTATGGTTAGAATGTTAAATTCTCTTAATATTAGAACAGAATATCGGGCTGATGAATCTATTCATATATTAAATGAAAAGAAAGTTAGACATATTGCTCCTTATGAATTGGTGACGGCTATGAGAGCTTCTTTTTTTGTTGCGGGCCCTTTATTAGCTAAAACTGGATTTGCTAAAGTGCCTCTTCCTGGAGGCTGTTCAATTGGGTTACGGCCTGTTGATATTCATATTCAAGGATTTGAGAAATTAGGTGTTGAAATTAATTTTGAGCATGGTTTTGTTGAGTTTTCAGCATTAAATTTAAAAGGAAATCAAATAGATCTTCCATTTCCTTCTGTTGGTGCTACTGAAAATATTATGATGGCTGCCTGTTTAGCGAAAGGAGAAACGGTTATTCGTAATTCGGCAAGAGAACCAGAAATTGTTGATTTAGCTAATTTTTTGATTCAGGCAGGAGCGCTTATTGAGGGTGTTGGTTCATCTACGATTCATGTTCAAGGTGTTCAATCGTTATCTGGTGTTAAAGATTATTTCGTTATTCCTGATAGAATAGAAATTGGAACGTTGTTAATTGCAGGAGGTCTTACAGGTGGGGATATTGAGATAGAAAATGTAAATTCAAGTTATTTATCATCTATTACAGATATGCTAACGGAAGCTGGTTTAATTATTTCTTATCAAGATAATAATGTTAGATGTTCATTTAATGGGGATATTCATCCTGTTAATATTGTAACAGCGCCACACCCTGGCTTTCCAACTGATATGCAAGCGCAAATGATGACATTATTGACAGCCGCTTCTGGTCACAGTGTTGTTAAAGAAACCATTTTTGAAAATCGTTTTATGCATGTTCATGAATTAATTCGTATGGGGGCATCAATTACAATTGATGGGCAGTCAGCTACTGTTAAAGGAGGTAAATTATCAGCTGCTGATGTTAAAATTACAGATTTAAGAGCGGGAGCTGCGCTTGTTTTAGCAGGATTAATTGCGGAGGGTAAGACAACGGTTCATGGGCTTCATCATCTTAATAGAGGGTATTATAATCTAATTGGGAAGTTACGAACATTAGGAGCTGAGATTGACTTATGAAACAAACATATCATTTTTCAAAATATCATGGTTTAGGTAATGACTTTATTGTTTTTGATGGAATTAATCAGCGAATAGATATAGCGCATATACAGTCTATTAGTAGTCAGTTATGCGATAGGCATTTTGGTATTGGTGCCGATGGGATTGTTATTGCTATAGATTCAGAAGAATGTGATATTGCTATGAAAATTTTTAATAGTGATGGATCTTGTCCTGAAATGTGTGGTAATGGATTAAGATGTTTTGCGTCTTTTTGTTTTCAACATAAACTTTTAGAAACAGATGTTTTTTCTGTTCAAACTGACGCGGGAAAAATGGTGCCGGCTCTTATTGTTAAAGAAGGTAATGTTGTTGCTGTAGAGATTGATATGGGGGTTCCTCAGACTGATAGAGATTTAATGCCAGCTGATACTATTGTTTATGAAGTTCCTATTGTTGTTCATGATATTTCTTATGATGGTTATATTGTATCTATGGGGAATCCTCATTTAGTTATTTTTTTGGATTCCAATAATCATCAATCTTTGGATTTGATTGCTGATACGGTTTACTCTAATCCGCTATTTAAGGATGGGATTAATATTGAACTTGTTGATAGTGTTAACCGAGATCGAGGTAAAATGGTTGTTTGGGAGCGTGGTGTTGGAAAAACGTTATCTTGTGGAACGGGAGCGTGTGCTGCTACGATTGCGGGAATTTATTCAGGTCAATTTGATCGTAAAGTAACCATTGAACAACCTGGTGGGAATTTACTTATTGAATGGCAAGAATCAGATAATCATGTTGTTAAAACGGGGCCAGCTAAGCATATTTATGATGGACAAGTTATGCTTTAATAATGCAGATACTTGTAATTGGATATTATGGTTTTGGAAATGTAGGGGATGATATTTGTTTAGCAAAAACGAAGGATATTCTTAATAGTCTTTTTGTTTCTCCTATAGTATGGATTTTATCTGCTGATAAAAATTGTTATCCTAATGCTGTTAATCGTTGGAATTTTTTTTCTATTATTAAAACTATTGTAAAGGTTGATATGCTTGTGTTTGGTGGAGGAGGAATTTTACAAAATAAAACATCTCATTTTAGTTTATGGTATTATTTAGGATTTATTTTTTTTGCCAAATGTTTTAACAAAAAAGTTTTTTTTCTTTCACAGGGGATTGGTCCTATTCGAGGGATTATTTCTAAGTTTATACTTTCTTGGATTTTAATGTTAGTTACAAAGACAACATTACGTTCTCAAGAATCTTCATTATTATTTAAATCGACTAGGGATTTAAAGATAACCAGTGATTTAGCCTTTTATAAGGCTCCTTTATATTTATCAGATTCAAAATTGATGTCAGATAGTGTTGGACTTAATTTTTGTGATGTAGGGAGTAAGTGTTACTATTCATCATTAGTACGGGAAACTCTAGATTTAGGTTTATCTGTAGTTGGATTAAGTTTTTGTTCGTCAATTGATACTCCTCTTCTTGCAGATAGTGGTATTTTAAAATCTGATATTAAGGAATTTTGTGTTGATAGTTATTATCAACCGTCAACTATCCAATATTATTTTATTGTTGCTATGCGGTATCATAGTTGTGTTTGGTCAATTTTACAGGGTATTCCATTTATTGCACTTGCTTATGATGACAAGGTTTTGCATTTAGCAAATTATTTAAATCAGCCTGTTTTAAGTATGGATGCTATTCAATCTAAAGGTATTATTAAGGATGCTATTACAACTCTAACTGGTAATTTTGGTTTTTATCAGGGTAATATAGTTCAAGGGCGTAAATCATTATTATGTTCTTCTAAATTAAATGAATGGGTGTTTCATGACAGTTAATATTTTTGGTTACAATGTGGTATCAGACTCTTTTTCAGATGTTGTTAAACAATTAATTAATACAAAAAAATCTAAAGGGTTGCATCGTGTTGTTACATTAAATCCAGAAATGATTGTTTTGGCGGAGCGTAATTTTATTACAAAAACATGGTTGATGAAAGCTAATACCATTGTTGCGGATGGTTATGGTGTTAAGTGGGCTTCCAAGGTTCTTGGTAAAGGTTCTGTTAATATTATCAGTGGTGTTGATTTAGTTATTAATCTGTTACAAAAAAAAGGATTATCATTTTATTTTGTTGGTTCTTCAGAAGATGTGATTAAAAAAGTTGTTGAAAATAGTAAGAGGGATTATCCAAATGCAACTATTGTAGGTAGTGCACATGGTTTTTTTTCGGAGTTTGATTCCCCTGATGTTATTAAATCTATTCTTGAGGCAAAACCAGATGTCATTTTAGTAGGAATGGGGTTTCCTAAGCAAGAATATTTTATTCAAACCTTAGCTCAATATTGTCATTCTGGGGTAGCTATTGGTGTTGGGGGAACGTTTGAGGTATTAGCAGGGGTTAAATCGTTGGCACCTTCATGGGTTAAGGCCCGTGGATGGGAATGGATTTATCGTGCTATTCAAGATCCTAAACGTTTTTTTCGTTGGAAATATTTGGTATATTATATTATTTTTACTTTTCAAAATTTTTTTTCTTTGGAAAAAAGTGAGTTAAAAACTAAGGATTTTTAATAAAGTTTTTAGTTAGTCTTTTTCCTAATTGAACACCTATTTGATCATATGCGTTTATATTCCAGATTAACCCTTCAAAGGTAGTTTTATTTTCATAAAATGCGATTAATTGTCCTATGCTGTAAGGGGTAATTGTATCTAAAAGCAATAGAGTTGATGGTTTTTTTCCTTCACAGATATATCGCTTGTCTTTGGAATCTTCTCCTTCTTGTAAGGCTTGCATTTGTGCATATATATTGGCTTTTAATAAATTATGAGACTCTTTTTCAAAGTGGGTAGATTTTTCATGTTGATTTTTAACTCCAATAAAATCGACAGGTATAACGTCGCTTCCTTGGTGTAATAGTTGAAAAAATGAATGTTGAGCATTTGTACCTATCCCTGGAATAATCATAGGGGCTGTCTTATATGGAACTTTATTTCCATTGTTATCAACAGATTTACCATTACTTTCACATGTTAATTGTTGAAAAAAGCTGGGGAATGATTGTAAAGAGTAGCTATAAGCAATAATAGCTCTTTGGTTATGATGTTTGATATTACGCTGCCAAATATGTTCCCATGCAGCTGCTAAGGATAGATTTTGATTGTAGCTAGGTAATTGAGCATTTTCATCCATGAATTTTGCGCCTGATAATAACTCTGTTATTGCTTTTTTTCCAAAACATAAACCAATGATACACATTCCAATAATACTTGTTGTTGAAAATCGTCCGCCAATGGCACTGTCAATGTAAAAGCGATTGGTGCTTATTAAGTTTGAATCTAATTGGGATCCTTTCACTGTTAAGCTAATACAGTGTTTTTTTAGCATATTTTCGGTTAGGTTATGTGATTTCCACCATTCTTTTAGTAGATTTATATTGGCTGTTATTTCCATGGTGTTTCCACTTTTAGATGCTAATATAAATAGTGTTTTTTTTGGATTTAATTTATGGATACATAATTTGAATTCTAGGGGATCTATATTGGCGACAAAGTGGCCGTTTATAATGGGGGTATTGGTCTCTGAGAGAAGTGCTTCGTAAACTGCTTTAGGGCCTAAATAGGACCCCCCTATTCCTATTTGGACAACATCGGTTATATTGTTATTGGCATGAATAGAATTGATAAATTCGATAAGCTGATTTATTTCTTTTCTGTAAAAAATGTTTGTATTAGATCTTAATTGATGATGATTGACGGATTTATTTTCACTTTTATTATTATTATTGTGTTTAAAAAATGTTTTAAATGTTTCTATTAGGTTTAGTTCTTTTGTTAGTTTGTTAAACATATCTCCTGTTTTTTTAGGGATATTTGATTGGGTTAAATTTAGAGAGAGATTATTAGTTTCTATGGTTGTTTTGATGAAGTCTTCATCTGACGTGATAAGTTTTTTAAACAATGTGTCATGTTTCACTATTTTGTGTAATTTTTATGTAATAATGCGTATAATTGTTTATAGTTATCACTTAATTCAATTTCACGTCTTTTCATTATACGTTCCATGGATTCAAAAAATTTCTCTAATTGGTGATATTGTTTTTTTTCACCATTACCCCATGAAAATGGAGGATAATATTTGGTTAAAAATTTGTGGTTATAAATAATGGATCCTAAACTTATAATAGAGCCGCTATTTAATTGGGTTCCTATAGCTGTTTTCACATGATCACCAAAAATTGTTCCTAAAAATTGCTTTTCTGTCTCTATTTTTTTGTTTTCTTTTATTACTGAGATAGAGGAATAATCATTTTTTAAATTAGATGTTGTTGTGCCTGCTCCTAAGTTAACCCATCTCCCTACATAACTATCTCCTAAAAAGCCAGAGTGTGCTTTATTTGAAAATGATTCTATTATGGAATTTACTATTTCTCCTGTTACTTTGCATGACTTCCCTATAGATGATTTAGATATACGCCCGCCAAATATTGTAGAGTTTTTTCCTATAAACAAGGGGCCTTCAAGTTTGGTATGGCCATGAATATTGACATTTTTTTCTATATAGACAGGCCCTTTTTTTGCATCAATAATTACAAAATCTTCTATATAAGAGTCTTTATCAATAAAGACATTGCTTTCATTATATATAGCAGTAAATGGACTTATATGGCCTTTTATAATACCTAGTTTATTTGAATTTCTAAAATCTGTTTCGAGATATGTTTTGTTGTATTCTATTAAATCCCAGCAATTTGAAATTATATTACATTCATCTAATTCTTCAACAACACACTTAGATCGTATTTGTTTTATAATTGTTTTATTATTGGGAGGGTCAGTTAATAAATGTATAGCGATATTTAATAGGTCTCCTTTTAGATAGGCTACGATTACATTTTCTTTATAGGTAAATAATGTGTTTTCTTGAGGATGGATTTTGTTTATTTTGCTTATTAATGATTGTGTGATAATCACTCTGCCATTAAGAAATAAACAGGGGCTTCCCGCATTAACGTTATTGATCGTATATTGTTTATAGGTTTCTTGCAAAGTTGGTTTTAAGTAATCTCTGGTATGTAGTGTTATATTGCTGTTTTTAAAGGCTTCGTAAAATTTTTCAAATATTGTAGACATGCCAACAAGGCAATCGTATATAGGTCTTGTTTCTGTTATTGGGAATAATTGAGAAACAGTATCATCTTCGAATATACAGCAATTAATCATTGTAAATATTATACCAGTATGGATGAAGAAAAATAAGTTGTTTCAAGTTATGTTAATTTTTTGTAAATATGGTTTGTTTTTTTATTGTTTATGATTGTATATTAAAATTTTTTGTAAGTTTTGCTACTTTATATATAGTATTGTTTATAGGTATTAAATTTTGATAAAGAGGATTAGGTATGCAGCGATTAGGAGTTCCTGGAATGTTTTTATTTCGAAAGCCTTTTCCGAGGCCTGTTGCCGCTGCTATTCGACACCCCTTTGGGCTTAATAACTGTGGTTCTTGGGATCGATTGCCGAAGTTATCAGCATTAAATTTACATGAAAAAAAGATAGCAAAAGAAATTATAAGGCAACCTGTTGGACCTATTGTTTCTAGATTTTTTTTGGGTGAAAAACTTTATTGGATTAGGAAGGAATGTGAGAGCCGATGTGAAATTTTGGGTGGTAACCCGGATAATGTTTTGAGGTGTTTTTTAAATTTGAATAAGTGGTTTTTAAATAATCATGTTGGTCCCGCTTGGTCTGAAAGGGTTGAAGGGTGTGATATTAAAAAGTCAGTATCTAAAGAAATTTTATTTGTTAAGACGGATGATCAGATTTGAGAAGAAAAATTTAATTATATAGTATTGAGATATAGTTAATGAAATTTTTTATGAATTTTTGTTTACCTTAACGAGTTTTTAGATACTTGATATAATTATTCTAATGACAGAAAAAAAACAACGAGATAGGCAGCCTTCAAATTCTAATTCTTTTAATAGAAATAGGAATAAGAATAAGAATAAGAATAAGGATAGGGATAGGAATAGAAATCATAATAGAACGAATTCTAACTCAAATCTTTATTCTAGATCACGACCAAAAAAAAAGAAATTTACTAATAAAATTTCAGATCATTTTTCAAAAAATGATTTTGCTTGTAAAGAATCGGGTAAGTTTCGTATTTCTTTAGGTTTAGTTGGGGTGTTAGAGGAGCTTCGTGGAGTTACTCAGAAACGAATTAATATTATAAAGGGGTATGAATGTCCGGAGGTTGCTGAGGCAAAAGGTCAATTAAAACGTAACTTTCATACTCAAGGCTTAGCGGCTGATATACAAATTTTGAATATGTCAGTGGTGGAAGTTTTTAAAGAAGCTGAAAAATTATCTGGTGTTGTGGGTATTGGTTTAAATATTAAAGAGGAATATGTACATATAGATACTCGAAAAGCTGAGCGTTTACTTTGGGTGGAAGAAAATAATGAAGAAATTCCTATAACGGACGATAATCGAAAGCAATATCTTAGTGAATAATCAGGTATTGATTCAATCTTTTTTAGATCATTGTCAGTTAAAAAAACACTTTGCCACTCATACATTAGATAATTATGAAAGAGATTTAATACGATTAGATTCTTATGTTGAGCAACATAAGATAAGTTTTTTTTCGCTTGATAAACAAGCGTGTCGTGATTTTGTTGTTTTTGAATCGGATGCGAAACAAGCAAATAAAACATTATGTCGACGTATTTCTGCTTATCGCTCATTTTGGGATTTTTTACAACTACAAAAGTGTGTTTCTATTAATCCTTGGCGTCAAATTAGGTTACCTAAAGTTAGCTATGTATTGCCTAAAATTATTTCAACTAAAAGGATGATTTCTTTTTTAGATAATATTTCAATCGATTCATCTCTTGGTTTAAGAAATAGAGCGGTTTGTGAATGTTTGTATGGAATTGGTTTGAGGGTTTCTGAATTGGTATCGCTTAGATTGGATCAAATTAACTTTTTGTCAGGAGAGTGTAGGGTTATTGGAAAGCGTAACAAAGAGCGTGTTGCGATTATTGGAGATGTTACAAGGCAGATTTTAAATGCCTATGTTGATACGGCTAGGGTGTTATGGAAAAAAAGTAACAGTAAAACTCTCATTATTAATAAGAATGGGCAGCCTGTTTCAGTTCGTACTATTCAGCGTGTTGTAAAACAATGTTCGATACAGCAAGGTATTAACCCTCCTTTGACACCCCATATTTTAAGGCATTGCTATGCTTCAGATTTGTATAAAGGAGGTGCTGATATTAGTATCATTAAAGAATTATTAGGGCATGAACATGTTGCTACAACTGAAATTTATACGCATGTTGCTATGGATGAGTTAAAAGAGACTATTACGTTAGCACATCCTCTTGGGTAGACTTTCATTTTATCCAAGGAGAAGGAGGTCATGAATTTTTTATATAAGGGCATCTATAGCATCCTTACTTAAAAAGCGTTAAACTAACGTTTATGTTAAAACAGCGTGCTGATAAGGTTTTGTGTTCGGTATTAAGTCGGTTTCATGAACTTGATATTAAATCAGGTCAAGGATGTTATCTATATAATTATGATGATGTTGCTTTTCTTGATTTTGGTTCTGGTATTGCGGTTACATCGACGGGTCATTGTCATCCTGAAGTTGTTGAGGCTGTTCAAGAACAAGTGGGTACATTGATTCATCCATGTATTGCTGTTGGTAATACGGAAGTTGTTGTTGATTGTGCTGAAAAACTTGTTTCCTTGATGCAGTCGGATGATTATTCTGTTTTTTTTGAACAAAGTGGAGCAGGTGCTGTTGAGGCTGCTTTAAAGTTAGCAAAATTTGTGACAAAGCGTCATCAGGTTTTGGCTTTTGAGGGAGGGTTTCATGGTCGCTCAATGGGAGCTTTATCTGTTACAACTTCGAAAAAGGCCTATCGAGATAATATAGGACCTATGTTGGATGGTGTATCTTTTTTTCCTTATCCAAATACCTATCGATCAAGTCATGAGTCTATAACGGATATTAGTGTTACTGCTTATATAGAAAAGCTTAAGCAAAGTGGTGCCATTCATTCTGGTTTGGCAGCTGTTATTATTGAACCTATTTTGGGAGAGGGTGGTTATGTTGCTGCTCCAATAGAGTTTTTACAATGTGTTGCTGATTTATGTAAGCAACATAATGTTTTGTTGATTATAGATGAAGTACAATCGGGTATTGGTAGAACGGGATCTTGGTTTCAGTTTCAGAAAGCGGGTATCTTTCCTGATATTGTGGTCATGGCGAAAGGCTTAGGTTCTGGTATGCCTATCGCGGCTTGTGTTGGCAAAACAGAGATTATGAATCAATGGAGTAAGGGAAGCCATGGAGGGACGTATGGAGCTAACCCTGTAACTTGTGCAGCAGCGTCTGCAACAATTGATATTATTTCTAAACAGTTATCAGCTATTTCTGCTTTGTCAGATTATGCTAGCCATGTGTTAGAGCCCTTACGTTTACATCCTTATATTGGAGATATTCGTATTGAAGGTCTTATGATTGGGATTGAATGTGTAAAAGATCACTCTACGAAAGAACCTTATTCTGATATGGTTGCTGATATTTTAAAGAAGTGTCTAGATAGGCAACTTATTGTTTTGTCATGTGGCGTTCATAGTAATGTGATTCGGTTGGCGCCTCCTCTTATTGTTACCAAGGAAGAATTAACGACAGGGTTACAAACGTTAATGGAGATTATTAATGATTACGATTAAAGGGAAACATTCGGTTTTAGAGGCATTATTAAGTGATGTTAAAATTTCTGATATTACAGTGTTTGATCAAAACCCGACTGGTGATTTAAAAAAAATTTTTCAATTAGCTTCTCAAAAAGGGATTCCAATTCGAAAGCAACCAAAAAATAGTGTACAGAGTCGTCGGTTGTCAGGCCATCAAAATGTTGTTGCAACGATTACCCAATTGCATTTTGATTCATTATCGTCGTTAAACCCCCAGAATAACCCTATAGTGGTTGCCTTAGATCATCTTGAGGATCCTTTTAACGTGGGAGCTATTATGAGGACTTGTCATTGTTTAGGGATTAACAGCATTATTATGCCCAAGGATCGTCAAGCGCCCATTAATGATACATTAATTAAGGCTTCGTCAGGAGCTGCTTATTATATGTCACTTATACAGGTTAGTAATATTGCTAATTCTTTGATTAATTGTCAAAAGAATGGATATTGGCTTTATGCTACGGATTCTGTTCAGGGATCAGACCTGCATACGATTGATGCAGCGTTTCCTGCTATACTTGTTGTCGGTAATGAACATTCAGGTATATCAAAAAGAGTTTCCAAAATTGTGGATAATCATATTAAAATAAGTATGAAAGGGCAGATTGATTCGTTTAATGTCTCGGTTGCAACTGGGATTATTTTATATGAGCTAAATAAACAATTATCATAAAAAAGGAGGTCTATTGAAACAAAATATTCAAAAAAGTATTTTATTGCCTTTTATAATTTTTACTGTGCTTTTAACAGGGTTGTTAGTAACGTGGTCTGGTTTTTTTATTAAAACGTTTTTGTATCAGAATGAAGTTACATCGTTATATTCTCAGTTAACAAATTTTAAAACAGCTAGTGAGCAGTTATTAGCTAGTAATACATTGATTAATCAATTGGCAAAGAATTCTAAAGATATTCAGTATATTATTGCTTCTTATGATAATAATTATCCTGAACAGTCTTTATATAATCTTTATAAAAAACGAGAATCTCCATTTCAAATTAATGCAAAGGATAAACATACTATTGTTAAGCATAATGATGATAATATTTATTTATTACAAACGATTATAAAAAAGAATAAAGAGTCGTTGATTAGTATTAATTTAAGTCGGTTTGTTTCAAATTTTAAAACCGATTCTAGTGCTATTGGAATTCTTATTTTAGATGATAATTTAAATGTTGTAGAACATTTGTTTAATGATTCTTTAACGCCTAAACAACTTATTACTATAGAGCGTAATTATAATGATTTTATGGATCATACGTTTCCTTTACAGTCTTCTCAGCATGATTTAGATAGTATTTTTATGAGTTCTTCTGAAAATTCATCTATTATTTATGTTGCTACTAAAACCAAGTCTGTTATTTTTTCAGTTATTGTTCAAATTACTATTGGTATTATATTGGTTATTTTATTATCAACGTCATGGGTTTTTATTATGGACCTATTAATTATTAAAAAAATGACGACATCTATTGATATATTACGATCTGTTTCTAAAAAGGTTGCTAAAGGAGATTTTACAGAAAAAGTTTATATACAATCTTCAGATGAAATTGGAGAATTGTCGATTGCGTTTAATCAAATGATCACTCAATTGAAAGAATCAACGGATATGATTATAAAACAAAAAGAGCAGGCAGATGCGATTATTAAATGTATTCCAGATGGGATTATCGTAACAGATTTTAATAATAATTTAATTCTTGCTAATAACAAAGCTGAGGATATTTTTGAATTTAAAACACAGGATAATTATTCAAAAAATATATCTCAATTTATTCATCATTCATCGTTACAAGAACATTCAAGTCATTTAAAAAAGGTTGAAACGTATGCTTCTGAGATTTCTTATACCAAGGAATCGTCAGAGTTTATTTTGCTTATGAATTCTACGGTTGTTCATAATCGTAAAAATAAACCAATTGGTATTATTTATTTAATTCGGGATATAACCTACGAAAAAGAGATCGAACAATTACGAGAAGGGTTTTTAAGAACGGTATCACATGAATTAAGAACCCCACTTACATCTGTGATTGGATTTATTGAACTTGTTACACATTCGGGAAAAGGTCAATTTAGTGATGAACAAGAGTCTTGGCTCAATACGTCTTTAAATGAAGCAAGAACATTAAAAGAGTTAATTAATGATTTATTAGAATTGTCGCAGATTCAGGCTAAAAAAACTAATTTGCAGCCAACTTCTGTTAATGTATTTTCTTTTATTGATACGATTACAACTAGTCTGTCTCCTTTAACTAAGGGGAAAGATTTAAAGCTTCTTAATGATGTTTCTGATAAGGATTTAATGATTACAGTAGATAAAGCAAAGTTACGTCGTATTATGGTTAATTTAATCTCCAATGGGATTAAGTTTACCAAAGAAGGGTATGTTAAAATCTCTTGTATAGAAAAAGATGATTTTGTTGAGTTTTGTATTGCAGATACAGGGATTGGACTAAAAGAAAATCAACAAGATGTTATTTTTGAGAAATTTCGTCAGGTAGATTATTCTTCAACTAGAGAGTTTGAAGGAATTGGATTAGGTTTGTCTATTGTGAAAGAGTTGGTTCAGTTACATGAAGGGGATGTGCGAGTAGAGAGTTATTTTGGGCAAGGTTCTTCCTTTTATTTTACGATAAAGAAAAAAAGAAATTTGACAGCAACCATGGTGACTTAGTATGCTATTTGATCAAGAAACTATGGAGGGATGGCGGAGTGGTCAATCGCAGCAGACTGTAAATCTGCCGAGCTTAGCTCTACGTTGGTTCAAATCCAGCTCCCTCCACCAGATTATTTTATTTTTAATTATTTTTTCTTCTTTTTCGTGGTCTCAGGATAAAGCTATTAAGGATCCTATCCAGCTAAGGACTTATTATTTTTTAGAAGAAACGGATTTATCTTATAAAAAGGATCAATATTTTAGTTTTATTCAGTCTAGTACTAATGTTGGATTATCATTATTAGATGAGTCTATTTCTGGTATGACTTATATGTTTTTTGGATTTTCTTTGTATTCATTTGTTCAAAGACCTATTTTTAGGTCTGATTTATCAACGTTATCGGTTGCTAATCTTTCTGATGAACTTCCTAGGTTACAAAAGAAATATAAGCGAACGCGGTCTATTTCTACTGCTTCTACATTATTTTCTGCGGTATTGTTAAGTTATTTGTTAGCTACAGATACATTTTCGAAGGATAAAAAACCTACTATGATTGGTGTTGTATCTCAAATTTTTTCAATTGCAGTAACATCTTTCTTTTTTGAAAGTAGTGAAGAACAATATTTACGATTATTAAAGAAAGAGTATTTAGATAACTAAAATTTTATATTACTTACTAGATGATACTCGGTTAGGGATTGGTTAATATGTGATTTTATTTGAAAATCTAATAATATATCTGTTAGGATCCAATAGCCAATGCTTGCAACAAACTGTTGGTAGCTTGTATTGTTTATTGATCCTAAATTATAAAACATGGATATAGATGTTTTATCTTTTATTGTTACTTCTTCTCCTAGCGCAAGGCTGTAATAGTATTGAATAGATGTATAGGTTGTATTTATACTCTCTGTGTTTGTAAATAAGATACCTTTGGAATCAATATTTGTATTTTCTGATGATGATTCTTGTGTGCTATCAATTTTAATATCGTTTATTACTTGACCCATTTCGATTATTACAAAAGGGTTAATAATGGATTGTGGGAGAAAGTGATATTTAGAATTTATATAAAATGAATAGTCATGTTGTGTTTTAATATTATTTTCATTAATTGTTTTATCCATCCATCCTTGAAATGTTCCAAAACTTAAATCTAGTTTTCGGGTTATGGGTAGGTTTATAGTTAGTCTTGCGAGAGAGACTTCGTTATCATTTTTTTCTTGTTGGGATAAACCATATGAAACGTTAAAATATCGTTTTCCAGTTAGGGATACAGGGTTTGCTGTTATAGTGATTGGTATTAAGAGACAAAGTAGTATGGTTAAGCTATAAAAGTTTTTCTTATGCATGATAGTTGTAATGATTATATATGATTTAAAAACTAAAGGCAAAAATCAGTTTTCTTGTTTATTATTTTTTTTCGATTAATGTTTCTTCTTCAGGTGTTATATCAACAACACTGATTGCTATAACAAAATCTTTATCATCACATTTTACGATTCTTACGCCTTGTGCTTCTCTACGTTGTGTTGAAATCTTTCCAACATTTTGACGGCACATGGTTCCTAATTCTGTAACAATTAAAAATTCTTGATCGCGTCTGGCAATAACAGCATCTTGGATATGGTCATCTTTGATACTTTTTCTGAATGTTAGACTTTTTACACCTATACCTCCACGGTTTTGACATCTAAATTCTGATAATCGAATATTTTTACCATAGCCATATCGTGTGATGATTAATATACGAGAATCATCATCTTCATGGTTGATAACATTCATAGCGATTAGCGTATCACCTTTACGTGTTTTAATACCTCTAATCCCACGTGAGGCTCTTCCCATACTGCGTACTTGGGATTCTTCAAATCGAATTAACATTCCAAATTTCGTTACTAGCATGATATCTTTGGTACCATCTGTCTTTTTTACCCATTGTAAAATATCATTATCATCTAAATTAATAGCTCTAATGGGTTTGTTTTTGAAATGTGAAAACGCTGATAATGCTGTTTTTTTGATGACCCCATTTTTGGTTGTCATTAATAAAAATTCGTTATCAGAAAACTCTTTTACATCTATGACACTTGTTAAGATTTCATCTTCTTCAAAGTGTAGAAAATGTGCCATTGAAATTCCTTTAGATTGTCTGGAAGTTTCTGGTACTTGATGGGCTTTAATTTTAAAGATTCTTCCTTTTGATGTAAAACATAGTAAAAAATCATGTGTTTCTGTTATTAATAAATGTTCAATTGAATCTTCATCACGCGTTGTCATTGAGTTAATTCCTCTACCACCTCTATTTTGACTACGAAATTGGTCAATTCCCATTCTTTTTAAAAATCCATTTTTAGAAATTAATACGGCTACTTGTGTATTTGGAATTAAATCTTCGATTGCCATAATATGAACAGGGTCTCCTATATAGGTACGTCTTTGATCACCAAACTTTTCTATTACTTCTTTATGTTCATCTTTGATAATTTGCAATACACGTGATTCATTAGCTAATATATCTTCTAAATCTGCGATTAGCTCTAATAGATCTTTATATTCATTTTCAATTTTATCTCTTTCTAAGCCTGTTAATCGCTGTAATCTCATTTCTAAAATTGCAGTGGATTGTTTTTCTGTTAAAGAAAAGGTGCTCATTAGTCCTTGTTTTGCTACTTGTGCATCTGCTGATTTTTTTATGAGTTCAATAACAGCGTCAATATTATCTAGTGCTATTCTTAGACCTTCTAATATATGTAATCTATCGTTTGCTTTTTTCAGATCAAATGTTGTTCGTCGTGTAATAACTTCTTTTCGATGGTCAACATAATGTGAGAGAATAGATTTTAGGTTTAGTAATTTTGGGATACCTTTTACTAGTGCTACCATATTGATTCCAAAACTATTTTGTAATTGAGTGTGTTTGTACAGTTGATTTAAAACTACATCACGTGATGCATCTCGTTTTAATTCGATATATATTCTCATTCCTTTTCGATCGGATTCATCTCTTAAATCATTAATCCCTGGAATTTTTTTATCACTTACTAGTTCTGCAATTTTTACAATTAAATTTGCTTTATTAACTTGGTAAGGGAGTTCATCGACGATTATAACGTCACGCCCTTTTTTAGTTTCTTCAAATGATATTTTGGCACGTATAACGACACTACCTTTTCCTGTTTCGTATGCTTGTCTTACACCTTGATTACCGCAAATAATACCAGCTGTTGGAAAATCGGGGCCTTTTATATGTTCCATTAGTCCTTCTATATCTATTTCTGGATTATCAATAAGTGCTGTTACTCCATCTACAAGTTCATTTAAATTATGGGGAGGAATGTTGGTTGCCATTCCGACAGCAATCCCTGAGGTTCCATTTAATAATAAATTAGGTATTTTTGCAGGTAATACATTTGGTTCTTCTAATGATTCATCAAAATTAGGTTTAAAATCTACTGTTTCTTTATCAATATCTTCTAATAATGTCATACTAATTTTAGACATACGTGCTTCTGTATATCTCATAGCCGCAGCATTATCACCATCAATAGAACCATAATTTCCTTGCCCATCAATTAGTGGGTATCTTAACGAAAAGTCTTGCGCCATCCTTACTAAGGAATCATAAACGGCTGTATCTCCATGAGGATGGTATCGTCCTAATACATCTCCAACGATACGAGCTGATTTTTTGTAGGCTCTTGTAGCTGTAAATCCAGCGTCGTGCATGGCATATAAGATTCGTCTATGGACCGGCTTTAACCCATCTCTTACATCGGGTAATGCACGTCCTACAATAACAGACATAGCATATTCTAGATAAGATTGTTTCATTTCCTCATTGATATCGATCAGACCAATCCCTTTTTCCTGAGGTTTTAGCTCTTCTCCATCAAATAACAAATCTTGATCGTCTGTCATGCTTTCTCCTTATACATCTATCCAGCGAACATCTTTCGCATATTTTTCTATAAATAATTTTCTTGGATCTACATTACTTCCCATCAATATTGAAAAAATTTCATCAGCTAGTTCAGCATCTTCCATTTCTACTCGTAACATCGTTCTTTTATCTGGATCCATAGTAGTTTCCCAGAGCTGATCTGGATTCATTTCTCCTAATCCTTTATAACGTTGAATCCCTACATTTTTACGTCCTAATTCTTCTAATTTTTCTTCTAATTGCTCGTCATTATACACATAATGTTTGGCGGTTCCCTTACGCACCATATATAAAGGTGGTTGTGCAATATAAAGACCTCCTACACGAATAATATCTCGTGCGTAACGAAAAAAGAATGTTAGTAATAAGGTTCTAATATGAGCTCCATCTACATCTGCATCGGTCATGATTACAATTTTGTGATATCTCAGTTTTTCAAGAATATGTGTTGGATCATCATTATCTTCTTCGGCTTCTTCTTCATTAATTTTTGATTCTGTTTCTGATAAACCCGATATAGCTGATGGTCCAATAGCGGTTATTAAGGTTCTTATTTCTTCGTTAGCTAAAATTTTATCTAAGCGTGCTTTTTCTACGTTTAATACCTTTCCTCTGAGTGGCAAAATAGCTTGAAAATTTCGATCTCGTCCTTGTTTGGCTGATCCTCCGGCAGAGTCACCCTCTACTATATATATTTCACATTCAGCTGCATTACTATTGGAGCAATCAGCTAATTTTCCTGGCAACGTTGTGCTTTCTAAACTTGATTTTCGTCTTACTAAATCTTGTGCTTTTCGTGCTGCTTCTCTTACTCTTTGTGCAACTAAGGCTTTATTAACAATAAGTTTTCCCACTTTTGGGTTTCTTTCTATATAGTCAGCTAACCCTTCGTCTACTAATGAATCGACAATTCCCTTTACTTCTGAATTACCTAGCTTGGTTTTTGTTTGACCCTCAAATTGGGGGTTTGCTAATTTTACGGATATGACTGCCGTTAAGCCTTCTTTTAAATCATTTCCTGAAAAGTTTGATTTTACACCTTTTATTAAATCATATTTTTTTGAAAAGTTGTTAATACCACGCGTTAAGGCGGTTCGAAAACCACTTAAATGTGTTCCACCTTCTTTTGTTCTAATATTATTTGCAAAGGTTACAACGTGTTCATCGTAATAATCATTTACATATTGTAGGGCGACTTCTACTTCATAGCCATCGCGGTTTTTTTTCATATAAATGACATTGTCAAATAATACTTCTTTTGATTCATTTAACATTTTTACATAGGATTCTATTCCACCTTCATATATATACTCTTCGTGAATGGGTTCTTCTGGTCTTAGATCATTAAAAAATATTCTTACCCCACGATTTAAAAATGCTAGTTCTTTTAAACGGTGATCTATAACTTCAGAGGTGAATTCTATGTCATCAAAAATGGAAGCATCTGGCATAAAGCTAATGGTAGTTCCTTTTTCGCCATCTGGAGTATCTTCAAACGTTCCAACTAAGTTGTCAGGGATTCCTTTTTGGTAACGGTTTTTATATGTTTTATTGTCTCTGCATACTTCTACTTCTAACCAGTCAGCTAGTGCGTTTACTACCGAGACACCTACACCGTGGAGTCCACCTGATGCTTTATAGCCTTCCCCTTCAAATTTACCTCCAGCATGTAATGTTGTTAATACAACTTCAACTGCTGGTAATTTTTTATCTTTATGTTCATCAATGGGAATACCTCGGCCATTATCTTTTACAACAACAACATTATCTTTTTGAATGGTTACAGTGACATCGGTACAATGTCCTGCCATGGCTTCATCAATGGAGTTGTCTACAACTTCAAAAATAAGATGGTTTAGTCCTGCTGTTCCAGTGGTGCCAATATACATACCTGGTCGCTTTCTTACAGCTTCCAAGCCTTCTAATACTTTAATATGATCAGCTTTATATTCTACAGACATAATATATGAGGAAATAGTTTAACATTAAAATTCTTTTCGGCCTAGATGCTCTTACTTTAGTGTTCTTATTTCATTATTATGAAGGAGTGTTTTAATGGTGTTTAAGCTGGGGGTATCTAAGGAAGTTTGATACCATTTTAAACATTGTTTTAAGTCTGTTAGAGAACCAATGCCTGTTAAGTGAGATAGCGGGAATTTGTAAGCTAATGAATATTGAAATGCTAATTTTTCTAATGAGATAGCTTTTTTTTGACATTCATTGAGAAGATGTTTAACCTCTTTTTTTATTGATTCAGTTGCGGGGTGCCATTTAGGACAGTTTTTGGTTGTTAAGAGTCCCATATCAAAGGGAGATGCATTAATGATATCAATTCCTAACTGTTGAAACTTTTGCTCATATAATTTTAATGTTTGATTGATGAGAGTATATTGTGAATACGTTAAGATGATATCGAGAGGGAATTGTTGGGCTGTATTGTAAAGTGTTTTTAAGGGGTATCCGGATATTCCAATGGCTTTAATAAGGCCTTTTTCTTTTAGTTTTGATAATGTTGGTAGTGCTATTGATAGGATTGTTTTTGAATCAACAAATTCTATATCATGGCAGAATACGATATCTAAATACTCTCGTGAAAATAATTGTAAACTATACTGGATTGATTGTTCTATTTTTTTAGCGGAAAAATCAAAATCCTGTTTACCATAACGGCCAACTTTAGTAGATAGAATAATTTCTTTCGCTTGTTTTCCTAAGGCTTTTGCTAGTTTTTTTTCTGCTATACCTTGGCCATAATAAGGAGCTACATCAAAGTAGTTGATACCATTATCTATAGCAAGTTTAATGCATTGATAGGCTTCTTCGTCAGAGATAGGTTTATTGTAGATATTGCCAAATGGGGATGCCCCAAATCCAAATTCTGAGATAGTAATGTCGGTGTTATTTAACGAGTTGTAAATCATGATCGAAATGCTGTTTCTTGAACATCTCTATGTCGGTTTTGGATGGTTTGTATGCTAGTTCAGTTAACCAGTTATTCATAAACATTTTATTGGGATCTAGATAGTCTCTTAATGTCCAAAATTCTTTCCATTTTGGGTAACTATTTTCTAAGTAGGTTTTTGAACTATAATTTTGTTTTCCCCAATGAAATCTTCCTTGATAGGTTTCGATTAGTTGGCTTACAGCTTGGAAATATGGTTTGTAGTTAGGGGTTAAAAAGGGTAGTAGGTGTGCTTTTGTTCCTATATAGCACATATCTTTTTGGTAAGCTGGGCTTAACCAAAAATTATCCTGTTTTACAAACCGCACTTCAACTGGAAATTGTACATGAAATGATTGTGCTTCTATTAAATTATGAAGATCTTGTAAAAATGCGACGGTTTTATCTAGCGGAATGGCATATTCAATAGCATCTTGTTTTAATAAATGAGGTAAATAAAAAATTTGATCAGACCAACCAATACATTGTGTTTTTCCTTTTAAAAAATAGTTGCTTAGCCATTGGTTGATTGAACGAATCCATGCCGGTTTTATCGCCGTTGTGTAAAGTAAACTAGCGTGAACTAAATTATTTATTAATAACCCATCAATCATATGGTTTTTCCAGTGCATAAAATTATGATCAATAGAGTCTTCTGTTCGGTTAGCTATCCAGCATTGATAATCGTTGGTATGAGGAGCCCAGATTAGTTTGACATGATCATTGGCGCTTAATAGATCTGACATACAATCTTGAAAAGCTTGTAAGGAAATGGGGAATACTTCTTGTTTTAATTTAAATCGTTTTTCAGTATTTAGGGTTAGTTTTGTTATGATACCGACAGCTCCTAAGTGAACACCTAATGCATCATAAAGCCAATCTCCTTTTTTTATGGTTAATGTTTGTCCGGAAGCTAGTAATAGATCAAAGGAATCAAGATATGAGCTTAAGATTCCGTAATTAATACCACTGCCATGATGACCGGTGCTACAAGCTCCTGCAACATTATCAAACATGTTTGTTCCGAGACTTGATAAGGCTAATCCATTATTACTGCAGTGTTGGACTAGCTTGTTGATGGATACTCCTGCATCGATGGATACTTGTTGGGTTTCTATATTTGTTTCTTGGATAGTATTAAAATCTTTTAATGATACTAGGGTTCCTTCTGTATGAAAATTGGTGTTGTAGGAATTTCCATGGCCTACTACTTTTAATGTTTCTTTTGTTATTTTTGTTTCGGTTATGATTTGTTTTAAGTCACTTAATGATTTGGGGAATTGGATTTTTTTTGGTTCACATTTGGATAAATTTGCCCAGTTTTTCCATGAATTCATGATGATGCCGTGACTTTTTGCATAATGGATTTAATATAATAAATATCATTTTCAGATACGTTGTTTACTTCTATGACTAAGGTTTTGTTGTATAGCAACGGCGCCAGTTTTTTGAAATCAATGCATCCTTTTTCAAATGGAAGGTGTTTATCGTTAATTCCTCCATCTGACATATCTGTAGTACTTAAATGGATAATATTTGGGTTTAATTTTTTAACTAATGTTTCAAAATAGTGATAAAACTCATAGCCTAGAGCTTGGGCTGTAATAAAGCAGTGGGCCGTATCTAAGACAATGGGTTTTTGAATGGTGTTTTTGAATATTTCCCAGTCTTTTACAGCATGTATAGGGAAAACAAAGCGTTGATCATAGGCAAAAAATGGTTCAAATTCGATGACTAAGTTTTTTAAATGATTTGTTTTTAAAAAGTTAAATAATGTGTTAAATGAGCAATTAGAGTTAGGAATTATATTGCCTGGGTGAAATAAGTTATAGTTACTATTTGGAAAATATCGTGAGGCTTCATTAATATAATGAAATGCTTTTTGGTTCATTTCTTTTGCGTTGGGGTCTAATAAATTAACACCTTCACGATAAATAGCCCCATGAATTCCTATTACTTTAACAGCAATGGGAGCGTAAGCTTCTAGTTGTGTATCAAGACTTGTTTCTTTTCCAAAAATAGTAGGTCTAATCGCCACTTCAAAGTAATCGACAGGTAGGTCTTTATGTTGATCTACAAGGTCAGGAAATGTTTTTAAGGCAATTTTTGTGTTTGACATTATTTTTCAGTTTATTTTTACCATAATTTATAAACGTTAAGCAATACAGTATTATTCCTAATTTATAAACGTTAACCCTTATAGTATTATTACTATTAAATTTTATTTTTCTTTTTTAAATATTTATTTTCTTTTACAATTTGAGATATGTCTTATGTGATTATTAGTACTGTATTAGGTTTTTCTAGTGTTTTGGTAGGTGCGTTTGGAGCTCATGTTGCGGCTCAGATGTTAACAGAATCTTTGTATAAAACCTTGCAAGTAGCGATTGATTATCATCAGTTTTATAGTTTGTTTTTACTTGTGTTAAGTTTATTTAATAGTCAATCTAAAGCGGGTTTTGTTATTCCTGGTTATGTTTTTAAAAGTGCTATTGTAGGCGTATTGTTGTTTTCTGGCAGTCTTTACGTGTATGTGTTAACAGGTGTTAAAGCGTTAACGTTTGTGACACCTGTTGGAGGGATGATTTTAATGATTATGTGGGGATTATTGGGTGTAGCTGCGTTTCGCTATTATCAAGCTGAGCGATCTGAGTAAATGGTTACTGATTTTTAAAGCTATTTAACTGTAATGTTAGTTTGATGAGCATCCATCAATTATAGTGCTGTTGTCTAAATTTCTAGTAATTGATATACATGAATTCATTATGTCCCATGTGAGTGTTGCTGTTTCATTATTAGAATTTAGTTCGATATCGGATGATAAGATTAATTCATCATTCTCCTCGGTTCCTGTAAATATTCCTGTATATTTATATTGAGTTTTAGAATCGGCTACTACTGTTAGTGAGAATGGGAAGCTATAGTAGGGTAGTGAGCCTCCCCCAGAATCTCTTGATTCAATAAAGTCCATTGTAAATTCATATATTATTTCATTTGTTGAGTTAAGTTTTGCTACAGACAAAGGACAAGACATATTATAAGTGGGAATATCATTGTCAGCAGCAATTTTTAGTACAGTATCTTCGGGGTTATTATAGTCAAAACGTGTATATGTATTATCATTGATTATAAATCGTTGATCTCCCATTATATATCTTGATTCATTTGTTATTTCAAAATAGGTATAGAATTTATTTTTCTTTTTTATTATTCCGTTAATTTCAGTAGGTGTGTCATTACAAGGGTTTGTTGTGCAGAAATATATTTTTTCATAAACGGTTACTTCATGAGTTTTCCCTTGATAGGTAATGGTTTCATTTTTTGTTGGATTTTCAGTATTGTAAAAATAAAGTTCGCTATTAGTTAAACCTTGTAGGAATACATAACTAGCAAAACAATATGTATTTAATGAGAGTATTGTTAAGGATAGGATTGATACGTATTTTATAAGTGTCATTGGTTTTTTAATCATATATATATTCTAATTTTGTTAATTTTTTTAATGTATTTAGTTCTTCTTCAATGTTGTATTGTTGTGATGTTTCATCATCTTCATTGGTTAATGCATCACAGGATAGACAACATAAACAGATTGATAGTAGTGTAAATGTGATTATTATTTTTTTTATCATAAGTTTTAGTTTCCCTTTATATGATACTTTTAAACTTTATTAAATTTCTTTGTTAGATTCTTGGGTCCAAAATAAAGGGTCTACTCTTACATTTTGGACACTTAGTCCCCAATGAAGATGTACTCCTGAAGCAACGCCTGTCATACCCATTTCTCCAATTTGGGTACCTTTTTTAATAAATTTTCCTTTTTTGATGGTTCGTTTAGCTAAATGACAATAAATGGAAATGATACCGTATCCGTGATCAATCATAATGGTGTTTCCATGAACATCTAGTGTTTTACTGAGTATCACTTTTCCATGTTGGGGTGCGTAAATGGGAGTTCCTTTTTTATTTGCAATATCAACACCGGCATGAGAACTGGTTCGTCCGTTATTATAGAGTCTTAATTTTCCAAATCCTGACGACATTCGTCCAAAAGCAGGGTAATCAAATAGGCCATCAAAGTAACGGCGGTTGGTAATTTTTTTG
This sequence comes from Actinomycetota bacterium, assembly GCA_002697535.1. Classification (GTDB taxonomy): domain Bacteria; phylum Margulisbacteria; class Marinamargulisbacteria. The sequence goes on along the minus strand of NZWE01000029.1, from coordinate 31,322 downwards.
AAATGTTTACTTAAGAGTGCCCCTTCTTTTTGATAGGATAATTTGTTATTTGAAATTGATTTTGCTTTTTTAGTTAGTGCTACTTTGCCAGTTTTTGGCTTTTTTGGGAAATCTAAGGTTATTTTATATTTTTTAAAAAATTTGGGGTTCTTTTTAAAGGTTAAGCCTATTTTTAAATAGTCATGGCCAGGTTTTCGAGTACGTGAGATAGCGACATAGGATACATAAACATACTTTTTATTTTTGTAGTCATTTAAAAATAATTTAAAGGGTTTTCCCCCTAATGTAATAGTATGTTTTTTTATTTTTTGTTCAGATACTATAGTTAAGGCAATCGCTTCCCCTAATTTTATTGATTGTGATGATAAGCTAATATCAACAGCTAGTGTGATTTTGTGAGCTAATAAAAAAATAATTAAAACGATTATTTTATGCATGGTGTTCTTTAAGTCGTTTCGATATATTTAATTTAATAGTGAGTTGTTTATTAAGTCGTGGATGCATGAATGATAGTTGGTAGGCTTGTAATAATTGCCCGGATTGGCGAGTCGTTTTTGAATAGATTTCATCTCCAATAATAGGATATCCTAGATAGTGTGCATGAACTCGTATTTGGTGTGTTCGACCTGATACTAATTCAATGTCACATAAGGTCATGGAATTATATTTATTTTTGACAGAAAATTTTGTTAAGGCTTCTTTTCCAGTTGGATCAACACAATATTTATAACGATGTTTGGGGTGACGAGCTATGGGTTGGTTTACATCAACGTCATGATTTAGATTCCCTTTTAATAACGCATAGTATCGTTTTTTGATGGTTCTATTTCGAAATTGTTGTGTTAGGGATTCATAGGCTAATTTTGATTTTGCTATGACTAATAAGCCTTCTGTTTGGCGGTCTAATCGATGTACAATGCCTATTCTTTCAGGATCTCCGTAATCGTATAGGTTTGTTTGTGCTTCTTTTAAATAATCTACTAGCGTTTTTTCTTGTTTGTTTGTTCCTTTATGAACTAATAGGCCAGCTGCTTTATTAATAATTATAAGGTCAGTATCTTCGTATATATAATCAAGTGAGATTGATGATGCTTGTATGGTGGGTAGGGGGTCTTCTGGCTGAATATCACAGTTGATAGAATCTCCTTCTGATAGTAAAAAACTTGGTTTAGTTATAATCGTATCATTAACTGAAATATATTGTTTTGTTATCCATTTTTTTATTACGACGCGAGATACATTATAGTGTTGTTGTAAGTATACATCGAGTCGAATATGATTAGTGTTGCTTTTGAGTTGTTTTTTTTCCATTGATTATCATATCAATAATAAAGCAACCTACGGCAATATCAATAAAAATATCAGCGAAATTAAATACTGGAAAAATTTTGATATTTATAAAATCAATGACATAGCCCAATAGTAATCGATCTATTCCATTTCCAATGGCCCCGGCTAATAAAAAAAGAAGTCCGTATTGGGAGTATTTAGATTGGATAATACTTTTAGAAAATACAATGCCTCCTATAATCACAATCAAGGTAACGGCTAATAAAAAGAGTCGTTGATTTTGTAAAATACCATAGGCTGCACCATAGTTATGAACTAAATCAAATGATAATAACTTGGGAATTACAGAGACAGAATTAAAAAATTTTAAATTTGTTTGTGCTAGCCATTTGCTGCTTTGATCTAAGCTAACTAAGATAATTATTAAAGCGTAGTTAAATCGTGTTAACACTTAATTAAAAAAAAGTGTTAGCAGATCTTGGCCAAATACACTGGATAGTAATAATCCTACTAATGCAATACCAAAGGCAAAGCCAATTCCTTTAAAACAGGACATAAAAAAGTTTAATAGTAATAATCGGAGAGGGTCTGTGATTAATCCCATGATACTATCGAATCGTGATTGTGAAAAAACATCCATTAATAAGGTAATAGATGTATTAAATTCATCCATCATTGCGGATTGTTTTTCAATTATTTCTGGTGAGTTTTTTTGAGTATAATCACTTTGTAAGGACTCTTTTGCATACGTTGCTTCTTTAGAAATGACATGTTGTTTAGATGATAAATTTTCAAGGGCTAACTTTAATTCATTTACCTGGCTCATACAGTTTCCTTTTCTTTTAGACAGGCAATCCCAGGTAACTCTTTGCCTTCTAAATATTCTAAACAAGCACCTCCGCCGGTTGAAATATGGCTCATGAATTTAGCTTGATTTACTTTGTGAACAGCGGCTACGGAGTCTCCTCCACCGATAATTGTAATTGCATTTGATGTTGCCAATTGTTTTGCCACCTCACATGTTCCTTTAGAAAATGCCTCCACTTCAAAGACACCTAATGGACCGTTCCATAATACCGTTTTTGATAATTTTATTAAAGATTCAATTGCCTCAATTGTTTGGGGGCCAACATCAAGTCCCATTGTGTTTTCAGGGATGTTTTGAGCATCAACAATATAACTAGAATCTGTATCATCAATGGCTGTACTGACCACAAGATCTAACGGTAATAAAATAGATTTATTTAATGTTAGGGCTTTATCTAATAGTGCTAAAGCAAGGTCACATTTATCATCTTCACATAATGATTTTCCAATGGCATAGCCTTGTGCTTTTAAAAATGTAAAGGCCATTCCTCCACCTATTACTAAATAATCAACGGTATCTAATAAATGATTTAAAACCCCAATTTTTGTAGATACTTTAGCACCGCCAACAATTGCTAATAAAGGTTTTTCTGGTTGATCAAAAACACCTTGTAAAAAGGTTAATTCTTTTTTTACTAAGAGCCCTGCATAAGCGGGTAAATAATTGGCAATGCCTGCTGTTGATGCATGGGCACGGTGTGCGGTTCCAAACGCATCTTGAACAAAGATATCAGCGAGTGAGGCTAATTCTTTTGCAAATGTTTCGTTGTTATTTTCTTCTTCTTCATAAAATCGTACATTTTCTAGTAAAAATAGCTTGGTATCATTTTGTTTTTTGATGGTTTCTTTTATCTGATTACCAATGCTATCGTTGCACATAAATACGTCTTGTTTGATTAATGTTGATAGATGGGATGCTATCGGAGCTAAGCTAAGTGATGGATCTTTTTTTCCTTTTGGTCTGCCTAGATGTGAAGCGATAACACAGCGGGATCCTTGTTGAAGTAAATATTCTAGGGTTGGTAATGCTGCTTTGATTCGTGAATCATCGGTAATGATTCCATTTTCAAATGGAACATTGAAATCAACTCTAATTAAGACAATTTTGTTATTAAGTTCTTCTTTGCTTAAATCTTCTATCGAAGTTTTTTGCATTAGTTAACAATTTTTGTGATTAGATCGACGACACGATTTGAATAACCAATTTCGTTATCGTACCAAGATACTACTTTAATCATGTTTCCTGTTACCATCGTTGATTGTGCATCAAAAATTGATGAATGAGGGTTGCCTATAATATCTGCGGATACTAATGGATCTTCAGTATATTCTAGAATACCTTTCAATCCGTTAGTGGCGGCTTCTTTTACAACTTTATTGACTTCTTCTATACTTGTGTCGCGGTTAACTTCACATACTAGATCCACAACAGAGCCATCGGGAACGGGAACTCTCATTGCCATACCATCTAATTTTCCTTTTAGTTCTGGTAATACAAGTCCAACAGCTTTTGCAGCACCTGTTGTTGTTGGGATAATGGATTGTGTAGCGGCTCTAGCTCTTCTTAAGTCTCCATGTGGAAGATCTAAGATACGTTGGTCGTTTGTAAAAGCATGAACGGTTGTCATATAGCCTCGTTTAATACCAAATGCATCATGTAATACTTTGGCTAATGGTGCTAAACAATTTGTTGTACAACTTGCATTAGAATATGCTTGCGTTTCTGGATTAATGACATCATCATTAACTCCTAAAACAACGGTTGTAATATCAGTTTTTGCAGGGACTGTTAAAATTACTTTTTTGGCACCGGCTGTTATATGATCCATATAACCACCTTTTTCTGACTCTGCTGATGTAAATATACCTGTTGCTTCAATTGCAACATCAATATTTAATTCTTTCCATGGTAATTGTTTAGGGTCTTTGATAGCTGAAATTCGTATTAGGGTTCCTTCGATAACAATTCCTTCATCGGTAACATCAACTTGTTTTGAAAATCGTCCATGTACAGAATCATATTTCAGTAAATGTGCTAATGTTTTAGCATCTGTTAAATCGTTGATTGCTACAATTTCTATATCGTTGTGTTCATAACATAGTTTAAATACATTTCGTCCAATTCTTCCAAACCCGTTGATTGCAATTTTTATTGACATAATTTTTTCCTTTTCTATAACGTATTTTATTCTAAGACATTAACTATATGAAAATAACTATAAAAAATCAACTTTTCTCATGTAAGATTATGTTGCCTACAATAAGAGATTGAATGCTGTCATCGATTAAAATATTTTTATAATTGCTTTGGTGTAGTGATGTAATATATGGTTTTTGGTCATTACATTTATAAATACCAAATTTAAATTGTTTGATATCTGTATCTATATAAATAACTGTATCGTTATGTTGAGGAGGTTGAATAGGGTCGCATATGAGTTTATCCCCTTTATTAAAAAAGGGGAATAAGGCATGTGTTTTATTTACTGTTAATACAAACCCATTATCTAGTTTGCGATGGTAATAATAGTGTTCGTCAGATAATCCAGCACTTAATGGTTCTTGAAAAGGGAATGCAAGGTAACAAAAATCCCAACTTAATATGGGTAATGCATAGTTATTTAACATTGTTTTCTTAGATAAAGATGATAGGTATCCAGCTTTGTGAAATAAGTAGCTGTAATCTAGTTGTAATGCTTTTGCTAATAACTTTAAGCTGTCAGGGGTTGGTTTATCAATGCCACCATTAAAAATACGGTATACTTTTCCATAACTTAGGCCTGTCATCTCAACAAGGTTCATTAATGTTAATTTTTTAGATTTTCTATTTAATTGTAATAAATCAATTAGAGACACGTGTTAATCACCTCAATGTTACGTGCTTTATTATAGCAAATGTGTGGTTAAAAAATAAGAATCGGGCAATGTGTATATATTTTTTTATATTAAATTATTTGACGTAATATAATTTTTATATAAAAATAATATACATATGCTTTTCCCAAGACAGATATTAATCGATTATCTAACGGTGTTTCGTAATTTGCTATCTATTGGTTTTGGTGAAAAAAAAGCTCTTGAATTATTAGCTTATTATTTTCAACATAACGTGTCTTATTGTCAAAAAATTACCGCAGATATTAATAAGGGATTATCGGTTGTTCAGGCTATTAATAATCGTATTTCTATTTATTCTGATTTTATTTATGATTGTAATGCTATTGCCTTAAAACCTTGGCTTACATTTAGAATTGATGAATTACAAAAAAAGCATTCAACATATATTGCATTGTTTCGTATGAGTTTTAAACCTTTGGTTTTGTTTAGTGTTGTTATTATTTTAAATGGATTTATTCTTACTGTTTTATTTCCAAAACTTATTGTGATGCTTGATCAATTTAATACGCCTATCCCTGTTTGGCTAGTATTTTTAAATCAGGTTTTATCTATTATTTATGACAATATATTAACAATATTAATATTGGGGGGGAGTTGTTTTGTTATTGGTTTTCCTTTTATTAAGCAATTTATTTTTTATCTTATTAAACCTATTAAGATGGAATGGATACTTAAGGAATTTCTTGAAACTATGCGTGCATTACATAATCAAGGGATGCAATTAAAGCAGGTTGTTATATTTATAAGGATTCGGAAAACGTCAATTTATCGATCTCGTTTTGATACATTTAAGCGGTTAATTACCGAGGACCATTCGTTTGAAAATGCGTTTCATTGTTTACTAAATAACCCTCATCATGAACTTATTATTAATCATGGAATTACGTCTAATACCTTTCATGATGCTTTAACACATCTTATTACTTATTATCAGGATCGTTTTATTTTTATAACGAAACGGGTGGTTATGGTTGTTAATGGTGTTTTGTTTGTTTTGACGGCTATCATTATTATTTTAGGTTTTTATATTATTTTGCAGCCATTAATGCAGGTTATTCAATTTGCATTATGATTGAAACTAAAGCTATGACAGTGGGATTAACAATTATCGAGTTAGTGGTTGTGTTAGTTATTAGTGCGATTCTTTCAAGTATTGTTATTCCTAATTATACGAAATTGCAAGTTCATGCTAAGTATTCTCATTTGAAGCAAACTGCGTATTCTATTCAAATGGCAATCGAAACATTTTTTTTGTATCATGGAGTTTATCCAGATCTTGATTCAATAGAGGCTTTATTAGATCTTTTAAAGCAAGAATCTTTGATTAAACAGATTCCTTTGAATCCATTTACTAATAACCCTTTATCTAGTAGTGATGTATCTGGAAAAATGACTTATGGGTTTGATTCGTTTCATGATGTGTATACGATTGAGGTTTTTGATCAAGGTAATGAGGATAGTTTGTTACTGTTAAGTAATTAATCTTGTGATATGTGTGGTAGTAGTTTGGCTATTTCTTGTACAGAGTTTGTTGTTATGCCGCTAATGTTATGGTTTATAGACCATTGTTTGATGGATTCGGTTTTTTGAATTTTTTTTAGAGTTTGGTATATTAGATTTTCATTTTTAGATTCCCAGATTAGTTTTGGAAGTTTTGGGAGTTTTGGGTGATCATAGTTGTTGATATGAGGGCAGCAATAGGATAGTTTTTCTATAATAGGCTCTGATAGGGATGGTTTGGGGAGTTTGTGTGTTTCTTGGTATTGTGGATCTAATATTAGGTTTAATCCTAAAGCATAATTTGGGTTAAGATCATAAATATAACTTAATATTTCAGGATCAAAGCTTACGATTACGGTTTGGTCTTGCAGTTTATATTTATCTAAATATTCTAATGTTTTTTTTGCAAAGATTTTTTTTCTGCTTTGGGTTGTTTCATAAAATTTTAGTTCTAGGCAGAGTCCTTTTTGTGATAAAACGGATTGGCTATTCGGAACAAATGTTGTCAATAACTGATCTAATGATTCTAAACTTGGATGATGTTTTTGTAAGGATTCTATGTATTGTTCTGTTACGGGGTGATTGCTAATAATAGGATCGTGAAATAGTAGTAATTTGTTATCTTTTGTCATAATACAGTCACACTCAATGTAATCTGCATGGGATTGAGCTTCTGCCTCAAAAGATGCTATCGTATTTGCGGGGTGGGGTTGATTATTTTGTGTTGTTAATCCTCGGTGTGATCCTAATAATAATTTTTTTTTATTTGTAAATGTCATTATTAATCTAATTTTCGAGATTGTGTTTTACATGCTGAAAATGATTTTGGGTTAGGATGTTTAGAGATAATGTAATCTACTGTTGTTTCTGCCATATGGCGGTAGGATGTATATTTACCTCCAAATAAATGTAGTAGGCCACTATTTGATGAAAATAGTGAAAAGTCACGACTTCTTTTTGATGCTTTTTCTTCGGAATATTGAAGAGGTCTTAAGCCTGCAAAGCTATCAATAATATCATCTTTTGTTAATTGAATATTGTCTAAATACATATTGGCTGCTTTTAATAGATAGTCTTTATCTTGATCGGTGACAGTAATCGTATCAGGATTACCATCGAAAGGGGTATCGGTTGTTCCAATTAAGGTTTTTCCTTCCCATGGGATCATAAAAAATACACGATTATCTTGTGGCACTTCCAATGTTAAGGCATGTGGTAATTGTAGAGGGTCTACAATAATGTGGGCTCCTTTTGTGGGGGCTACCAGTGGTTTTGCAGTTGGTTCATCTATTTTACTTAAATGGTTACACCATGGGCCTGTAGCATTTAATATACAGGATCCATAAATTTTTGATGTTCCTTGTTCTGATTCTATTATCACACCTTTGCATTTATTATTTTCTTTTATAAAGTCTGTTACTATTGTTTTTTCATATGTATGAAGTCCGTTATCAGTTGCATCTTTAATGTTAGCGAGTACTAATTCATAGTCTTTCATTTGGGCATCAAAATACATCATGCCTCCTATTAAATTATGGGATGATAATGATGGACATTGTTCTATGATTTCTTCTTTTGTTAACATTTTGTGTTTTGGTAAGGTTGAGTTTCGAGATAATAGCGAATATAACCACATTCCACATCGAATTCGAAATAAGGAACGATGGCCAGATTTATAAACCGGGTAAATGAAGGTGAGGGGTTTTACATAATTTGGGGCATTTTGTAATAATAGTTGTCGTTCGCGTAAGGATTCATATACGAGTGTAAACTCAAAGTGTTCTAAGTATCGAATCCCTCCATGGGCTAATTTGGTTGATCGTGAAGATGTTCCTAATCCAAAGTTGTTTTTTTCAATTAAGCAAACTGTTAATCCTCTTAAAATAGCGTCTCTAGCGACACTAGCGCCGTTAATACCTCCTCCAATAATGATTAAATCATAATGTGGGGACTGGTTTAGCTCCATTGGAGACTTCGTTTGACGGCTTCTTTCCATTTAGAATAATATACATCAATTTTGTCTTTATCAAACATGGGAGTATAGTGATGTTCAATTTGAAAAAAGGATCTAAATTCATTTTCTGAAAATAGGTTTAATGCTATGCCTGCTACACCTGCTACACCATAGGCTGTTACTTCTGTAATAGATGATTTTTTTACAGGGATTCCTAGAATATCGGCTTGGAATTGCATTAAGAATTCGTTATTGGAAGCTCCTCCATCGACAGATAGTTGTGTTGCTGGTGTTAAAATATTACTAATTACATCACACACATCTTTGGTTTGGTAGGCTAGTGATTCTAATATAGCACGAATCATGTGTGCTTTTGTTGTGCCTCGAGTTATACCAATAAACATACCACGTGCTCTTGAATCCCAATGAGGGGCTCCTAGTCCGGCTAAAGCGGGGACAAAATAAACATTATCATTATCTGGGATGGATTGTGCTAGTGTTTCGCTTTCATTAGCGTGATTAATTAGGTTGAGTTGATCACGACACCATTGGATCGCTGATCCGCCTACAAAAATACTTCCTTCTAAAGCATATGTTGTTTCGTTGTTGAGTGTCCATCCAATGGTTGATAATAATGTTGGGGTTTCAACAATTTTATTTCCTGTTGATGAGGCTACAAATAACCCTGTTCCATAGGTGTTTTTTATACGTTTGTTATCATTGCCACATTGTGCATATAATGCAGATTGTTGATCCCCTAAAATTGCATGGATAGGAATTTCTGAGCCAGTGATACTTGCATCAGAGTAATCAAATAAGGCATTGCTATTTTCAATAGCGGGTAACCATTCTCGTTTGATATTAAATAAGGCTAGTAAATTAGGATCATAATCTTTAGATTCTAAATTTACTAATAAGGTTCGTGATGCGTTGGATGTATCTGTTTTAAATACAGATGATTTTGATAGTTTAAATAATATCCAGGTATCAATGGTTCCAAAGTAGAGGTCGTTATTTTGTGCGGCTTGTTTAATGGTAGCTACATTGTTGTATAACCATTCCATTTTTGATGCTGAAAAGTAAGCGTCTGGGATTAGTCCTGTTATTTTTTTTATTAATGATTTATCTGATTGTGATAATGATGAGATTCTTTCGGCTGTTCGTCGACATTGCCAGACAATGGCATGATGGAGAGGTTTTCCGGTTGATGGTTGCCACGCAATGGTTGTTTCTCGTTGATTTGTAATTGCAATTCCGTTGGGAGTGCCGTTAATTTTTTTTAGGACAGCTTGTAAAACGGTTACGGTTTTTTCCCAAATTTCCATCCCATCATGTTCTACCCATGCGGCTTGTGGAAAGTATTGTTTAAATTCTTCCTGAGCTACGGCTATACAGTTGCCTGATTTATTAATGGCCAAACATCTGACACTTGTGGTTCCTAAGTCTAGTGTTACTATCATGGTAATCTTTTGTTTATTATAACGCTTAATAGCTCAGACAAAAGAAAAAAATAAATTGATTAATGGAGTTTGTTTAGATTTTAGTAATTTTTTTTATGGGTTTTAAAATAAATTAAAATTTTTTGTAACTAAATTTCGATAACTAGATAAAGCCTTGAAATAAAAGGGTATAATAAAGGAAAAATAATTATGTTAACAAATAGTCGGTGTTTTTTGCTTTGTCACATAAAAAAATAAAAACAATAAATCAAAGCTTTATAGCTATAATAAAAATTAAGGAAATTAATTATGACAATCTATCAAGTTTATAAACCAAGTGGGGCCCTTTTAATCAAAAACAATTCGACAACAGAGGATTTAAGCTCAAGTACAAAAAAATTCGTAAGTTTTTTAGAAAGAAAAGAAAAAGCTTCATCTACGGATAAAACTACTATCACCTCTTTAGATTATTGTTGTCAGTTGATGTGTAAATTAAGAAAAACATTAACATTAAATACAAAAAATAGTGAGCAAGTAAAAATAGACTTAAGATCCTTAAAGGATAAAGTTCAAGGTTTACTCGCTCAGGACCGGGATTTATTTTATAAAAAGAATCACGAAAATTTTGAATCCTTTTTGGGACCCATATGTTCCCTAAAAGATTCTATTGTTTTAGAAAATTTTTTAGAAATAGGGGGAGACTATCTTACGGATGTGCCAATAAAAATATCATTTAAATCAGTTGAATATGTAATGCATCCATCAACCTATTTTGTTATTTCAGGTAAGGCTGATTGTTTAAAGCTGATTTTAGCTATAGATAACCCGTACAGAGATGTGTTGCACTTAAATACTTACGATTATGCACTTTTAGAACGGTTTGGAATTCAACACCCTAATTTATTAAAACAAGTTATTGAAGAGCGCTTTGTGTTTCCCATTTGTGACATGGTAAATTATAATCTTAAAAATTGCTTAAAAGTATTGATTGAGTTAGGTGGTAACTTAGATGAAATCGATGATTCGTACATACTTAGATGTCCTTTAATTAATTCATTTATGGCTAGGGACATTGAAGATGATGATAAACTAGAGCTACTAAAATTGTTAATTTATAAAAATGCTGACGTAAATCTTGTTGTTAATGAAGACTTTGATTTAACAGTACTTTCTCATGTTTCTTATGTAGGCAGCTGTGATTTTGAAGAAACATTAGCCTCAACTTCACTTAGGCTAACTGTTGCAATCCTATTAATTGAAGCAGGCGCTAACACAGCACCTTTATATTCTGATTTTAAACCAGAATCAAACAATGACTTAGTAAATATAGATGACAATAAGCTAAGATACCACTTATTAGATAAGTTAGAGGAACGTATTAAAACCTTAGAGGCGGAAAAGGATAAACTCGAAACACAACAAGATGACAGTAGCATACAAAATATTCTTAAATCTTTGAATACTTATGATGACTCTATTAGCTCATTTAAAAAAGAATGCTTTAAAGAATGCTTTGGTATTAATTATGAGTCATATAAAATATGGACAAGATTTTTAAAATCAAAAGATATTGGTTTGCTTGATTCTTTTACAGGATATTATCGGAATCTAATGGTTAGTTACTTAAATAAAAAACTGGATACAAGATTAGATTATTTAAAAGACGCAAGAGATAAATTAGCTGATATAATTCGGAACTTTCCACAGCGAATCTGATTTTGAGCTTGGCTGTGGAAATTTGAATCTGAAAGTGGATGAACTTTTTAAAACTTGTCATTGGATGAAATAAAAAGAGTATTAGAAATAAATTTAGATGAATTTAAAAAATTTGATCCAACAGTATCAATATTGGAGAATCAACAAATGTTTCAGGATTTGCTCTTTTTCATTCATCAATGATGGTAAGCAGTATTAACGAAATAACAATAACACTAAGCAATAATCAAGGCTTTGAAACAAAATCATATATAGAAGATAACAGAGAAATCATAACCATTAATATACCAAAATTTATAAAAGACCTCGAGGAACCCCAAACTGATTCAACCGATTTGGAGCCTCTTTCGCTGGGTGAAGCACCCGTTTATCGACGTTTGTCAGTTGAGGCAGCAGTTTTGTCACTAGTAACTTTTAGAGGATTTAATTTCAATGACCGTAAAAAAAAAGAAGGATAATTATGTACTAAATAAGGGAGCCTGAATGGCTCCTTTTTTGTTCCAAATCAAAATAAGTAAAAAACAAGTAAATTCAATTTTAAATAGGTTTTCAAATACGCCTAATCCCACTGTTATATAACCCTGTTTTATAATCAAATGTTTTTTAAATAATATACGCTCTATTATTTCTTTGATACAATGAGTTTGTGATTTCTCGAGTTAAAAATTTTTATATAATTTATAAAACGTTTAAAGAACGTTTTAAGCAAAAAAATAAATTTCTTTTTTATAGTATTGATTTTTTGGAGACTATTCTAGTTGCTTTAGTGTTAGCTTTGTTAATTAAAACATTTATTATTCAAGTTTCTGTTGTGCCGACGGGATCTATGATTCCTACCTTAATTGGGGGTGTTGATGGTAAATTTAATGATCGGTTATTTGTTAATAAATTTGTTTATTATTTTACGACTCCGAAACGAGGTGATATTGTCGTTTTTAATTCTCCTCATCAGGATGGAAAAGATTATGTTAAGCGGTGTGTAGGTCTTCCTAATGATACGATTGAAATTAAACAAGGTGTGGTTTATCTCAATGGAAAAGAAATGATTTTAGCCGGGGTTAACATTCAGAAAGATTATGATTATTATGGGCCTGCTAAAATACCACCAAATTCTTATTTTATGTTAGGGGATAATCGATCGATGTCTTTGGATTCCAGAGCTTGGGGGTTTGTAAAAGAAAGGGATATTATTGGAAAAGCCTTATTTACTTTTTGGCCTATTAGTCAAATGCGTGCTTTAAAATAAGGTATTATTTATCGAGATTGGATATATTGAATTAGTTCAGCTTGGCAGGTTTCAAGATCTTTATTAAACAGTATTCCTGCCGCTCTATCATGACCACCCCCACCAAATTGTTGTGCAAGTTTAGATACATTAACTTGTGACTTTGATCTTAAATTTACTTTTACAAGTTTTGATTGGAGTTCTTGAAATACAATTAATAAATCGATATCTTTGAGTTGTCTAATTAAATCAATAATTTTGACACTTCCTTTAGGACTTTTTTTTGGGATGGTAGTATAAGCAAAACTTGCATGTTTATTGATTATTAAATTATCTATTGCAATTTTAATGAGTTGAAAATCTTTTTCAGATTTATTTTCTTCCATTGCTTGTGTAATTAAATATGGGTTTGCCCCAATTTTAACTAATTTTGATGCTGTCTCTAATGTTTTTTCAGTTACATTTGAGTATGCAAAGCGACCGGTATCAAAACTAATTGCTGCATATAAGCATGTTGCCATTGATGATGAAATTGGTATCTTAAGTTTTGTAAATAGGTGGTATAGGAGTTCACCAACAGATGAAATGGTTTCAACAATGTTGATATCTCCAAAATAATTATTATCGGAATGATGATCGATATTAATTGTTGTGTAATCATGTGTTGTATTTTGGATATGTTCATAGTTTTCTACACGTTCTAAATTTGAACAATCGCATACGATGCATGTATCAAATTTAAAACTACTGGGGAATTCTTTTTCTACAAGATCAGATTTAGGGAAACAGTCCCAGTCTTTAGTATTATTTTTTGGAATCCATACTTTGATGGTTTTATCTGATTTAATTGCATCTGCTAGTGCTAAACAGGACCCAATTGCATCAATATCTGGGTAACGATGTGCGGTAATAAGTATTTTTTTTGCATTTTTTATGTGTTGTTCGAATTGTTGATAGGGGGTTAGTTTACTCATTTTGAAATATCATCAATTTTTTTTATTAGATCGGTTCCTTTTTCGATACTTTCATCAAATCTAAAATGAATTTTTGGGATGCTCATATAACGAATCATTTTTGATAATTCTGCGTGAATAAATTTTGTTGCTGATGCTAGTCCTTTTTTTGTTAATTCTTTTTCTTCATTACTTCCTATTTGGCTATAGAATACCCAAGCATGTGCTAAATCTTTTGATAGTTTAATATCTATTATGCTGATAAAGCCTATTCTGTCATCATTAATTTTTTTTATTAATAAGGAAGATATTTCGGTTTTAAGTAACGATGAAATTCGTTGTTGTCGCGACATTTATAGTATTTTCTTTTCTTTTATTTTATAGGAAATGATGATGTCATCTACCTGGAGGTCATTCATTCCTTTTAATACAATACCGCATTCAAATCCTTCGGCTACTTCTTTAACATCTTCTTTAAAACGTTTTAAGGATTCAATTTCTCCAGAAAATATTTCGTTTCCGTCACGTATAACGCGTATTTTATCGTTACGTTCGACTTTTCCTTTTGTTATATGACAGCCTGCAATTTTTCCAACTTTTGAAAATTTAAACATTTCTCTAATTTGTATTTCTGATTGTTCTATTTCTTCAAATTCAATTTTGTATAATCCTTGAATAACTTTTTGAATATCATCCAAAATATTATAAATTATAGAATATGTTTTTATGGTTACTTTTTCTTTTTGAGCGCATCGTGATGCCTCAGATGATGGTTCTGCATTAAAGCCAAAGATAATCCCATTGGATGCTTTTGCTAGTAATACATCGTTTTCAGTAATGTTTCCTGTTGAAAAGTGAATGATTTTAATTGGGATGTCTTTGGATTCAATTTTTTCTATAGATCCTTTAATTGCTTCTAAGGAACCATGAACATCTGCTTTAATAATTAAGTTTAGTTGTCTTAAATCACCTTCTTCAGCTTGAGAGGATAGTGCTTCTAATGAAACAGACATTTTTTGTGTTAAGTTTTTGTTGTTATTAATGGCATTCTTTTTGTGCTCTTCAATATGTTGTCTACACTCTTTTTCGGTTTTTTGAGATTCTAAAATTGATCCTGGTTGAGGCACTTCGGAAAATCCTAATAATTCTCCAGGGTCGCCAGGATGTAGTTGTTTAATCTGTTTGTGAGCATCGTTAAATATGGCACGTACTTTTCCGTAATGACTATCAATTATGAAATAATCGCCAACTTTTAATGTGCCAGCTTTAACAATAACAGTCCCAATTGGTCCTTTTTGTGCTGATAGTTTTGATTCAATAATAACGGCTTTACATACACTTTTTGGATTAGCTTTTAATTCTTGTAATTCTGCGACGAGTTCAATCATTTCTAGTAACGAGTCGAGACCTTCTCCTGTTTTTGCTGATACAGGTACCGTAATTGTTTTTCCTCCCCAATCTTCTGCTAATAAATTGTATTGGCTTAATTGTTGTTTTACATTATCAATATCAATGTCTGGTTTATCAATTTTGTTGATCGCTACAATAATTGGAACATCTGCAACTTGTGCATGATTTATTGCTTCGATTGTTTGTGGTTTTACGCCATCATCGGCTGCGACTACTAAAATTGCTATATCTGTAATTTGTGCTCCACGAGCTCGAAGTGTTGTAAATGCTTCATGACCGGGTGTATCTAAGAAGGTTAGTTTATTATTATTATGATTAATTTGATAGGCGCCAATGTGTTGTGTAATACCTCCTGACTCTACGTCGACAACATTAGTTTTTCTAATTTGATCTAATAGTAATGTTTTTCCATGATCGACATGGCCCATAATTGTAATAACAGGAGGTCGGGTAGTTTGGTTTTCTTTATTTGATTCAGCGATTGATTCTGATTCTATTTCCATTACTTTTGTTTTTAAGCCAAGCTCATTTTCAACCGTTAAATCTTCGATTTTTATTGTGATGTTAAGTTCTTTAGCAACTTCAATTAAGGTTTCTTGATCAATTTCAGAATTTAAATTTACCATGAGTCCTTTTTGCAAAAAGACTTTCATAATTTGTGCCATTGGAAATTCAAGCAGGGTTGTTAGTTCTGATACTTTAATAGATTCTTTGTTAAATGATACTGTTTTCTCAGGGAGTTCTATATTTTCAGAGTTCTTTTTTTCTAATTGAGATTTGTATTTGTTTTTTACTTTTGTTGTTGTTCCTGGATCTAGTTTTGTGGAAGGTTTTACTTGGCGAATGCCTTGATCTCTTAAAAAACTAAGGAATGTACCTAAATCAACATTTAATTCTTTTGCAATGTCTTGGACCTTCAAATAAACACCTTCTCTTTAATATTTTTTACTTGGTCAGGTGTTAGTGTACTACGATTACTTTTTATGTCTATTCCTTTTGCTTTTGCTTTTTCCATTAATTCAGCTGTTTTTACATTTAATAATTTTGCTAGGACAGATACTTTCATTTCGGTTTCTTCTTGTTTTTGAATCGATTTTAGTTTTTCTTTTAATTTTTCTTTGGTTTCTTCAATTTGTTTTTCTTTTTCTTTATTTATATCGTTTGCTATCGCTTTTCCTAATTGTGAATTTTGTAGTGAATTAGAGTCACTTTGTGTGTCTTGGATAAGATCTTTATTGTTTTGAATTTTATCAATAATTGATTTATGATTTTCATTAAATTCTTCAGTACTAATTACATTTAATTTCCACCCTGTTAGATTAACTGATAATCGAACATTGACTCCTGCTTTTCCTATAGCTAGAGATAGTTGATCTTTTTCTACTACTACTGTTGCTTGTTTTTCTTCAATGTCAGTAATTAATACATTTGAAATATTGGCTGGTTTTAATGAATTGGCAATAAATGTTTTAATATCTTCATTCCATTCTAAAACATCAATTTTTTCATTTCCTAATTCTTTAATAATGGTTTGTATTCGCCCTCCCATTTGCCCTACACATGTACCTACTGCTCCTATAGATGGGTTATTGGTTTTAATGGCTACTTTAGCTCTAATGCCAGGTTCTCTTGCAACTGACATAACTTCGATAATTCCGTCATTAATTTCAGGTATTTCAGATTCAAATAAAGCACGAAGTAGTCCTGAATGAGAACGTGAAATAGCTACCATATTACGTCTATTATTTCTATCAACATTTGTTACATAAACACGTATGACTTCATTAAGTTCAAATTTTTCTCCAGGAATTTGATCATAATAATTTAAGATAGATTCTGTTCTTCCTAAATTTATTAAGTAAGATCGGTTTTCTACTTGTTGTACTGTTCCGTTAACGACTTTACCGATTTTTAATTGGAATTCTTCAAAGACAGAATCTCTTTCTGCTTCACGTAAACGCTGTGTGATAACTTGTTTTGCAATTTGTGCTGCAATTCGTCCAAAGTCTGTCGGAATGAATTCAACGCTAACTTCGTCGCCTAGTTCTGCTTTTTTATCAATTTTTTTAGCTTCCTCTACTAAAATTTCTGTGCTTTCTGAGAAAATATCTTCAACAACTTCTTTAACACGAAAAAATTGCATGGTTCCTGCTGATGGATTTAGTGCACACTCTAATTGACTTCCATCTCCAATATGTTTTCGGCATGCTGATGCTAGAGCTTGTTCTAGTGCTTCATATAAAAATTCTTTTTTAATTCCACGTTCATTTTCAATTTGATTTGCTACTTGATCTAAATTATCTATAATCATTTGTTTAACCTCATCATTAATGACTTGTTTTTAACATACCCTCTTGTTTAAACAAGACAGTGCAATGTCTATGTTTAAATCTTATACTAATATTACAGATAAATATAGTAACAGGTAAGATTTTCCAAAACAGCAACTTATTTTTAACAAAAAAGTATATTTATTTCAAGAGTTTTCACTTTCTATATCGATTATTTCTATTTTAATTACTAAGTCTTTTCCTATGGGGGCAGGGTTTGCATCTATGGTTATATAGGTGTCTTGTACATCGATAATGGTTGCTTGTAATGGAAGTGCGTCTTTTTGTTGAATTTCAATTTTATTACCCACTTCTTGTTTAACATGAGTTGGAATAGTTTCGGTTTTTATAGATTTAATTAATGTTGGCAACTTTTCTCCAAAGGCATCTTTTGCTTTTATTGTAATTGTTTTGACTTCCCCGATGCTCATGTTTTTAATTAAGGTGGGGATGAAAGGAAGGATGTCAGGGGAATTGAGTTTAAAAGAAATAGGTTCTTTTCCTTCGGTTGTGTCATAGAGTTCACCATTGGTATAACGAATTGTGTAATGGATGGTTACGATGTCATTTTCATGTGCTAAATCCATATTTATTACTATTGGTGTTTAATGTAGAAAAGTCAATCTATTCTTTATAGAGGGATTTCATTGGTTTCTGGTTCTGCATTTTCCTGAGTTTCTTGTTGATCTGTTTCATTTGTTGATTCTGTAGTTTCATTTGGTTCTGATTTTGTACTGTTTTGAGTTTCTTGCTGACCCGTTTCATTTGTTGATTCTGTAGTTTCATTGGGTTCTGATTCTGTATTGTTCTGAGTTTCTTGTTGATCCGTTTCATTTGTTGATTTTGTAGTTTCATTGGGTTCTGATTTTGTACTGTTTTGAGTTTCTTGCTGATCCGTTTCATTTGTTGATTCTGTGCGTTCATTGGGCTCTGATTTTTTATTGTTTTGAGTTTCTTGTTGATTTATTTTATTTGTTGATTCTGTGGTTTCATTGGTTTCTAGTTTTGTATTTTCCTGAGATGATTGTTGAACCTTTGGAGTCTTTTTTTTAGGAGGTGTAATGCTAGGTTTTCTTTTGTTAGATCGTTTTTTTAGTTTAAGTTTTTTACTTGGTTTTTCTAATAAGGTATTTAGATCATTATGAATGATTTTTAAGAGAGGTTCTTTGATAATATTTTTTTTAGTGAATAACATTTTATCTTTGGTGGATAACTTTTTTCGATCCATTTTATCATTTAATAATAGAAGAAATTTGTAGCCATGTTTGGGACGTTTTTCTAGAGAATCTAATGTGATTTTTAAGGTTTTTTTATAAATAGATTTTGGATCTAGGTAACGTAAGTCTAAGTCAGATAGATCAACGTTATCAAAAGTTAAGGTAGCATATGTTATTCCTAGTATTGATAATAATGTTTGGTCATCAAACTCTCTATCTTCAAATTCTCCATATATAGATAACCCCGTTTTTAGCATTTCTTTTAGTTGTTTATGCGAATGTCTATTTTTTTCTGGGGTATAGATTTGTTTGAAATCACCGGTTCCATTATATGTAAACCGATTGTGGAGGCTTCTGCTAATGGCGGTAATTACTAATTCTCGTTTTACAATAAGGGATGGGGTTTTTGTTATAGCGTTAGTATCTGTTTCAAATAAAAACATTATTTTTTGGTTTTCATTCATTTTGTAGTTACGAAAATTATTTAGTGACATGAAAAAGGATTGGTAACTTGCTTTTTCAATAGGAGATGCATTTAGCATTGTTGTTCCTAATAATCCATGAGCAAGGGACCAATCAGGATAGTTTGCTACATCGTTTGATAGTGCTAGCATAATTAATTGAGTTCCTTTTTCATGATCTGTTTTATCAGGGCTGCTTAACCCAAATTTATGTAAATCATCTAGTGATTTTAGTTCATGAAGGGAGTTAAATGGATATTTTTTTTCTCCAGAGAATTCAATAGGTTCTTTTTTACATAATGTATAGTTAAAAAAAGCATAACTGGAAGTCTGGATAAATAGGGGGGTTATTAATAATAGGGTTAATAGATGTTTTGGAGACATATTTTTAGTTTATTATATCAAGTTCGTTTTTATTGCAGAAGGGATTAATCATGTTGGTTATGGTGTGGATTTTATTTTATAAAAAAAATAATTCCTAGGAAATGGATAATACTGCCTATTAAAACAAACATATGCCATATTGCATGATTGAAATAAATAGATTTTTTTTGATAAAAAATGATACCAACTGTATAAAAGATACCACCTGTTAATAAAAACCAAATTAGATCGATTGGGACAAGGCGAATTAAGTCGTTTATTGATAATAAAATTAACCAACCCATTGATAAGTACATAAATAAGGAAAATCGTTTGAATTTTCCAATAAATTTAAGTTTGTAAACCATTCCGGAAAAGGTTAAAAACCAAATTAAACAAAACAAACTCCAGCCAAGTTTATTACGCATAAAAATTAATAGTATGGGGGTATATGATCCAGCAATTAGAAAGAAGATTGAGCAATGGTCAAATAGTAGTAGTATTCGTTTAAAGTGTTTATTAGGAACAGGATGATAGTATAGATATAGGTGGTAGATGGTTGAGGATAGGTATGTTGATATTAATGAAATTCCATAAATACTAAATGCTATAAATATCCATGTATTTGCTGATTTTGCAGCACTTAAAATTAAGATTAAATAACCAACAATACTGAATATTAAGCCAATACCATGTGTCATTGCATCGGCGAACCCTTCTAGTTTTGTTTTTTTGTATTTTAAGTTTATCATTTACCTGTTAGCCCTAGTTAATTTTTTTAATTATAGTTTATTTTGTAATAAAATGCTTAAATTATCTATTTATTAGTTCCCAGTGTTCTTGTTTTCTTAAACATATTTTAGTACTTTCATAAAGTTAATAAATTTTTAAAATTTTTTAGTATCATGTATTATGAGTTAATGTAAGGAGTATTTGTATGGCAGAAAAAGAAAAGACACGTTTGATTTCAGAGAGAGCTTTAGGTATTAAGGCTAGTATTACGATGTCTATTACAGCTATGGCTAATCAGTTAAAAAAAGAGGGGAAACCTGTTATTGGAATGAGTGCGGGAGAGCCTGATTTTGATACTCCTGAATCTATAAAACAAGCAGGGATTCAATCTATTCTTGATGGTAAAACTAAATATACACCAGCTTCTGGGATTATGGATTTAAAGGACGCTATTGTTACAAAATTAAAACAAGAAAACCAACTAGATTATACTAGTGATAATATTATTATTTCTTGTGGAGGGAAGCATTCTTTATTTAATGCAAAGATGGCTTTGTTAAATCCTGGGGATGAAGTTATTATTCCAACTCCGTATTGGGTTAGTTATCCGAGTCAGGTTGAGGTGTTAGGGGGTAGTTGTGTTTATATTGAAACTAAAGAAGAAAATCAGTTAAAGGTTACTCCTCAGGAATTAGAGGCTGTGATTACTCCAAAGACAAAGTTATTTATTTTAAATTCTCCTTCAAATCCATCTGGCATGGTGTATTCTAGAGAAGAATTAGCCGCATTAGCGGCTGTTATTGTTAAGCATGATATTTATGTGATTTCGGATGAGTTGTATGAGAAGCTGATTTATGATGGGGATCATGTTTCAATTGCATCGTTAGGAGATGAAATTAAAGATCGGACCATTATTGTTAATGGGGTTTCTAAGGCTTATTCAATGACAGGATGGCGTATTGGTTATACTGTTGCGGATGCTCGTATTATTAAGGCGATGTCTAATATTCAGTCTCATTCAACGTCTAATCCTGCTCAGGCTTCACAGTGGGCTAGTTTAGAAGCGGTTCGAGGTTCTCAAGAGGTTGTAGCTAAGATGAAGCAGTCTTTTCAAGAACGTCGCCAGGCTTTGATAGAGGGCTTAAATGATTTGCCGGGAGTGTCTTGTATTGAGCCGAAAGGAGCTTTTTATGCGTTTCCTAATATATCATCATCATTTGGTAAGCGATGTGAATCGGGGGTTATTCAAGATGCTGTGACATTTTGTGAATATTTGTTAAAAGAGCAGTTGGTGGCAACTGTTCCTGGTTCTGCTTTTGGAGCTGAGGGCTATATTCGTTTATCTTATGCAACATCGATGGATCAGATTCAGGAAGCTTTAAAACGACTATCTGTCTTTATGAATGGCTTGACTTAAGATAATATGGGTTTTCGTTTTATTATTTAATTTTTTTTGTTTATAATATCTGCTTTTTCTAATGTAAGGCCTTTTGTTTCTTTTAATATTGATTCTGTTACTTTTGTTAAGCCGTATACGAATAGGTCAGTAACTTTTTTAACTTTATTTAGTTAGGATTTTATTAATATGGGATCATGGTCCTCTAATCGTAATCTGTTACATTTAAATTAAAAGTTTGGTTTTTATTATTATAATTTAAAAAATTTATATGGAGAACGTCATATACCATCACTAAAAAATGGGAATACTGATGTTAACTTTTGGATTTCATATTCATATCGTAAATAGGGTTGTTAAAGTTTTCTTTTGTCCAATCATATGATACAGTATTTTTCTAATGCATCCTGATAAACTTAGACAACAGATTGAAAACTGGCTTAAACAGGTTTTGAATTCATCTTATTTTGTTTTTTTTCTTGGTGGATTGTTTTTATTTTTATTTTCTTTTAATGCGTTTTTTATTTATGTTCAACCTAATGAAGTTGCCATCAAACAAGTTAGGGTTGGTTTAAATCGAGGTATTCAAAGTACGGTTTATGATACAGGTTGGTATTTTATGGTGCCTGGTATTCATATATTTCACGTTTTTCCCAAAGATTTACAAGTTTTTGATTTGACGTCTATGCGTAATCAAGCGTCATCTCGTTTTATTGATAATTCAGCACATATTCAAACGTCTGATGGGTTTTTTGTTGATGTGGATGTTTCTGTTATTTTTCGTATTGATGATCCACTTCAAGTTATTAAAACAATTGGGCCAGGTGAATTATATTTTATTAATGGTATTTTGCCAAAAACGGAGCCTGCGTTAAAGGAAACGTTGGGGACGTTAACTACTGAAGAATTTTATAATCCTTATTTACGTGTTGAAAAAATGAATCAAGCTAGGATTAAGTTGGCTAGCGAATTAGAAGAAAAGGGTATTGCTATTGAGCATGTTTTAATTCGATATTTTAAATATTCATCTGAAATTCAACGTAATATAGAAGAAAAGAAGTTAAAAGATCAATTAATCTATAAAAATCAAGCTGAAGCAAAAGCGGCTATTCAAAATGCACAGTTGCAAAAAATGATAGAAGAAGGAGAAGCTATTGTACGTGTTGAATTAGAGAAGGGCAAAGCGTATCAAGTAACCCGAAAGGCTGAACAGGAACTTTATGTTCGTACAAAACATGCTCAAGCTGATTTATTAGTTAAGCGAGCAGAAGCTTTTAAAACTAAATTAAAGAATATAGCGTTAAAGGGGATGGGGGCGGAAAATTTAGTGGGGTTGGAAATGGCTAAGGTTTTAGAGGGGGTAGAGGTTATCATTTTACCTAGTGATGGGGACTATGGTGTGAATCCTCTTAATTTAGAAAAAACAAGGGCTATGTTTGAATGATGATATCAAAACGTTTTATTGTTGTTTTAAATTTGTTAATTGTTTTTATGCTGAGTGGCTGTGTATTTTACAGTACTAAACCTAATGAGGTTGGTGTTCGAACTAAAAAATTTAGTTTTTTTGGTCAGAAAGGTGTTGAAAATGAAATTTATGCTCCTGGTTCTACTTATATCTTTTTTCCTTTTGTAACAGATTGGCATACGTTTAATACTAATATTCAGAATATGGAAATGACAGCTAACATATCTAAAGGAGATTTGTTTGGACAAGATGATATTAAATTTAAAACTATTGATGGGAACGATATTAGTTTGGATTTAATTATTTCATATCGTATTTTACCTGAAAAAGCTCCTTATATATTATCTCATGTTGCAGCTTCTGATTTAGAGTTGAGAACAAAAATTGTTCGGGTAATTACTCGTAGTTTACCTAGAGATATTTTTGGAGAGTTACGTACTGAAGAGTTTTATACTGCTGAGTTGAGGGCCAAAAAATCTGAGAAAGCTAAAATGGATTTAAATCATATTTTAGAGCCTTATGGTGTTATTGTTGAACGTGTTTTAACAAAGGATTATCGTTTTAATGATGATTATCAACAAGCTATTGAAGATAAAAAAGTTGCGGATCAACAAACGGAAAAATTGAGATCCGAAGTATTGGCAAAGCAAGAAGAATATAAACGAAAATTAGAAGTTGCTAAAGGGGATGTTTATAAAGATATTGCAAAGGCAGATGGTGAGTTTGATAAGGCTATTATAGCGGCAGATGCTTATTATTCTCAGCAAGAAAAGATTGCTAAGGCTATTAAAGAAGAGGGAAGAGCCGAGGCCACAGGGATCGAGAAAATGAATCAGGCTTTAGCTCAGCAGGGAGGTAAGGTTATGGTGAAGTTAGAAATGGCTAAAGCATTAAAGGATAAGAGAATTATTTTAATGCCGGCATCATCTGGGAGTAGTATTGATTTAAAGACGTTGGATGTTAATAAGTTTTTAGAAATTCAGGGTATTCAAAAACAAGTCGATAGTGATTAAATTTTTGAATGAAATATAATCTTCCTCCTGGTATTGCTATTCTTCAATCGGTTGCTAATAAATTAGATTGTGTTCAATCTTTTTTGATGAAAGATAATGATGATCATCGAATTTTAAAAGATGTTTTGGGAGAGTCATCTATTATTGATCATGATAAGCGTTTTCTTGAAAATGATGCTTTTATTACTTATATGCAAATGTTACTTCTTGCCGGAATGTCGATGTTTGGGGGTGTTTCTTTGTCTTGTTTAAATTCTTTTTCTGATGATGGGGATGATGTTTTGTTAACCTGGGATAGTGGTTTTAGTGATCGGTTTTCTTGGGGGATTTATGATGATTCTATGATGAAGTTTATTGCTTATTATCAAGATCGTTTATCATCAAAACCTCAACATAAAAAACATCTTCCTGTTGATATCATGGTAGGTATTCGAGGTTTTTTTTCAACTTATTTAGATATTTTAGGGTCATTAGATTCTAAAATTTTAACTCTTCTTAGTGATAAAAAATCTTTTATCAAGATGGTTTGCTCGGATGTAAATAAAGATATTTTGTTTTTGGTAATTTCGAGTTTGCCGACTCAGCAGTTGAGTCGTTTATTTATGTTTTTATATCCTTTTTTGCCTGATGATTTAACGGTTACATCTCCTGATGGAAGATCAATGGCTTTAAGAGCTATGTTTGATAGTCCTTCATCAGATTTTTCTTATTTAGGTGAGAAAATGAAGCTTTATTTAGATTTATATTTTAATCCTCAATTTCCTGATATACAAAGGATTACTAAGGAAAAGACTAAGGAGTTTTTACATACTGTCATTCAGAATGATCATGATTTTGGAATGACACAAAACAACATTAAGTCTGTTAAGGAATCTCAAATTGATGTTCGTAAAACATTATATAGTACTTTAAAAAAACATTTAGATGAGCTAGTTTATGTTTAATGAATTCGAAATTAATTTATTGTGATCATAATGCTACAACGCCTGTTCATTCTGATGTACAAGCTTCTTTTGTAGAGGCTTTATCAGTTTATGGAAATGCCTCAAGTTTGTACCAGCTTGGTAGGCAGGCAAAAGAAGCTATAGAATTTTCTAGACAGCAATTAGCTGATTGTCTTGGGGCATCAGTAGATCAACTTATTTTTACAGGATCTGGTACAGAAGCTAATAATCACGTGTTAATGCAAGCAATTTATTTAAAGAGGCAATCGTCTGATCCTGTTCATATTTTAGTATCTTCTATTGAGCATTCTAGTGTAAAGGAAATGACGACTTATTTAAAAAGTTTTGATATTGAATGTGATTTTATTCCTGTTGATGATAATGGTTGTATTGATATATCTGTGTTTAAAGGATTATTTAAATCTTATACTAGGCTAGTAAGTGTTGTGTTAGCTAATAATGAAATAGGGACGATTCAGGATATACAATTATTGTGTGAAATTGCTCATGAGCATGCTGCTTTATTTCATACAGATGCAGTTCAGGCTTTAGGTAAGTATCATATTGATGTTAATCAATTAAATGTTGATTTTATGTCTTTTTCTTCTCATAAACTTTATGCTCCAAAAGGTGTGGGTGCTTTATATATAAAAGATGAAACTAACGTTAATCCCTTATTATATGGGGGGCATCATGAGCGGGGGTTAAGAGCTTCTACAGAAAATGTTCCTGGTATTATTGCTTTTGGTACGGCTGTTTCTCGGATCGATGTTAGTTATTATCAGCAGCATACAGAGTCTTTGATTGAGTTTTTAAAACAGGAGTTTTTAGTGCTTGATGGTGTGGTTGTTAATGCTGCTAATTCACCATTACGATTAACTAATACCTTGAATATTACATTTAGTGGTTGTAGTGGTTATGCTTTAGCTATGAATTGTGATTTAGAAGGGATTGCTTTGTCTACGGGGTCTGCTTGTTCAGTTGGTTCTATTGAGCCTTCTCATGTTTTAGATGCTATTGGTGTTTCTGTGGATGATAATAAATCTAGTATTCGTTTTAGTGTTGGTTTAACTAATTCGATTGAGGAAATGCACGTTGTTGCGAAAACGGTTAAGGAGATTGTTGATCGTTTAAGAAGTTGTTAGTTTTTTTACTTGTTGTTGAAATTTTTTAAATCTTTTTTCCGAGTTTTTCAGTCTTGTTTTGTCTATTATAAATCCATTTTTGATTAAGTTGAACTGAGATTCAATTATCCACTGTTGGAATGCTTTTGCTGTAGGGCTATTTAATTTAAATGCTAATAATAAAATGATATATGATGAGTATTGTGTTTCTTGAATGGATTGAGATGCTGTTTCTTGTTTGTCTATGTAGGATATGGTTCTTATATGGATTGTTTTATTGATAGGTGTTTCATCTAAAATGATACTAAGTGCTTTTATGATTGATTTAAAAGGACTTTCAAAGAATGTTGCTAATGTTTTTTGACTCATCCAAATAATATCAACGGTATCTTTAATATCAAATGTTATGCTTTTCCCATTTACTTTTTTTGTTATCATTTCTGTATCAGATAGTTCGTTACTCATGGAGCTAAGTATACGGTATTAGTTTGTTTTTTTGCTAGTTGTTTATTTTTTAAAAACTCACATAAAAACTCACATTTATATTTATTTTTTAATCTTTAAATTTGTGATTTGTAAGTTATATTAAGTAACTTAAAATGGTGATTTTTGTTTCTTAGTTTACTATTAGATGTTTTAGTGTGCTAATTTAGGGCAAATTGTATTGAGAATGCTTGTTCTTTAATTTTCCATTTAATGCCTAGGCCCCAACAGTGAAATTTGTAGAGGAAGAATATGTTTTGTTTACGAAATTCTTGGGATTCTATTGTGAAAAATGATTCATATTCTAATTGAGTTTTTTTGGTATGTTTTTTAATCTTTAAACCTATTTCATTGTTTATTAAGGCAAATTTTTGTTCATGTTGAAAGGGGCTAGCTCCTTTATTTATTACTTTTTGCAAATAACTTATTTCGGGTTTTAACACGGTATTTAATTTTAATGTGGTTACAAAAAATATTCGATTCCAATGATGGGTATTTGTATATTGATTTATATCTGTATTAAGTTTTGGGATTATATGTAATTTTTTTGTTATGGTGAGTTCTTTTGTCAGCGAGTTTTTAAATTGAAAATGTTTTTTTTCTGTTAACCTTGTGTCATTTGTTGATTCTGTTGTATTTGATATTGATAGCCGTGTATCGATAATGGTGTTGTGATAGCTTAATTTTGGAATTAAAAATTCTATTTTCGGCAGGTAATCTACCCAATAATTATAGAAAATTCCTTTTTTTTGTAATATAACGTTTAGCTCATTATTTTTAAGTTGGTTTTGATAGAGAAATGGATTAATTAATTTATCTATTATATTTGTATTTAATTTTTTCTTTTTCTTTTTGTAAAAGGTTATTTTACTTATGGAGTATAAAGCTGTTGTTTGTATGACATTGTAATAATGGTATTGAATAGCTTGGGAAAAATATTTGTTTTTATAGATTGTATTACTACCTCCTATAATCCAATATAAATTTTCTGTGTAACCAATATCGGTTGTTCCTGATATATATTTGTTAAGCATATAGGATGATTTATAAATCGCATATTTACCCATGATGCTATTTTCTCCTAGTTCAGGAATATATTGATTTTTTCCTAAAATATTTTGAGTTTTTGTGCCATAAGGGAAATATGGGATAGGAATTCGAAATGGCAAGAAATGAATATCAAGCCAATTTTTTCTTGCATTTATAATACCAAGCATTGGATAAACATCAATTTTTTGGGAGTGGATGGCAATATGTTTTTCTTTTAAATTACAATTTGAAATGGAGGTGTTGTGTAGGGTTGCTTTTAAAGGGCTAATAGAAGCGCTTTCTGTTTTAAGGGTTAGTTTATTGGATTTAATTGTAATATTTTTTGCATGGCCTTTATTTTTTTTGAAATTATATATTAATGAATCTGCTGTTAGGCTTTGTTTTTGATTACTTAATTTTAAAAATGAAGGGAATTTGACTTCAGATAGTTTAGTATCATAGATAAAGGTTTCAGTATATGTAGTTAGATTTTCATAACTTAAGATTACATTTGATGTTGCTTGTAAGCGATGATTATTTTTTTGAAAGATAATATGGTCTGCTTCTAGATCGATATTTTCTGGAAGCTGAGCAAAAAGTGTATTTGATAATGAGATAATAACTAAAAATGTTTTTAGTTTCATACCATTGGTTCTGGTACAGGTGGTTGAGGAGTAGGTGATTTCATTACAGAAACAAAGGTAGATACTTGTTTTCTAAATCCTAGATCGATATTTCCGGTGGGTCCATTTCTATGTTTTGCTATTACGAGCTGAACATTTGAAAATTCCAGATTTGATGCATCTACTTCATCGTTACGATGAATAAACATAATAAGATCAGCGGTTTGTTCGATTTCTCCTGATTCTCTTAAATCGGATAACATCGGACGTTTATCTTGTCTTTTTTCTATATCACGACTTAATTGGGATAATGCTATAACGGCTATATTTGCTTCTTTGGCAAATGCCTTAATTTCTCGTACAATTTCAGAGACTTCATGATAGCGACTTTCAGAGCGTTTTTTACTTCCTCGTAATAGTTGTAGATAATCAATAATGACAATTTCTGGTTTTACTTTTAATTCAAGTCTTCTAAATTTTGCTTTTACTTCTAATGGAGATAGGTTGGGAGCATCATCTATATAGATAGGGGCTTCTGATAATTTTCCAAAGGCTAAATTTAGGTCTCTGTATTCATTATCTTTTAATGAGGAGGTTCTCATTCGTTTTGAATCTATTTTTGCTTCAGAGCATAATAACCTTACGGCTAATTGTTCTGAAGGCATTTCGCAACTAAAAATGGCAATTGGGACTTTGTTTTGAATGGCCATATGTTGGGCAAAGTTTAATGCTAAAGTTGTTTTTCCCATTGAAGGTCTTGCTGCTAGAATTACTAAATCACCTGGTTGAAAGCCTGATGTCATATTGTCTAAATCTGGGTATCCGGTTGGAATTCCTGTTAGATTATCTTCGCCTGGAGTCGTAGTTTGAATTTTTTCAAAGACCGTATTTACGGCTTCTTTTAAGTGAATAAAGTTATCTTTAAAACTTTCTTTTGATAAATCAATGATGGCTTGTTGTGCTTCTTCTATTACCTCTTTTGGTTCATTGGTTTCATCGAAGGCGTCTTTAATAATATTAGATCCAGCTGTAATTAATTTTCTTAATAAGGCTTTTTCGGCAACAATACTGGCATAATAATCTGCATTTGATGCAGTTGGAACACATTCTGTTAATTCAATTAAATAGGTTCTTCCTCCTATTTCAGATAATTTTTTTTCTTTTTTTAATTTATTGGATACGGTTAGCAAATCGATGGGTTCATGTTCGTTATAAAGGTCTACAATGGCTTCATAGATAGTTCCGTGGGAAGGTTTGTAAAATGAATTGGCATATACTTTTCCAATAATTAGTGAGATGGCTTCGCTAGAGATCATCATTGCTCCTAATAAGCTTTTTTCAGATTCTAGATCTTGAGGTTGTATTTTTTTTGGTGTTGCCATGATTGTTAATGGTAGTACAAATTGTCTTGCTTGACGATAGATTAGTATTGTTCACTTATGATTAAAATTTTTTATTTCTGAACATAAAATTGTTCTATTTGTGAACATTTTTGTTGTTTTTTGTTGGCATTGTTTTTTCATTACCTATGCTGAAACTATTTTAGGAGGTGCCAATATGTGGCAAACAAAAAAACTATCTTATCCGTCTTTAACATTTCTGGATTCAGTGATTCCGGATGTGGCTGATTATGGAATAGGGATGCAGAATTTACCAACTGTAATTAAGGAAAATGATTCTGCTATTCTTGTTTCTGTTTCAGTTCCTGGTATAGAAAAAGAAGCGTTAGATATTCAGTATGAGGAGGGGTATTTAACGGTTGGTATTGACTCTGTTGATGTTGATAAAGATTCTGATTCAGTAACCCATTTGTCAGAGTTTTCGTTGGGGAAACAAAAACGGACCTATTATATTCCGGATGTTAATGTGGATAGTATGGATGCTTCATTAAAAAATGGAGTTTTAACTGTAACATTGGCTAAGATTGATAGCGTTAAGCCGGTTTCAATTTCAATTTCATCTTAGGAATAGTCTTAATGTAATATGACTTAATGGGTTACGCTCTCTTTAAGGATTAATCTAAGTATTTTGATATAAAGAGAGCTTTTTTATTTAACTTCTTTATAGGTGTATTGTTTTAATTCATCGAGAGCAACGTAACTTAATGCACTACTATGGGTGCTTTCTAGTCTTAATTGTGGAGCAACGCCATGTAAAAAAGCTTCTTTCCATCGTAAAACACATAAACACCACCAGTCACCAGGTTTTAGTCCGACAAATTCATAGTCGGGATTGGGGGTTGATAAATCATTTCCTACTTCTTTAGAGAATGTTAGAAATTCTTCTGTTACTAATACGCAAACAAGGTGTCTTCCTACATCTTCAGGTCCTGTATGACAGGATCCATCACGATAAAATCCTGTTAGTGGCGCGAAGCAACATGGTTCTAGGGGGGTGCCTAATACATTTAAAGCGGTTTCATTGTTATTAGTTTCAATCATTTGGGTGCTCACATTTATCGTAGCCATACCAACGAAAACGCAGGTAAGCAAACGTAGTATACACGATCCAGCAACTTTGATAAACCAAGGGTAACTTTACTAATTTAGGGACCCATGATAACCATGTAATAGCTGCCCAGATAATACAAAATGCATCTATGCCATCATGTAGTTTTTCGTATTGATCTAAAACATATAATGTTTTCATAGCTTCTTGGTAAGAAGTATCAATGGTTTTGAGAGAGTCTGGGTCTTTAGTAATATCAATCCAATTGATAGGTATTATTGGTTTAAATTTTTTATAAAAGTTAATTTCGAAACGGCAGGCGCCACATTTTCCATCATAAAATACAGTGATAGCACTCATAATTTTTATTATACTTCTTAATATAGGGTTTATATAGATGGTGGTTTGGTTTATTTATCATTTGGGAATAATTGATAAATAA